>NZ_CP191849.1:4740000-5060000 GCF_050956135.1 Actinoplanes sp. CA-131856 | reverse complement strand
AAACATACTGGCCTGCGCAGACGGCGTATAGATAGCATCTCCCGCATGGTGAGGCCCTTGACCGTCGAAACACAGTTCTTGGATCTACCGGGGTCTCTGCCGCTGGACAGCGGCCGTGAGCTGCGCGAGGTCCGGGTGGCGTACGAGACGTACGGCACCCTGTCCGAGAAGCGTGACAACGTCATTCTCGTCTGTCACGCCCTGAGTGGAGACGCTCACGCTGCCGGATATTCGACAACCGCCCCGGCCGCGAGCACCCGCGACGGCTTCGCCGCGGAGAGCCGCGACGGTTCCCAGGGCAAGGCTCTGGGCTGGTGGGACGGCATGATCGGGCCCGGGAAGGCGTTCGACACCGACCACTATTTCGTCGTCTCGACCAACCTGCTCGGCGGCTGCCGCGGCAGCACCGGGCCGTCGTCGGTAAATCCGGAGACCGGTGAGCCGTACGGGTCCGACTTTCCCGTCATCACCGTGGCCGACATGGTTCGGTGCCAGCGGGCGTTCCTCGACGAGCTCGGCATCGAGCGGCTGGCCTCGGTCGCGGGCGGATCCCTGGGCGGCATGCAGGCGCTCCAATGGGCGGTCGAATACCCCGATCAGGTCGACTCGATCGTGGTGATCGCCTCCACGCACGGGTTGCATCCGCAGGGCATCGCCTGGAACGCGATCGCCCGCGAGTCGATCCGGCGCGACCCGGCCTGGCAGGGCGGCCACTACTACGGCACCGGCCGCAAGCCCGACGGCGGCATGGGCGTGGCCCGCATGGTCGGTCACATCACCTATCTCTCGGCGCCCGCCCTCGAGGAAAGGTTCGCCCGGCGGCTCCAGTTCGCCGACGACATCCGCTACACGATCGACCAGCCCGAGTTCGAGGTCGAGAGCTACCTCGACCATCAGGCGGAGTCGTTCGTGAAGCGGTTCGACGCGAACACGTACCTCTATCTGTCGAGGGCGTTGACCTATTTCGACCTCTCGCGGGGCCACAAAGAGCTGGCCGACGCCGTCAAAGGGGTCAAAGCCCGCGTCCTGCTGATCGCCTTCAGCTCCGACTGGCTCTATCCGCCCTCGGCGTCGGAGGAGATCGCGGCCGCGCTGCCGGTGAAACCCGAGTTCCACGTCATCGACGCCCCGTACGGGCACGACTGCTTCCTGCTGGAGGAAGCCCGGCAGACTCCGATCGTCCGCCGCTTTCTGAATCTGGAGTCCAAGTGATCGAGGAAGCCCACGAGTTCGGCTTCGAGACCCGGCAGCTGCACGCCGGGCAGCGCCCCGACCCCAACACGGGCGCCCGCGCGGTGCCCATCTTCCAGACGTCGAGCTACGTCTTCGAAGATCCGGAGTCGGCGGCGGCCTACTTCAATTTGCAGGAGTACGGCAACACGTACTCCCGCATCATGAACCCGACCACTGCCGTCTTCGAGGAGCGGGTGGCCAACCTCGAGGGCGGCTCGGGCGCGGTGGCGTTCTCCAGCGGCATCGCGGCCCAGGCCGGTGCCCTGTTCACCCTGCTCCAGCCGGGCGACCACGTCGTGGCCTCCTCGGCGCTCTACGGCGGCACGGTCAACCAGCTCAAGCATCTGCTCCGCAAGATGAACGTGGAGCTGACCTGGGTCGACCCGGACGACCCGGACGCGTGGCGCAAGGCCGTGCAGGCCAACACCAAGGCGTTCTTCGGCGAGACCATCGGCAACCCGGGCGGCAACGTGCTCGACCTGGAGACGGTGGCCGGCATCGCCCACGAGCACGAGCTGCCGCTGATCGTGGACAACACGTTCGCCACGCCCTATCTGTGCCGCCCGATCGAGTGGGGCGCCGACATCGTCATCCACTCGGCGACCAAGTTCATCGGCGGGCACGGCACCAGCATCGGCGGCGTGGTCGTCGAGGCGGGCACGTTCAACTGGTCGAACGGGCGCTTCCCGGTGGTGGCCGACCCGTCGCCGGCCTATCACGGCCTGCAGTTCCACGAGACGTTCGGCGAGTACGGCTATCTGATGAAGCTGCGCGCCGAGACCCTGCGCGACCTGGGCGGCACCATGTCGCCGTTCAACGCGTTCCTGTTCCTCCAGGGCCTGGAGACGCTGTCGCTGCGCATGGAGCGGCACGTGTCGAACGCGCTGAGGATCGCGGCGTTCCTCGACGGCCATCCGCTGGCGTCGAACGTGAGCTTCCCCGGGCTGCCCGGCAGCAAATACGCGCCGCTCGTCGAGAAATATCTGCCGAAGGGCGCCGGGGCGGTGTTCTCGTTCGACGTGGCCGGCGGCCGCGACGGCGGCCAGGACCTGATCCGCGGCGTCACCCTCTGGTCCCACCTGGCCAACGTCGGCGACGCCAAGAGCCTGATCATCCACCCCGCCAGCACGACGCACCGCCAGCTCAGCGACGAGGAGCTGACCGCGGCCGGCGTCGGCCCGGGCACGGTGCGGCTGTCGGTGGGCACCGAATCCGTCGACGACCTCATCTGGGACCTGTCCCAGGCGTTCGAAGGGCTGAAGCGATGACCGATCTCTCGCAGTACCAGGACGTGAAGGACATCCAGCGCGTCCTGCACACGTCGAAGACGATCGCGATCGTCGGCCTGTCGAACAACCCGCTGCGGGCCAGCTACTTCGTCGGTTATTACATGAAGCGGCACGGCTACAAGGTCATCCCGGTCAACCCGCGCGAGCCCGAGATCCTGGGCGAGACCAGCTACAAGAGCCTGCACGACGTCCCCGAGCCGGTCGACGTGGTGAACGTCTTCCGCGCACCCAGCGCCGTACCGCAGATCGCCACGGACGCCGTCGCCATCGGCGCCAAGACCCTGTGGTGCCAGTTCGGCGTGATCAGCCCCGAGGGCGCGCAGACGGCCACCGACGGCGGCCTCACCGTGATCATGGACCGCTGCCTGAAGGTCGAGCACGCCCGCTACGTGGGCCGGATGAACTGGCTCGGCTTCAACACCAAGCGGATCACCGCGGTCCGTACGGGGTTGCAGTGAGCTCCGGCCGGAGATGATCAGGGCGGCGGCCCGGCGCTGAGGCGTCGCAGCAGGAGCAGGGCGGCCGCCGCCGAGATGATCTCGCCCAGGGCCAGGGCCACCCACACGCCGGTCGTTCCGGTGTGGGCGAGCGCCACCACGAGCGGCGCCTTGACGGCGAGCAAGGTGCCGACCGAGATGGTGTACGACAGCGCGGGCCGGCCCAGGGACTGGCTGTACGCCGAGATGAGCGGGGCGACTCCGGCCGCGACGAAACCGGCGGCGATGATCCGCAGCGCGTCCCGGGCGGTCGCCGCGGTCTCGCCGCCGGGCAGGAACAGGGCCACGAGCGGACCGGCGAACACGGCGACGACGGCCGCCATCGCGGCCCCGTAGACGACGGTGGCGCGCAGGGACAGGGTCTTGGCGCGCTGCACCCGGTCGTGCCGCCCGTTGCCCGTGTTGTAGCCGACGATGGGCTGAAGACCCTGGCTGATGCCCAGCTGGGGCATGGCCACGAAGGTCTGCAGGCGGGCACAGACCGCGTACGCCGCCAGGGCCACCGCTCCGCCCGCGGCCGACAGGGTGTTGTTGACCAGCACGGCGAGCAGGGTCGCGCCGAAACCGGCCAGGAACGACGGGGCGCCCACGCCGATCAGGGCACGAACGGTAGGGCCGTGCGGGCGCAGGTCGGCCGCCCCGAGGCGATAGGGGCGGTCGCGCTGGAGGAAGAAGAACCAGATGCTCATCGCCGCCGAGACCGCCTGGCCGCCCACCGTGCCCACGGCGGCGCCGCGCACACCCCAGCCGAGGCCGAAGATCAGCAGCGGATCGAGGGTGATCTGCACCAGGACCGGGACCACCCACAGCATCGTGGAGAACCGCAGCCGGCCCTCGGCCCGGACCAGGCTGGAGAAACCGGTCGAGACGAGCGCCCCGCACAGCAGCACGATCGTGTAGTCGCGGGTCAGGCCGCGGGTGGCGTCCTCGGCCCCGAGCGCGGTCAGCAACGGCTCGATGCCGACCAGGCCGGCCGTGGTGATCAGGACCGCGGTGATCCAGAAGACGGCGAACGCGTTGCCGGTGGCCCGGGCCGCGCCGGCCGCGTCGCCCGCGCCGAGGCGGCGCGAGACCAGGGACGCGCCGCCCGCGCCGACAGTCGTGGAGACCGCGCCCAGCACGAGCAGGACCGGGGCGGCCAGGTTGACCGCCGCCATGGCGTCGGCGCCGACGCCCCGGGCCACGAACCACGCGTTGGTCAGGGCGTAGATCCCGTACACGCCGACCGACAGCGTGGTCTGGGAGCAGGTGTGCCACAGCAGCCGCCCGACTGGGCGGCTGCCGAGCATGGCCGCGCTCAGCGGCCCGCCTTGAACAACGCCATCACCTCGTGCAGGCGCTCGCGGGCCCAGTCGTACTGCTTGGTGTCGGTGTGGCCCCGGTAGTCGGTCTCGATGATCATGATGAGGATCAGGTAGAGGGTGTAGAGCTTGCGGCGCTGCCGTTCGGTGGCGGTGAGCTCGGCGTGGCCGTAACCGCGCATGAACGCCGCCGGGTCGCCGAACGCGGGCAGGTCGACGGCGGTGAAGCCGGCCTCGATCAGCGGGTCGCCGTAGAAGGCCCGCTCGTGGTCGATGATCGCCACGATCTTCCCGTCGCGGATCATGACGTTGCTGTCCCACAGATCCCACTCGACGAAGCGGGGCTCGGTCACCTCGTCCAGGCAGTCTTCATTCGCGGCAATGAGCGCCCGGATCTCGTCGTAGGAGTGGCCGAGGTCGACCGTACGGCGTTCGCCGTCGGTCAGGACGTCGCCGATCATGCGGAGGAAGCAGGCCCGCCAGGTGGCGTCGAACGGCCCGGCGAGCGGCCCGAATCCGGCGCCGACGATGCTGTTGAGCTCCCGGTTGGCGGCGCCGAGCGCCTCGTCGTAGACCTCGGCGTCCGGAAGTCCTTCGCGGACGATGCCGAAGTTGTCAGCGTCGATGTACGGCATGAAGAAGTAGTCGGCGTCGACAAGCTCGTGACTGCGATCGGCGAAGTCGACCCGGGGCACCGGCACACTGGTCTTCCCGGCGATCAGCTTCAGCGACGCCAGCTCGATCGCCATCGCGCCCCGCTCGTAGGTCATCACCTCGATGGCCGGCGGCGGCGCGATCTTGACCACCACGCCGGAGCCGTCGCGGAGCCGGATCCGGTACGCCACGTTGAACCAGCCGTGGCTCATCTCCTCGGCCCAGTCGTCACCGTCCGGCACCTGCGCCGGCCCGTACGCCCGGGCGACCATGGCCCGCAACGTCTCCAGCGACTGGCGGTTCTTCGTGATGCTCTCCATCGGTGCTCCCAACTGACACGTTTAAGCGATCATACCGCTTGCTGCGTACGCATGTACACATCCACAGAGCGCCACGGTCTGGGCAAGATGAAGGCCATGTGCACCCAAACTCTCAGCCGCCGAGCGGCTCTGTTCGGTGGGGCGGCGGCCGTCGCCTCCGTAGCCGTGGCCACGCCGGCCGCGGCGAGCGGGCGCGGCGGCCTCCTCGACCTCACCTATCCCCTGACGACCGGATTTCCGGCGTTCTCACCCGGCGAGGAGGCCAAGCGCCGGACCGTCGCCACCATCGCCGGCGACGGTTACTACATGCAGGAGTGGACCACCGTCGAGCACATCGGCACCCACGTCGACGCGCCGGCGCATTTCACCGCCGGCGGTCGTACGGCCACCGAGCTGCGGCCCGATGAGCTGATCCTGCCCGCCGTGGTCGTCGACATCGCACGCCGGGCCCGGCACGACCCCGACACTGTGGTGACTGTGGACGACCTCAAGGCGTACGAGAACCGCTACGGCCGTATCCCCGACGGCGCCGCCGTCTTCATGCACTCGGGCTGGGGCGCCAAGGCCGGGGACGCCGATGCCTATCGGGGCACCGACGCCCAGGGCACGCTGCATTTCCCGGGTTTCGGCGTCGACGCCTGCGAGTGGCTGCTGAGCCGCCGCCGGATCCGCAGCCTCGGCGTCGACACGCTCAGCATCGATCCGGGAGTGTCGGAGGGCTTCGAGACGCATCTCGCCCTGACCGGCGCCGACCGTTACGGCGTGGAGAACCTCGCCAACCTCGACCGGCTGCCGCGGCGCGGGGCGACCGTCTTCGTGGGGCTGATCCCGTACGAGGAAGGGTCCGGCGGGCAGGCGCGCGTGATCGCGATGAAATAATCCCTACCTCCCCTAGAGGAAATTGGAGAGACGGCCTAGGCTGCATGCGCCTATATGCAGCTGGGAGCGCCGACGTATGACCACCGCAACGTGGCAGGACCCGGACGTCCGTGAGGGCTATGCGCGGATCGCCGCGAAACAGCCGTTCGTGTACGGCCTGACGAACTACATCGTGGCCAACCTCAGCGCCAACGTGCTGCTGGCGGCCGGGGCCGGCCCGGCCATCGGCGCTGCCTCGGACTGGACGACCACGTTCCCGGCCGGGGCGCGCTGATGAGCACCGACGAGGAGTCGCTGCGGGCGGTGGCCCGGACCGCGCACCGGGCCGGCACGCCGTGGGCGCTCGACCCGGTCGCGGTCGGCGCGGGCGCCTTCGACGAGTTCGTGGCCGAGGTCGTCCCGGAACTTCAAGGACGGGGCTTGTTCCGTACGGCTTACGAAGGCACCACGCTCCGGCAGCATCTCGGTCTGCGGCGTCCCGAGCGCGGCGAGTGGAAGGCCCGGCGCAAGTGACGGCGGCGCTGGTGGACGTCGACCGGCTGCGCGAGCACGACGCCGCGCTCCTGGACGCGTCCATCGCGGCCGGCCGCCCCGCGCCCCGGCTGTACGACGGCTCCCTCACCGAATGGCGGCAGCGGGAATGACGAACGCCCGTGACACGATCTACCGCGCCGTGCTCGACCGGCTGACCCACGGCCACTACCGCGACGGCGCGCCGCTCATCCCCCAGCAGCTCAGCGAGGAGTTCAACGTCTCGCGGACGCCCGTGCGGGAAGCCCTCGCCCTGCTCGAACAGGACGGCCTGCTCGTCTCGGGCAAGCGCGGCTTCGAGGTCCGCCCGCGCAGCGACCAGGAGATCCTCGACATCTTCGAGACACGGGCCATCCTGGAGTCGTCGGCCGCCTACGCCGCCGCGACCCGGGCCACGCCCATCGACCTCGCCCGGTTGCAGGACCTGCACGACCGGTCGCAGGCCACCGACGACCCGGCCGAGATCCGGCGCGTCTTCAACCACTTCCACGACGCCGTCCGCAACGCCGCCCACAACCGCACGATCACGGCCCTCCTGCGGACGATCGAGGCGCAGGTGAAGGTCTCCGCCCCCTGGACCACGCCGGGCGGCGCGCGCGAGTTCGGCCCCAGCTACACCGAGCACGCCGCGATCCTCGACGCCATCCGGTCCGGCGACGCCTCGAACGCCCGCACGGCCAGCCTCACCCACAGCGCCCACGACCGGGACACGCGGGTCAGTCAGTTGATCGTCCGGATGGCCGAGGACCTCACCGCGCCCGACTCCACCGCCGCCGGCTTCCTCGACCGCCACCATGGCTGACCCAGCAGGACCCCGGCGAGGACCAGGATCAGACCCACGATCTGCCGTGCGGAGAGAGCCTCGTCCGCGAGCGCGGTGCCGAGCAGCACCCCGGTCGCCGGGTTGAGCAGGCCGACCAGTCCGACCGTGCCCGCGCTGAGATGGCGCAGCCCGGTGAACCAGGCCGCGAAGGCGACGGCGGTCGCGATCACGGTGATGTAGCCGAAGCCCAGCACGGCCGCGCCGTCCAGGGCCGGCGGCGCCCCCTCCAGCAGCATCGCGGCCGGCACGAGCATGGCGCCGCCCGCGATCAGCTGCCACGAGGTCAGCGAGAAGACGTCGATGCCGGCGCTCCACTTCTTGGCCAGGACGTAGCCGAACGACGACATGACCATGGCCGACACCGACGCGAGAACGCCCCGCGCGTCGACCGCCACCGGCCCGGTGAACAGCATCAGGCAGACGCCCAGCACCCCGACCGCCGCGCCGGCCAGGTGCGCGCCCCGGGGCCGCTCGCTCAGCGCGGCCCACGCGAAGAGCATGAGCACCACGGGCGAGGTCGCCATGACGGTCGAGGCGATGCTGCTCGGCAGCGTCTGCGCCGCCAGGTAGACCAGCGCGAAGAACGCGCCCATGTTGAGCGTGCCCAGCACGAGCGACTTCCACCACCACGATCCGGACGGCAGCCTGCGCCGCACGAGCAGCAGCAGGAGCCCCGCCGGCAGCGCGCGGACGGCCGCGCCGAAGAGCGGGTAGTCGGCCGGCAGATAGCGGTGGGTCACGAAGTAGGTGGTCCCCCACGCGATCGGCGCGAGCGCCGTGATGACCGTCCATCGCCAAGTAGCTTCCACGGAAGGTATTATAGCTTCCATGGAAGCTACCGACCATGTGGCCCGGATCCAGCAAGCCTGGGCCCGCGAACGCCCCGACCTCGACGTCACCCCCCAGGGCGTGATCGGCCGCCTGCACCGGGTCGCCGGCCACCTCACCGAACAGCTCACCGTCGTCTACCGGCGTTACGGCCTGGGCGAGGGCGACTTCGACGTGCTGGCCACCCTGCGCCGGGCCGGCGCACCCTACGAGCGGGCCCCCGGCGAGCTGGCCGCACACACCATGGTCACCACCGGCGCCATGACCAAGCGCATCGACCGCCTGGAACGCGACGGCTTGGTGACCCGCCGCCCGAGCACCACCGACGGCCGGGGCCGCGTGGTGGCCTTGACGGAGGCGGGCCGCACGCTGATCGACCAGGCTTTCACCGACCACATGCGCAACGAGCGCCGCTTGCTGGACGAGCTCTCCCCGGCCGACGCGGCCGCGCTGGAGGCCATCCTGACCCGCTGGCTGGCCCGCTGGGAAACGCCCTAGACGAGACAATCGCGGTTGCTCAGGGGCCGTCGAGGTCTCCTTCGATGCATCGCATCGGCCGGCGTTTCGCTATTGGACGTCAGAGGTGACGTCGATCTCGATGAACGGGCGCTACGCCGACCTTCGCGGCAGCAAGTGCAGTTGGGCGACAAGACTTCCACCACCAGGTCCTGCACCGGACCGTGCTCGATCAGTGTCAACCACACGGAATACTCGAAGATCGGATCTTCGCCGGGGAGGATCTCCATCTTGTAGAGCGGTCTCGTTTCAGCATGCCGTCTCTGGCTTTCCAGGTCCGCCACTCTCAAGGCCGCGTCGGCTGATCGGTCGGCCGCGTGCTGGGACCCCTCCGCCGCGTCGGCTGAGCGGCGGGCGGAGTTGCCGTTCCACCACGCGACGGCCAAGGCGACAAGGCTGATGACAACGGCGATCGCGGCCAGGGTCTCGGACATGGGCGGAGGCGTAAGACACGGCCTTCGCGGCCCTCGGCGGTCAGCAGGCCTTCACCGGCTTGATGCGGGTGATGTCGCCCGGAGGGATCGCCGCCACCTCGCCGTCGTCGGCTCGTCGCAGGCGGATCTGACCGTCCGCGGTGGAGGTCAGGAACACGCCGCAGACCACCGAGCCGTCCGGCTTCGTGATCTGGACGGGTTCCGACGTGGCCGGCTTGACCGGGCCGAACACGACGACTCCGACGGCGGCGGCGAGCGCGACGACCGTTGCCAGGGCGGCCTGGATGGCCCTCCGCAGGTGCCGGGCGGCGGTACGGGCGCGGGCCCGGTGCGCCTGATACCAGTCCAGCAGTGCGCTGTCGTCGCCGACCGGGCGGATGGCCGGCATGCCGTGCGCGGCGCGGTAGGCCAGCAGGATCGCCGTCGCGGCCCCCGCGAACGCCACCGCGAACAGCAGCCCGACGGTGATCTGCGCCCACGGCAGCAGCGAGCGGATCGCGTCACGGCCGGCGAGCGGCAGGATGAGCCCGGCCAGGCCGATCAGGGCCGCGATGCCCGCGGTCCACTTGTCACCCGCGGCGCGGATGGCGGTGAGCTGCCCCTCCTGAACCTTCCGGAAGGCTTCGGCGGCCTCCACGCGATCCGGTTCGAACGCGGGCCGGAGCGTCACGGCGCCGCCGTCGCCGAAACTCGCCACCACCGGCCAGGTCCGCCCGCATCCCGGCACCACGCCGTCCGGACGGTCGCGATGCGGCTCCTCGCACGCGCATTCGATGACGGCGGTCAGCTGTTTCGACGTCGTCCCGGCGTTGGCCTCGAGGACGGCGGCACTTCGCGGAAGATTGGCGACCGTCTTCTTGCGGCACTCAGGGCACAGTCCGCTCAGCCTCAGCTCGGTACGGCTGAGGTCGGACTCCCACTGGGCCAGCTGCGCGTTCGTCACGGCGACCCGCTCCACAACGTACCGCGTCGGTTTCATGCGCACAGTAAAGCGGAGTTTGACCGTTTGTCCGAACACCGATTGGGCGATGTGGACGAGGGTTGCCGGGAGTCGTGGTCGTACAGTTACGAACACTCACCGAAGGTAATCAAGGAGGTGGCGGCATCTCTCGGCCGTTGACGGGGCGTCAGCTGCGCGGGCTGTCCGAGGCGCTGCTCGACGCCTATCCGAACCGCGACGGGCTCGCACAGGTCCTCGAGTTCGACCTGGAGCGCCCGCTCAACCGGATGGTCGGCAACGCCGGCATGTCGGACACCGTTTTCGCGGTTCTCATCGCGGCCCGCTCGGAAGGATGGCTCGGCGATCTCGTCGGCGCGGTGGTGGAGGATCGGCCGGGCAACCCGGCGCTACGACGCTGGGTCGCCGACACCGGCTGGCGACCGGAGCCCGCGCCGGCGGAGATTCCGGACCACTTCGAGCGCACGATTCGCGCCCACGCACCCGAACTTCAGCCCGAGCTGTGGCGCAAGCAGTTGGCTCAGCTCGAAGCGCGGACGTGCCGGATCGACGCTGAGACCGGCAACGGCTACGCCCCGTTCGGCACCGGTTTCCTGGTCGGCCCGAGCCTCTGCCTCACCGCCGATCACGTCATCGAGGAAGCGAGGAGCAAGGGATACGAGCCGGTCGCCCTGCGGTTGCGGTTCCCCGACGGCGAGGTGTTCCGTCCGGACGCCGACCCGATCGCGGCCCGCTCGCCGCGGAGCCCGGTCGATGAGCTCGCCGAACCGGGCGGCCGGCTTCCCGAGGCCGACCACCTCGACTTCGCCGTCCTCCGGGTCGCCGGCGGTCCGGGAGACTCACGGGGCTGGGTCAGCACCCTGCGCGAGCGAGCCCTCGAGCGGTACGACGAGTTGATGATCCTGCACCACCTCGACGGCGAGTCGCAGACGATGGCCTTCGGCCCGGCGATCGGCTTCAACGGCAATTCCACACGCCTCCGGCACACCGTCAACACCAGTCACGGATCATCGGGGGCGCCCTTGTTCGACGTCAGCCTGAACCTGGTCGCTCTCCATCAGAGCGGCGATCCTGACAAGCGGGTGAGTCATCTGCCGACCCACAATCTGGCCATTCCCGCGCTCGCGATCCGACGGGCGCTGCCGGCCGAGCTCGACGCGTTCCGGGCGGTGTGATGACGCGCCGCCCGCTGCGCCTGTTGCAGGCCGCGATCGTCAGCGCGTACCCGACGGACGGCAAGCTGGCGGAGTTCGTCGCTCTGGATCTCGAAGAAAATCTCGAACGGTTGACGAAGCCGGGTGACCTGGAGGTGCGAGCGGCCGAACTCATCACTGCCGCGAGAAGCCGGGGCTGGCTGGACAAGTTGAAGCGCACCCTCGTGGAGGCCAATCCGGGCAACGACGCGGTTCGCGAATTCGCGGAGGCGGCCGGGCTGAGCCAGTCGGTCGAGACCGGACTGGCTCTACCGAAGGTGGCCCGGCTGTTCAACGACGCCTACTTCGATCTCACCGACGCTCGGAACAGGGTCTACGAGTCGCTCCACAACGTGAACGGGCGGCGAGGACTCCTGGGCCTCAGCGTCGTCACCGACGAGGACGCCGTGGCGAAAAGGCTGTGTGCGTGGCTGCCCCATTGCCTGGGCGATCTTCAGGAGAAGGACAACGTCACGCTCAGCGCCGTGATGTCCGATCCCGACCACAAGGTGAAGCAGGTGCTGCAGCATCTGCCGGAGCTGGAGGACACCGGTGTGGTGTGCCGGGTGCTGGTCAACGACATCAGCCTCGGCGCCCTGGAGCAGTTCTGGCAGGACGTCCGGGCGGCGTGCCAGACGATCGAGAACTGGTTCGTGCTGGTCTTCGTCACCCGGAAGGACACGCATCGCGCCGCTGACGTCATCGACCTCGGCAGTCCACGTTTTCAGAGCCTCGACGTGTACAAGTGGACGAACAGGGCCGCGCAGGAACTCAGCTGGCCGCGCGAGTTCGCCTCGCCGTGGAGTCAATGGATCGAGCGGGTCGCGGCGGTCGACGGTGTGCTCAGCATCCCGTTGACCTATGGCGCGCTCAACCGCAGCGCCCAGGGCGTCAAGAAGCACCACAACGATCCCGCCCGGTTTCTGGACTGGCTGAAAGAGATGAACTGACGTGTATGTCCGCCGTGCCATCGACACCTCGATCCGTCTCGAGCCGGGTACCCCGCCGGCCACGCAGGAGATCGAGGACGCGACCACGCCGCTCGGCAAGCCGGTGAAGCGATCCCTCTCCCCCGAGCCGTACCTGCTGACCAGTGAACTGTGCGAAGCCGTGAACATCGCCATCACTCTGGGCCGCCCCCTGCTGGTCCAGGGCGACCCCGGCGTCGGTAAGACGCGCCTCGCGCACGCCGTGGCGTACCGTCTGGGTCTGCCTCTGGAACAGGCGCACATCAAGTCCACCAGCCGCGCCCGGGACCTGCTGTACACGTACGACGCGGTCCGCCGCCTCGCGGACGCGCAGTTGAGCGGCATCCTCAAGGAGAAGCTGCCCGAGCCGGAGACCTACCTCCGGCTCGGCCCATTGGGCCGCGTCATCGCCCGTGCGCAGCTCGGACGGCGTTCGGTCCTGCTCATCGACGAGATCGACAAGGCCGACCTGGACTTCCCCAACGACCTGCTCCGCGAGCTGGACGAGCTGCGCTTCGAGACCGACGAGGTCCCCGACGTCGGGCACGCGGTCCCGGCCGGCCGGGCCGACCTCCGCCCGATCATCATCGTCACCAACAACGAGGAGAAACAGCTGCCCGGAGCGTTCCTGCGCCGCTGCGTCTTCCACTACGTCCAGTTCCCGGAGGACGACCTCGACGAGATCCTCGACATGCACGGCATCGCCGACGACGAGGTCCGCGACAACGCCATCGAGACGCTCCTCGAACTCCGCAAGCTCGACCTGACGTACAAGCCAGGCCTCAGCGAACTTCTCGACTGGGTCGAGTGCATGCGCCGCGACGACGTCACGGCCGATCGGGTCGCCGGCCTGCCGAACCTGGGCTCCCTGGTCAAGAACTACGACGACCAGGTGCGGGTGGAGAAACGGAACCGTCCGTGACGACCGAGCCGATGCCGCACTTCGCCCGTGACCTCATCGCCCGGCTGCGACGGCGCGGCCTCCCGCTCGGCGTCGACGACTGCGTCACCCTGCGAACGGCGCTGGCCGCCGGTCACGGACTCCACTCGACCGAGGCGCTGGGCGCGCTGTGCGTGGCCCTCTGGGCCACGTCACGCCGGGACGCCGAGATCATCACGTCGACGCTGCACCTGGTGGCTCCGCCGGACTGGTCGCTGCAGCGGCCGGAGCCGGTGGCCGACGGCAGTCCCGTGACGGCCGAGCCTCCTATGCAGCCGCGTGCCGACGAGGAACCCGAGCCGGCTGCCGGCCCCGGCAGCGCGGAGCTCGACATCACCCGGCCGGCGCTGCGTGGAGGCGGAGCCGAGCCGCCCCGCTCGGGGCGGTCCGCTCCGTTCCTGGTGACCCGCCCGCAATATCCGATGTCGGAGCGCGAGATCGCCCAAGCCTGGCGCCGCCTGCGCCGCCCGACCCGGCACGGCCCTCGCGTCGAGCTCGACGTGGAGGCGACGGTCTCCCGATACGCCACGACCGGGGTGGTGACCGCTCCGGTCCTCATGCCACGCCGCGTCAACAGCGCCCGGCTGTTCCTGCTGGTCGACCGGCAGGGCTCCATGACGCCGTTCCACGGCCTCGTCGACCACGTGATCCGGTCGATCGTCCGGGCCGCCCGCCTGGACTCGATCTCCATCGGCTATTTCCGGAACTCGCTGGGCCGCAGCCCGGACCGGAGTCTCATGGCCGACCTCACCGATCCGCTCGCCGTCGAGCTCGACACCATCATCGACCGCATTCCGCCGCTGGCGAAGGGCTGGATCTACGAAGACCCGGACCTCACCCGGAGACAGCCGGCGCGCAAGGTGCTGGACTCCTTGGCCGCGGGCACCAGCGTCGTCATCGTCAGCGATGCCGGCGCGCAGCGCGGCTCACTGGTCGCCACGCGCGTCTTCGACGCGGTGGCGCTGGGGCTGGCGGTCGCGGCGCGGCGTGCGCGCGTCTGCTGGCTGAACCCGCTCCGCGCCGACCGCTGGACCGAGACGTCGGCCGCGCAGATCGCCCGCCACATTCCCATGTACGCGCTGGATCGTGACGGCATGTACGCGGCGGTCGACGTGCTGCGGGGGCGGCCGGTGTCCGTGGCGGCGCCGCTGTGAGCCCCGGCGCCGGCGCCCAGGCCGCCACCCGCCTCACCGAGGCCCGCCGGAGCCTGCCTCCCGGCGCCATCGAGCTTGCCTGCCACGCCGCCCTGCCGGTCGTGATCGATCCGGCGTTCCTCAACCTTCTGCGCATCAACTTCTTCGTGGACCCACCGAACGACCTGCCCTGGACGGTCGAGGCCGACCTGCTCGCATCGCCGCTCTTCCGCGAGCTGGGCGGCGAGCTCTACGAGATCGACGAGGATCTGCGCCGCTCCCTGCTCGTCAGTCTCCGCACCCGTTACGGCACCGAGCGGGTGGAGCAGGTGGCGCTGCTCCTCGAGCGCTACGGCGACCAGCCCGGCGTCTGGGCCGGTCATCCCTATCTGGCCCAGGCCCAGCAGCTCACGGTCGCCGGCATCCTCGACCCGGCCGCGGCCGTCAGCTGGCTCGACGGCATCCAGGCCGACGGCGCCGCGTCCGTCGAGCTGTCATCGGACTGGATCGTCGCGATGCGCGGTCGCCTCTCGGCCCAGCCCGCGCCCGACGTCACCTTGGACGACGAGATCGCGGACGCCGCCGAACGCCTGCGCTCGGGTGACCCGGCCGCCCACGCTGTCCTCACCACCCTCGAACTCCTCCCCGGAAGCGACCCGGAGGCCGTCCGCTCCGCGCGAGAGGCCACCGGAGCGCCCCGGCCGCCAGCGATCCATTTCGGCCACCTCTTTCCCGGCCTGAACATCGAATGGGGGATCCAAGGGAAGGATGCTCCGCTTTCAGGCGCCCTCGTGCAGCCGTCCCTGGACAACGAAGCTGAAATAGGGATGTATGCCGCCCTCGACAACAACGGCGAAGAGCTGTATGCGTCAATCCTCGAGATCGACCCGTCGTTGCAGGTCACACTGACCCACCGCTCCTCGCCCCAGGGCGTCCTCGTGGCAGAGGCATCACGGCACACGTTGTTGTGGAAGTTCTCTTTTACGGCGGCGAAGGACAGGCTTTCGCATTTGTTGAATGACGGACGGGTTTTGCCGTTCAGCCTGATTGCCGTCATCAGCGACGTTCCTGTCGACTTGGGGCTGCTGTCCGGCCAGTTGCTCTCGGTTCCCGAGTCGGCCACGGAAGATGCCGGGGATCCGATGATGAACGAGCTCAAGGAGCTCATGGCCTTCTACGGTTCGTGGAGCGGCACGGCCCGGATCGCCTTGGCGAAGATCGATTATTCGGTTCGGTTCCCGCCGATCGATGAAATCCCTCCAGGCACGTCGAAGCTTCCGGAGGATCTTGGATTACAGGATCTTCAAGAGACTGTCGATCTTCAGCGGACGAGGGTGCTCGCCGATCGCAAAGCCGCTCTCCCGCAACTGGTGAAAAGCCTTGACGCGCTCGGTGGTGCTCTAGCGGCGGATGGTCGACACCGCGAAGCGGTCACCGCCGGCGAGGAAGCCGTCAGTCTGCGCCGAGAACTGAGTGAGGCTGATCCCGCCGAACTCGCCGGCGCGCTGACGGACCTCTCGCGGTACTTGGCGGCAACGGGCCGCTACTCCGAGGGGATTGTGGCGAACGCCGAGGCTGTCGGCTGGCGACGCCACTTGTTCCAGCAAAGTCAAAGCGATCTGAACCGCAGCCTCCTCGCCGCAACCCTGGACGAGCAGTCGCAGTTGCTGACCGCGGTGAGCCGATATGAAGAGGCGCTCGTCATAAGCGAAGAAGCCGTCTCGCTGTACCGCCTTCTCCGCTTCTCCCGTCGCGAACTCGCCGCGGCCTTGAACACTCGGTCCAAGCTACTGGTCGCGGTCCGGCGCCCCGCTGACGCGCTCAACGACAGCCTCGAAGTGGTCTCCATCCATCGCGAGCTGGCCGACGAAGATCCCGAGGCGTACCTTCCCCGCCTGGCGGTGAGCTTGACCAAATTGTCCCGAAGCCTGGAAACGGCGGGCCGGCTGGCAGATGCGATACGGGCCAGCGAGGAAGCAATTGTCATCTATCGCGATCTGAGCCACGCGGATCCCGGCGTCTATTCTCCCGCACTTGCCTGGGCGCTGACCGATTACTCTCGCCGTCTGGGGGCAGCGGGTCGTACGGAGGAGGCGCTTCGTCTCGGCGAAGAGGCTGTCGCGGAGCAACGCCGTGCCGTGGACCTCAAAGGGAGCGGCCATGTCGCCGGTCTGGCCTCGGCATTGAGTAACCTTTCGCGATTGCGGACTCGAGCCGGCCAGGTGCAGGAAGCGCTGACGCTGAGTACCGAAGCGGTCGGACTGTACCGGAAAATCAACAATTCAACGGCGCTGGCCGGCGAGTTGGAACATGTCGAAATCTTGTTCACGGCGTCGGGCCGGTCGAGCGATGCGGCGGCGGCGAGCAGCGAAGCCGCCGCCTTGCGCCTGAAATCCGGTGGCGGCCCGAAAGGCTGGGGCCGGCGACACGCGTACCCCGACACCTCACGGGACGCGGTGGTGTTCATTCCGGGGATCGGCGGTAGCGAGCTCGTGGAAATTTCGAGTGGACGAACGTTGTGGGGCTCTCCGGCCGCCAACGCCCTTCGCGTCGCGAGGGGTTCACTCCAACAGCTGCTCGTCACCGACGAGGACAGGGCCGGGGACTCCGGCCGGATCAGGGCCACCCGCCTGATCCGGTCGAGTGTGGTTCTTCCCGGTCTGCTCAACCTGGACCCGTACAGCAAGTTGCTCGCTGAAATGGGTTCGAGCGTGGCCCATCCCGACGCCCTTCTCGCGTTCGCCTATGACTGGCGCCTGTCCGCGGCCCACAATGCGAAACGGCTCCATTCGGTGGCCGAGAGTCATCTTGCGCGCTGGCACGCCCACCCGTCAGGTGGTCCCGGGGCGAAGCTGACCATCGTCGCGCACTCCTTCGGCGGGCTGGTCGCCTTGAATTATCTGACCGCGCTCGACGGCGCGCCCCTGGTGCGGCGATTCCTGGCCATCGGCACACCGTTCTACGGTGCCGTGACCGCCGTGACCTCGCTGAACCGGCATGGTGACTCCGGCCGTGCTGCCTTGCGGCAGCTCTACCAGTCGATGCCGGCCATGTACGACATGTTGCCGGCCTATCGCTGCGTCGAGACCGCGGGAGAGGCCCGCAAGCTGACCGTCGTGGACGTGATGGCCATCGGCGGTGATGGGGAGCTCGCCGCTGACGCGTTCCGGCGCCGGCCCGACATCCAGGAGAGCAGCGCCGTTCTGGCCGCCGCGGGAACGGAGGTCACCACCGTGATAGGGGTGGGTCAGCCGACGCCACAGAGCTTCCGCGTTCACGAAGGTGTGGTCACGACCTCTGACGGTTCGGGAGATGGTCTCGTGTACGACGCGGCCGCCACGTTCCCCGGCACCGCGACACCGACCGTCGTGAGTCAACGAGCGGGAACCTTGCCCGGTTCCCGCGAGGTGGGCACGTTCATCCGTGCGTTCCTGTCGCGGGCGCCGGTCGGGCCCCCCTTGTGAGTCCTCGGCCAGGCGCCCGGCGTCAGGGCGGCTGGCGGCCGTCGCCGGCCATCTCGATCGAGCGGCGGATCGCTCGCTGCACCTGGTGGAAGACGCGGTCGTCGCGGCTCGCGTAGACCACGACCTCGGCGCCGTGATGTTTGGCGTGGATCTCCCACGTGCGGGTGCGGCGGCCCAGCGCGCTCCAGACGCCGACGATCGCCAGCACGTCGACGACCGCTGCCGTGATCCACATCGGGGTGCGGCCGGAGTATGCCGCCGCGCCCAGTGCCACCACCGCCACCAGCACGCTCGCCCCGGCCAGCACGCGGGCGCCGGCGCTCGCCGGTGGCGGGGCCGCGCGGACCACGCCGAGCTCGCGCAGCTCGCGGCGCGGGAACGTGCGCACCGGCTCGGTCAGCCAGACGATGTGGTCGCTCGTGACGACGGCATCCGGGCCCCGGTAGTAGATTCTCGTCACGGCGGCCACCCCCACCGAAGCGTATGCACCCACGCCCTTGATCGCAGCGCTCGGTCAGCGAAGCGACTTCCGCGCCCCGCAGTCCTCGAGCCAGCGGACCAGTTGCCGGTGGACGGCGTCCGCCCCGTAGAGCATGGTCTCGCCCGGCTCCAGCTTCAGCGGCCAGTCCGCCGGATGCACCAGCACCGCCTCGTTCTGCCAGCCGCCGAGGCCGCCGTGACATCCCACCAGCTCCTCGAAGGCGTGCACCTCGCGGGTGCGCTCGTCGAGGGTCGAGTGCACATAGAGGTCCGGCGCGTTGTGCATCGCCGCCACGCGCGCCAGGTCCCGCGCCGCCCTGGGCCCGAACGGCTCCAGGGGATCGGTTCCCTCGATCAGACCCTCGCGGAGCACGTGTACGCCGTCACGGCCGACCGCCAGCGGCCCGCGGGCACTGTCCACGACCAGGAACCCGATGCCCGGCTCGCCGAGCAGACCGGGGATCAGGCCCGGGAAGAGCCGCCCCAGCTCCTCGACCGGCACCCGGCCCGGCCGCCGCGGGAACCAGACCAGCCCCAGGTTGCCCGATCCGACCACGACCAGCTCGGGCCGGTCGCCGTCGGGGGCCGCGCCGTGGCCGGGGTTGGGCCCGAGCTTCGATTTGCCCAGCACCTCGGTGAGCATCGCGTTGAGCGGCCCCCACGTCTCCGCGTCCCGGGTGTCGGCCAGCGTCGACACCCGCGACGCGCCCGTGTGCTCCCGCACCGCGTCCTCCAGGGCCCGTCCGCTGAGCTGCCGGAACGTGGCGCCCTGGCTCTGGCCGTGGTCGGAGAGCACCACGAACCGGTACGGCCGGGGCGCCGCGGCCGCCACCCGTTCCAGCGTCGACAGCACCCCGTCGAGCCCGGCCAGGGCGGCCAGCGACTCGGGGCGCAGCACCCCGGCGTGGTGGGCGATCTCGTCGTAGTCGACGAAGTCCACGAAGATGACCGGCGCCGCCGCCATCATGTGCTCGGCCACCAGCGCCACGTTCAGATCGCGGAGCAGCACGTTCGTCAGGCCGCGCAGGGCGACGTACGACCCGTGCCGCGACACCCGCGGCTCGATGCCGCGCAGGCGCTGCTGGCGGCCCTGGTAGAGCTCCTTGACCATCTCCCCGATCGTCCGCACCAGGGCCCGCACCAGCACGAACGGGCTGGCGAAGAAGCGTACGTAGGCCTTGCCCGGTCCCAGGCCGAAGCTGCTGCCGGCCCGGCTCATCACCACGTGCGCGGTCGGCGCGTCGCCGCTGAACATGTTCGAGATGCTGACGCCGCCCTCGGACAGCAGCCCGCGGCCGTCGGAGAGCCGGGCCTCGATCGCCGCCGCGTCGGCCGGCCGGTTGGCCACGAACAAGCGGCCGGCTTCCTTGTCGTACCACCGGAAGGCGGGAATGCCGTCGTTGGTGCCGTGCAGGAGCCCGGCCTGGCTGGCCGGGGTGGTCGAGGGCACCCGGGCCCACCAGCGCACCGCGTCGTGCGTTCCGGAGCGGATCCACCGCGACAGCGTGGGCAGCGTCCCGGCCGCCGTGCCCACCTCCAGCACCGGGAAGGGCAGCCCGTCGATCTGCACGATGACCACGCCCTCGGCGCCGCCGCTCTCGGCCGGCCGGCGGCGCACCCGTCCCCGGTGGATCAGGTCGGCGACCAGGTAGGAGCTGTCGTTGACCCCGAGCAGCCACCGCGTCACCGCCAGCACGACCGACACGATCAGCAGGGTCCAGGCGGCCGTTCCCCAGCCCGCGACCGTCACCCCGGGCACCACCACCAGGGCCGCCTCCACCACGGCGATCTGGGCCGCGATCCCCAGCAGCAGCGAGATCACCGCGCCCACCCGCCCGGCCAGCACCCGCAGCACCGGCAGGACCACCGCGTCCACGAGGCCGAGCAGTGTGGCGATCAGCAGGGCCAGCCAGGACGACGAGAACGCCAGCCCGTCGAGCACCGCGGCCGCCACGAGCAGCGCCACCGCCGTCGGCACGAGACCCAGCACGGCGTACCGGACGTCCCGCCCACCCATTCGATGATCTTACGAAAAAACACGCCAGGTTACGTCACCGACACTATGCGTATCTGATCGGCCGATGCATTCCGGCACCGGCACACGTAGGAAAGTGGGCACGGGGTGACGACCGCGACGAGCTGAGGGGGCCGACGTGGAAGGTCGCCAGAAGTACCACGACGGCACCTTCCTGGCCGGGCTGTCCGACCAGGAGCGCATGGGGCTGTTCCGCCTGGGCCAGCGCCGTGACTTCCGCAACGGCAGCTACCTGCTGCGCCAGCAGGACCGCGGCCGCGACGTCTTCGTGGTGCTGCACGGCCGGGTCGAGATCTTCATGCTCGACCGCCGGCAGCGCCCGCAGCGCATCGCCGTGCGGGTGCCGGGCGACGTGCTCGGCGAGATGGCGTACGTCGACGGACGGCACCGCTCGGCCTCGGTCGTCGCGGCCGGTCCGGTCATCACGCACAGCCTGCCCGCGGCCTCCTTCGACCGCTATCTGCGGGAGTTCCCCGGCGCCTACCGCCATCTGACCCGCACCCTGATCGACCGTCTGCGCGCCGCCGACCACCGGCAGGTCGAGATCGGCTCCGACGTCGAGTCACGCCTGGCCGCGGCCCTCTACCTCCTGGCCACGCAGGGTGACGATCACAACGGCGTTCCCGTCGTACGCCGTACCCAGCGCGAGCTCGGGCAGATGATCGGCGCCTCGACCGTCTCGGTCCACCGGGCCCTGCGAAAGCTGGCCGGCCGCGACTGTGTCCGTACGGAATATCGGGAAATCGTGGTCCTCGACCTCAACAACCTGGCCGCGGCGGCCGGCGCCCGCACAACTATGCGTCGCCTGATGTAGATCAGTTGGCGGCCCCGGAATCGGTCACTCACAGTGGAGAACACTTCTTTACTGATCAAGGTGGATATCGATGACTCGTACCCTGCCCGTCCCCGGAATCGTGTCCAACTGCGACGTCGTCGCGTCGAGCGGCGGGGGCTACACCCGGCACGCCGAGCTCAACGGCGCGGCCCGCGCGCTGATCGGCGAGGCCATCGGGGAATCGCCCGCGCCGGCCGGGTGGATCCGCGACAGCCAGGGCGACGGCGAGGTCACCGTCGCACCGGCCGCGATCCCGGCCGCCTGGCTGCTCGGGAACTTCCTGAACGAGATGTACGAGGGCGTGACGGCCTACAACCGCAACAAGCACGAGGACCACCGGCTGCGCCTGCGCTTCGGCCTGGCCGGCGGCGACGTGCTGATCGAGGACGGCGTCCCGCGCGGCGGCGACCCCCTGGTGCTGGCCGCCCGCCTGCAGAACTCCCCGGCCGCCCGCGAGGCGACCCGGTCCCTGCCAGACGCCCCACTGGTGGCCGTGGTCGCCGACGACCTCTACCAGCGCGTGGTCCCGCACGGCGCCAAGGGCTTGCAGCCCCGCCAGTTCCGCGGCGTGACCGTCGACGTCAACGGCGTCAACGTCCTGGCCTGGCTGTACGTGCCGCATTCCTACCCGCCCCACGTGGGCGCCACCGCGGCCCGTCCTTCGGCCCCGTCGCCCTCCCCGGCGGCCGCCTCGAAGTTCGACGTCCGCGTGGACCGCTCGTCGGGCGTCCAGATCGGCGACCACGGCCAGATGTGGGTGGGCCGGCATGAATGACGAGACACCGCCTCCGCCACCACCGGACGAGGCACCGGCACCGGAGCCCGCGGCATCGCCATCGGAGCCGCAGCCCCAGCCCCAGCCGCAGCCCCAGCCCGAGGCGGCCTCCCGCGCGCCGGAGAACGACAGCACCAGGAAGGGCTACGACGACTTCGTCAATCCGGGCGGCACGGCCGCGACGGGACCGGCCAAGCCCGACGACAGCTGGGGCGGCGACGCCGGCGGGGCCGACCTCGGACCGGACCGCGGCTACCAGGCGAAGATCGACGGCGGCTACACCACCATCGGCGACAACGCCCGCACCTTCGTCTACAACCTGCGCAACGGCCGCGAGATCGCGATCCTGCGCTACCAGCGCGGCCCGGAGTGGGTCGCGCGCGCCCTCGACATCTTCGTCGCGCCGGCCAACCACCAGTCCTGCTACCGGACACTGACCGAGGAGCGGCTGCTCTATCTCTGCGGCCCGGCCGGCAGCGGCCGCCGCCTGTTCGCCGAGATGCTGCTGCGGCTCACCGCCGGCGACGACCGGATCTGCGGCCTCCAGGTGAGCCAGACCGACGTGCCGCTGACCGCGCTGGCCGGCGAGAACGACCTGCTCGCCGACTGCCACGGCTTCGGCGTCGTCCTCGAGCTGGCCGCGCCGGGCCCGGTGGCCCCGGCCACCCTGGCCGCGCTCGCGAGCATGGCCGAGAAGGCGGACGCGTTCATCGTCGTGCTCGGCGAGCCGGGCGCCACCGCCGAGCAGCCCCTGCACCCGTACGACGCCCAAATGGAGCCGGCCCCGCCGGACGAGGTCCTCCGCACGCACCTGCTGCGCGAGCTGCGGGACCGCCGCGAGCGGGGCGAGACGGTGCCCGGCGCCGACCCGGACGACTTCGTCCGCCTGTGCCGCAAGACGGACAAGGTTCAGGAGCGGCTCACCGCCGATCCGCTGCCCGGCGCGGTGGCCGACCTGGCCCGCGCCCTGGCCGGCTGGAACGGCACCGGCGAGGACGACCTGGACCGCGCCCTCAACCGGATCCGGGCCAAGGTCCGGGAGCTGGCGGCCCGCCTGGTCAAGGGCGAGGGCGACGCGGAGGCCACACCGGCCACACCGCGCCGGCAGGCCGTGCAGATCGCGCACGCCGCGTTCGACGGGCAGCCCCTGGCCGACGTGTTCGAGGCCGGGCAGGTGCTGCTCGACATCCTGGACCACCTGGCCGGCGGCGGCGCCGACCGGCCGCGGGCCGTGTTCGACGCCGACGTCGACCGCATGCTGCGCCTGCACGACGGTACCGTGCTGACCCGGCTCGAGGCCACCGACAGCCCGCGCCGGGCGCACTTCCTCGACCCCGGCTTCGCGCCCGAGGTGCTCGACGTGGTGTGGAACGACTTCGACACGGTCCGGGTGCCGCTGCTGTTCTGGCTGCACCAACTGGTCGACGACGGCCGCCCGGCCATCCGGCGGCGGGCCGCCTACACGGCGGGCGCGCTCGCCGTCCGCGACTTCGACGAGGTCTGGCGCTATCTGATCAAGCCGTGGGCGCGCTCGGGCAGCGGTGTCCAGCGGCAGGCGGCCGCCTGGGCCCTGGACGCGCTGGCCGGTGACGGGCGCCTGCTCTGGCTGGTGCGCGCGCTGGTGCGCGACTGGGCGCGCAGCCGCAACCCGCAGCTGCACGACGCGGCCGCCCGCGCCTACGGCACCTCGCTCGGCGCCGCCCTGCCGGAGGACGCGCTGGCCGACCTGCGCCTGCTGGCCGGCCGCGACGACCTCAACGGGAGCGCCTCCGTGGCGTACGCCATGAAGTTCCTCTACATCGCCGCGCCCGAGCCCACCCGCGCCGCGCTGGTCAGCTGGAACGCCGACGAGCTGTACCGGCTGCGCGTGCACGCCGCCCGCTCGCTGATCCTGCTGGCCCGCCATCCGGCGCCGGCGCCCCGGCAGCAGTGGCCGATCCTGCTGGCCGACATGGAACCGGACGGCCTGGCCGGCCTCTGGCGGGGCGCGCTGGCCGGGCCGACGACGATGCGCCGGGCCTGGAGCGAGCTGCGGATCTGGCTCCAGTGCGCCGACGCGGACACCGACTTCGCGGACCGGGTCGTGGAGCTCGGCCGCCTGATCCTCGCCTCCTCCCTCAAGGACCGGGGCCACTTCTACCTCCGGCGGTGGCGGCGGGACTGCGCCACCGCCGCCCGGCTCTACGACTCCCTTGGAGACCCCGCATGAGCAAGTCGTTCTTCCAGCGTTTCCGGGACCTGTTCCGCCGCCGGCGGGAGCCCGCGCCCGAGCCGATCAGCTACCGTCCCCCGGACCAGCCCTTCGCCCTCTCCGCGCTGTGCCGGGGCGACGTGCACGAGTTCCAGGTCAGCGTCGAGACCGAGTGGACCGGCGACAACGTGCTGTACGAGGCCGTGGTCCGGCAGGCCGGCAAATATCAGTCCAGTGTCCGGGACACGCACCGGCGCCGGATCTGGCAGATCGCCCGCGCCTACGGACCGCACGAGGCGGCCGACGCCGAACGGGCGATCCAGCAGGACCTGGGCACCATCTGCTACAGCACCGACAACGGCCAGGTCCGCTGCACGTCGTACTTCCGGGTCACCCCGGATCCGCGCGTCCGCGAGCATCTCACGCAGTTCGTGCTGCGCGAGGTGAACGCCGACAGCGAGGCGGTGCTGGCCCGGCAGCGGGTGGTGCTGGCCCGCGAGCTCACCGGCAAGTGGTCCGGGCTGCTGACCGACCTGGGCGTGAGCCCGGTCAAGCTGAGCGCCACCGCGCTGGCCGACCCGCACTTCTCGGCCGAGCTGGGCCGGCTGGCCGACCGCCGCCGCCTCTCCGCCCGCGAGCTTGTCGACGTGCTCGGCGAGGCGGCCAAGGACCACGGCCAGCTCGGCATGTACGAGATCGCCGAGCTGTACGCCACGGCGGTCGCGGCCTACCAGCGCCAGATGGAGGTCCAGGACAGCGCCTTCATCCGCGAGGTGATGGACATGGAGCCACCGGAGCCGGCCCGATGACCCGGGCCGGAGCGCTCACTCTCGCCCTCCTTCCCCTCCTCGGCGGCCTGGCCGCCGCGTGCGGAGCGGGGCCGGACGTCTGCGACGGCATGACCGGGCGGGACGCGGGGCAGGCTGGAGTCACGACCGTCCTGGTCGACGTCAGCGGGTCGGCCCGGGTCGGGCGGACCGCTCCCGACTACGCCGCCGCCCTCGACGGCCGGCTCGACGAGGCGATCGGCCGGGGCGACCTCGTGTCGATCGGCTCGTTCGACGGCTCGGCCTCCACGGTCAGGTGGGCGCTGCAGAACCACCTGACCCGCTCGGACGCCCACCGCGAGGAGAACCGGAAGAAGCAGCGGGCCACCTTCAAGAAATGCCTGACCGCCGCCGCCCAGCGGGCCGCCGCCCGGGACGCCGGGACCGACAGATCCGACATCGGTGGCGCGATGAACGTCGCGGCGAAGGCGGGCCCGGGAACGGTCGTCCTCGCCACCGACGGGATCGGCACCACCGGCTGCCTGAGCCTGCTCTCGCCGTCGGCCGGCAAGGCCCGCTGGATCGACGACCTGGTCGGCCGCTGCCCGGGCCGCGACGGCTGGCCGTCCGCGCTGGCCGGCAAGAACCTCGTGATGCTCGGCGTCGGGCAGCCCGCCGACGGCGTTCCCCCGCCCACCACGGGCACCGTCGAGTTCCTCCAGCGCCTGTGGCAGCGTACGTGCCTGGCCGCCCAGGCCCTCTCCTGCGAGGTCTCCACCGCACCGGTCGCCCGCGGCGGCGGCGCCGCCGAGCCGGCCCGCACCGACCCGGCCGTCACCTTCGTGGCCGACGACGGCCCGCCCCCGATCTCGCCCGGCCCCGTCTTCAACCTCTCCTCGGAGGAGTTGTTCGCCCTCGACTCGGCCGAGCTGAGCGACGGCGCCGAGGCCCGGCTGCGAGCCCTGGCCGGGGAGCTGCGCCGGCGGAACCCGGTCGCGGTCCACGTCGCCGGGCACACCGACACCCGGGGCAGCGCCGAGCACAACCTCGACCTGTCGCAGCGCCGGGCCGCCCGCGTCTCGGCCGTGCTCCGCGCGGCCGGGATGCCCGGCGTCACCAGCGAGGGCAAGGGCGAAGCCGATCCACTGTGCACCACCGGGAAGCGGCCGGACGGGTCGTGGAACGAGCCGTGCCTGCAACGGGACCGGCGGGTCGAGATCACGATGAAGGTGAAGGACGGGCCGGCCTGATGACCGAGATGACGCGACCCGGCGAGACCTCGAACGGCCGCCGCTATCCGAGCACGCCGTGCGGCGCCGGCTTCCCGCCGGTCCTTCCGCTGATGCCGGCCGGGAACAGGCAGGAGCCGTACGACCGCAACGAGCTCTCCTACGCCGAATCGGCCCGGCTGACCCGGGCCACCATGGAGGCCGAGGCGGCCATCGTGGCCGCCCGCGACGGCATCCGCGAGGCACACCGGCGCCTGGTCACCGCCTGGCACCGGGGTGGGACCGCCGTGCGGCGGGTGGAGGAGTACGCGGCCGAGCACCGGCACGGCGAGGCCGGGCGGTCCCGGCGCCGGGTGCTCGACCGGCACGCCGGTGACGGGGCCGAGGACCGGCGGGCCCGGCCCCGCTGGCTGAGCTGGTGGCTGGTCTGGCCGCTGATCCTGATCAGCGCGGCCTACGACACCGCCTTCTTCGCGAGCACGTTCCAGACCGCCCTCGACGTGCCGGTGGACGCGCCGTGGTGGCACACCGCCATCTCGTACATCCCGGGCTTCGGCATCGCCATGGCGCTGATCCTGGCCGGCAGCTGGCTGGCCGTTCCGTTGCTGCGCCACCGCAACCGGGCCGAGCGGCGCCCCACCCGGGGCCGGCTCGACTGGCGGGTCGTGCTGTCCCGGACCTTCCTGCGGTGGCGGCCGTCGGTGGAGACCCGGCGGCCGGGCGACCTGCCGTGGCCGAGCTGGCCGCTGCCCGTCACCTTTCTGCTGGCCCTGGTCGGCGTGCTCGGCGCGTGGGCCTGGCTGCGCGGCGACGGCCTGATCGACGACCGGCTCCGCGCACCGCTGGCCGCGCTGCTGGTGCTGTTGACCGTGTCGGCCATCGCGTTCAAGGCCAGCGCCCACAACCCGTTCAAGGACCGCGACACCGAGTCGCGGGTGGGGCTGGCCCGCAGCGGCGAGGACCTGACCCGGCTGGAGAAGGGTGCCCGCGACGAGCTGGCCGAGCACACCACGGCCTGGCAGGACTTCCACGCGGCGGTCGAGGACGCGGCGGCCGACTCTCGGCGGCACGTCGTGCGGGCGTGGGCCGAGATCGCCGACGAGCGCGGCCGGCACGGCCTCACCGGTCCGATCGCCCCGCGGTTCGCCTCGGCCGACGGCGAGGGCGTGATCTTCGAGGGGCTGCTGCCGGCGCCGGCCGTGCGGAGCCTGGTGCTGGGCGACGCGGGTGAGGCCGTCGAACGTTACCGGCCCAGCCTGCTCGAGGACCGGCTGACCACGGCCCTGGGCGCGGCCACCGACCAGCTGAGCCGGGCCATGCGCCCGGCCGGCGAGGACTCAGACGGCCAGCAGGGTGCCGGCCACGGCCGTCGCGAAGACCACGATGGTCCACCGCAGGGCCTCGGCCGGTAGGCGCTGGGCGATCCGGGCCCCGGCGACGCCGCCCAGGACGGTGGCCGGGGCCAGGACGGCGACGACGGCCCAGTCGACCGGGCCGAAGACGCTGTAGGTGAGCACGGTGGTCACGCCGACCACGGCCGAGAAGACGTTCTTGAGCGCGCTGATCCGGCGCAGCGTCTCGTCGAGCACGAGCGACAGCGCGGCGATGAGGAGCAGTCCCATCGCCGCGTTGAAATAGCCGCCGTACAGCCCGCACAAGAAGACCGCGACCTGCACGAAGCCCACCGGGTTGGCCCGGGGCCGGCCGGCCAGCGAGCGCAGCTGTTTCTGGAAGGCCATCATGGCGGCCGCCGCCAGCAGCAGGAACGGCACCACGAAGTCGAACACCGAGCGCGGCGTGAACAGCAGCAGGGAGCTGCCGCACAGCGTGCCCACGACGATCGCCGGGATGATCGACACGATCCGGCGGCCCTGGCCCACGAGGTCGGGACGCCCGGCGACCGCGCTGGCCGCATAACCGGGCGCCACCGACAGCGCGTTGCTGACGTTGGCCGCCACGCCGGGCAGGCCGAGCGCGACCAGCAGCGGGAACGTGATCAGCGAGCCGCCGCCGGCCACGGCGTTGATCGTGCCGGCGAGCAGCCCGCCCCCGAGCAGGGCGAGGATTTCGAAAGCGGTCAGCGCTTGTGCTCCTGGAGCAGCTGCACCAGGTGCTTGCCCGGGGTGTCGGCCAGGTCGGCCGCCTGCGTGCGGCAGGAGAAGCCGTCGGCCAGGAAGATGTCGCCCTCCTCGGCCTTGTCCAGGGCGGGCAGCAGCTGCTGCTCGGCCACCTGCACCGACACCTCGTAATGGCCGCGCTCGACGCCGAAGTTGCCGGCCAGGCCGCAGCAGCCGCCAAGCCGCTTGACCGTCGCACCGGCCTTCTTCAGCAGCTTGGCGTCGGCGTCCCAGCCCATCACCGCGTGGTGGTGGCAGTGCGGCTGCGCGATGACCCGCACCCCGTCCAGCGACGGCGGCTCGTAGCCCTCGGTCTCGGCCAGCAGCTCGGCCACGGTCTTCGTCGCCGCCGCCACATCGCGGGCCTTGTCGTTGTCGACCAGCTCGACCGCGTCCTGCCGCAGCACGCCGGTGCACGAGGGCTCGAGCCCGACCACCGGAATGCCCTGCTTCACCGACTCGTGCAGCTCGTCCACCGTCTTGCCGAGGATCCGCCGCGCCGCGTCGAGCTGCCCGGTCGAGATCCACGTCAGACCGCAGCAGGCTTTCCGGCTGGTCACCCGCGGCGCGTACCCGGCGTCTTCTAGCACGTCCACGGCCGCCTGAGCGATCTCCGGCGAGAAGTGATCGGTGAAGCTGTCCACAAACAGCACCACCGGTTTGCCCGAATTTTTCGGCTTGTAAGAGGCACGGAACGTGGACTTGGCAAATGTCGGGATCGACCGCCGCTTGTCCACACCCGCGAGATACAACGCGAGCCCCCGGATACCGGGCAGAGAGGTCATCAGGTTCGCCAGAGCGGGCATCCTCGACGCCAGCCGGGACCACCGGGGCAGCCACCCGAGCGAGTAGTGCGACCGCGGCCGCGCCCGCCCCTGGTAACTCTGATGCAAGACCTCGGACTTGTACGCCGCCATGTCGATCCCGGTCGGGCAGTCCGACGCACAACCCTTGCAGGACAGACAAAGATCAAGCGCATCGTGTACGGCCTCGGACCGCCAATCGGGCGCGAGATCGCCGTCCAGCATCTCCTGCAGCACGCGCGCCCGGCCCCGCGTCGAGTCCTTCTCGTTCTTGGTGGCCAGGTACGACGGGCACATCACCCCGCCCAGCACGGTGGTGTCGGCGCGGCACTTGCCCACGCCCGTGCAGCGGTGCACGGCCTGATTGAAGTCGCCGCCGTCGGCGTGGTAGGCCAGTGCCAGCGGCACCGTCACCGGCCGCGCCTGCGACACCCGGATGTTCGCGTCGACCGGGTCCGGATCGACCAGGTTGCCGGGGTTCAGCAGGTTGCCCGGGTCGAACGTGTGCTTGATCCGCCGGAACAGGTCGATCGCCGCCGGCGAGTACATCCGGGTCAGCAGCTCGCTGCGGGCCCGCCCGTCGCCGTGCTCCCCCGACAGCGAGCCGCCGTAGCTCACCACCAGGTCGGCCGCGTCCTCCAGGAAGGCCCGGAACTTCCCCGGCCCGCCCGGCTTGTCCAGCGGGAAGTCCAGGCGCACGTGCACGCAGCCGTCACCGAGATGCCCGTACGGCATCGCGCTGAGCCCGTGCCGCTCCACCAGCACATCGAAGTCCCGCAGGTAGGCGCCGATCTTCTCCGGCGGCACGGCGGCGTCCTCCCAGCCCGCGTGGGCCGGCAGCCCGCTCGGCGCCCGGCCGGCCAGTCCCGCCCCGTCCTCACGGATCTTCCACAGCGGCGCCGCCTCGGCCGTGTCCTCGACCACCCGCGAGTCGACCGCCCCCGAGGCCGCGACCAGTCTCGCCGTACGCTCCCGGACCTCGTCCTGGTCCTCTCCGGCGATCTCCACCATGAGCCAGGCCGTGCCACCGGGCAGTGGCGGCACCGCACCCGGACCGCGGCGGCTGCGCACCACGTCGCAGATGCGGGAGTCGATGCCCTCGCACGCCGTCGGCTTGAACCCGAGGATCTCCGGGATCACGTCACCGGCCGTGCCGAAATCGGGATAACCCAGAACCACGAGCGTCCGGTACGCCGGATCGGCCACCAGCCGTACCGTCGCCTCCGTGATGACCGCGAGCGTCCCCTCGCTGCCGACCAGGAACTCGGTCAGGTTGAAGCCGTTCTCGGGCAGCAGGTGCTCGACCGCGTAGCCCGACACCTGGCGGCCGAAGCGCGCGAACTCCGTACGCCCGGTGGCCAGATTGGCCCCGATGACGTTCCGCAGCTCCTCGACGACCTTGTCCGCGCCGGACGTCTCCGTGCCGGTGACCAGCCGTTCCCCGTCGATCGTCAGGGCCTGAAGAGCGACGACATTGTCCGACGTACGCCCGTAGCCCAGCGTCCGGGCGCCGCACGAGTTGTTGCCGATCATCCCGCCGATCGTGCACCGGGTATGTGTTGACGGATCGGGCCCGAACCGCAGCCCGTACGGCTTGGCCGCCGCCTGCAGCGTGGCCTGGATCGTTCCCGCCTGCACCCGCGCGGTCCGCGTCTCGGGGTCGACCTCGAGCACCTTGTTCATGTGCCGGCTGAAGTCGAGCACCACACCCGGGCCGATCGCGTTGCCCGCCACCGACGTGCCCGCGCCCCGGGCCGTGACCGGAACGCCCAGCTCCCGGCACACCCGCAGGGTCGCCGCGACGTCCTCGTCGTGCCGCGGCCGCACGATCGCCCGCGGCACCACCCGGTACAGCGAGGCGTCGCTCGAATAGGCCGACCGGTGCGCCGCGTCGGTGAGCACGTCGGCCACCCCGGCCCGGCGCAGGCTGGCGGTCAGGTCGGTGTCGCTTGTCATGTCCGGTTCCAGTGGGGCTGCGTAGCGGCGGTGAACTCGGCCTTGTGGGCGTCGCCGCCATGGTAGTCGCCGCCCGGGCCACCCCCGCGCACCGGGCGTTCGAGCCATCGATCACACTGCTGCCCATGGCGAACGTGACTGTGCTCGGCGCCGGCGCTGCCGGCCTGGCCGTGGCGGCCCAGCTCAAGGCGAACGGCGTGGAGAGCGTCGTGCTGGAGCGCGGCCCGGAGGTGGCCACCAGCTGGCGGGGCCGCTACGACCGGCTGCGCCTGCACACGGTGCGCCGCCTGTCCGGCTTGCCGGGCTTCCCGATCCCCCGCGAGTACGGCCGGTGGGTGCGCCGTGACGACCTGGTGCGCTACCTGGAGGCGTACCGGGAACGCTTTGCCCTTGACGTCCGCACCGGCACGACTGTCGAACGGGTCAAGCCGGGCGGTGAGCGCTGGTCCTTGCAGTTGGCCGACGGCTCGGAGCAGACGACACGCACGCTGATCGTCGCCACCGGATATCTGCACACGCCGGTGGTGCCGCAGTGGCCGGGCCTGCCGTCGTGGACCGGCACCCTGATCCACTCGGCCGCCTACCGCAACGCCGAGCCCTTCCGGGGCAAGAAGGTGCTGGTGGTCGGCCCCGGCAACAGCGGCGCCGAGATCGCCACCGACCTGGCCGAGGGCGGCGCCGCGTCGGTCAGCCTGGCCATCCGCACGCCACCTCACATCGTCCGCCGCGCCACCGCGGGCTGGCCCGCCCAGATGAACGGCCTGCTGCTGAGCGGCCTGCCCGAGCCGGTCTTCAACTCGATGGCGGCCACCATGGCCCGCATGGAGGTGCCAGACCTTCGCCGGTACGGCATGGAGCGCCCCACCGAGGGCCTCAAGACCCGCCTGCGCACCCAGAGGTACGTCCCGTTGCAGGACGTGGGCATCGTCCGCGACGTGCTGGCCGGCCGCGTCCGCCCGGTCGCGGCGGTCGAGTCCTTCACCTCGTCCGGGGTTCAGCTGGCCGACGGCACCACCATCGAGCCGGATGTCGTGGTCGCGGCCACCGGATACGGCACGGGCCTGACCACGCTCTTCGACGACCCGGCCCTGTTCGACGACACCGGGGTGCCGCTGGTGCACGGGGGTCCGGCGGCCCGCCCCGGCCTGTACTTCATGGGATACAACGTGACACTGGGCGGCATGCTGCGCGAGCTGGCCATCGAGTCGCGCCGCGTGGCCCGGGCGGTCCGGTTGGTTTCTTAAGGCCGGCGGAGAGCGTCGTACATGCGCCACCCGGCGATCACCGACCCGCCGGTCAGGATCAGATAGAGGAGCATGAGGGCCGCCGCGCCCCCGACACCGGCCACGCCCAGGAACAGGGCGAAGCCGAACGCGGCCGCTCCCGCCCCGACGGTCAGCACCCAGCCGGCGGCCTTCTGCGCCGGCTGCCAGTGCGGCGATCCGCTGGCCAGCAGCATGCCCGCCACCGGCCCGGCCACCGGGATCAGCACGGCACCGACGGTCATGAGCCCGACCGCGGTGTATTCCGCCGCCCCGCCCCGGGGAGCCGCTCCCCCGCCGGTGGCGGCCGGCGGAGGAGGCGGGACCAGGGCGGGCAGCCGGATGTGGGCCGGCACGCTACCTCGGCGCACCGCCGCCACGAGGGCCTCCGGCGGCCCTAACCGGCGAATGATCTCCGCCGGGTCCTCGAGCGGCGCACTGGGCGACGTCCGCCGCACCGCGATGTAGTCGGCCACGGTCGTCATGAGCTCGTCGCGCAGCTCGGGCGCCAGGTCCTCGCTCTGCGCCCACAGAGCGGCCAGGTAGTCGAGCACAACAACGTCGGTGTGTGCGAGCGGTGCCGTCGTCATTTGTGGTCCCCCGATACTGGTCCGGCGCGTTGGGAACAGCTTCGCCCGGCCCCACCCCCACCACCATCCACCCTCGGACGGAATCCCCAAGAGCGCCTCTACCTTTCGGCCGATGCGCTCCGCTGGTTACGGTGCCGTGGTGAGGATCGCCGTCGCACAGACCGAGGTCACGACGGACCCCGTGGCGAACGGAAGAGCCCTCCGCGCCGCGATGCGCCGGGCCGCCGGGCAGGGGGCACGCCTGGTCCACTTCTCCGAGGGCGCGCTGTCCGGCTACGCCGGCATGGCGAAGACGTACTACGCGGGCTGGCGGGTGAACTGGGAGCCGATCGCCGACGAGTTGCGCCACACGATGGCGCTGGCGGCGGAGCTGGGCGTGTGGGTGGTGGCGGGCGGAAACCATCGTTTGACCGGCCGGCACCGCCCCCACAATTCCCTCTGGGTGATCGACGACCGGGGCGAGCTGGCCGACCGCTACGACAAGCGCTTGCTGTCCCATTCCGAGACAAGCGGCTACTACACTCCGGGCGACCACACGTGCACGTTCGAGGTCGACGGGTTCCGTTTCGGGTGCCTGCTCTGCATCGAGGTGAACTTCCCGGAGTTGTGGCTGGAACAGCGGTCCCTGGGCGTGGATTGCGTGCTGTTCTCCAGCTTTTCGGAGGACCCCATCTTCGAGGTCATGGCCCGGGGCCACGCCGCCGCGAACAACTACTGGGTGAGCATGGCGGTCCCCGCCCAGTGCGCCCCCGCCACCCCGTCAGCAGTGATAGGCCCGCACGGCTATGTGCTGCACCAAGCTCGCACGGAAGGTCCCGACGTGATCTGCGCCGACCTGGACCGCGACGACCCCGCCCTGGACGTCGCGCTCACGAAGGCCCGCCCATGGCGAGCCACCGCCCGCACCGGCGACATCTACGACGCCGCCCGGGTCACCGACCCCCGCAGCACGGACCGCACCAGCATCTGACGGACCGGGTCAGCCAGCGCCGTAGTAATCATCCAGCCCGGCCGAGCAGCTCTCCGCGTCGCAGCCCGCAACGGCCAGATGCTTGCCAGGCAGCCCGCTCGTCCACAGGCTGAAAGCCTACCCGGAGGAGGTCCCGCCATGTGGGCCGTGATCGGTGTGTGGAAGATCGACCCGTCGGTCATCGACGAGTTACGCGCTCAGGTCCCCTTGATGGCGTCGAGCAAAGTGGGCACACCCGGCTTCGTACACGGCACATGGACCTTGGACGGCCACATGATGCAGGTGTACGCCGACGAGGTGAACGCACGCCGCTACCACGGCGCGATGCTGTCTCAGGGTGCCGTCGAACGTCCGGGCGTCCGCTGCCTCGTGTGGGACGTGGCTGAGGTCGGCGCCGAGTCCTCCACACCGGACAGCTCCTGACGACCGTTGCCGGGCAGTGCTACCCAGGTCGACATGGGAATGAGTCCCGAGGCGCGGCAGCGACTGGACCAGGATTTCCGGCGCCGTGTGGCGGAGCAACAATCGCGGCACGCCGCCGACTGGCAGCGCGCCGGCCATCTCGGTCAGGCGCTCGAGCTGGGCGAACCACTCGGCATCTACCACACCGAGGTGACCCCACCGCTGGGCGTGCGCCGTGTGCTGCGCCTGCTCGCTCCCGCCGCGATGTTCCTCCTGGTGCTGGTCCTGCTGATCGTGTGGATCCCCGGCGCGGCGCTGCCCCTTCTGTCCATCACCCCCTTCGTGGCCGGCGCCTACTGCCTGACGTTCTTCGTGATCTCCCGCCGGGGCCGCTTCACCCGATGGCTGTACGGCTATCCCGGTGGCCTGGCCGAGGTCGACCCGGACGGCCCTCCGCGTGTGGTGCGTACGGTCGAGGTCTCCGACGTGCTCGACGAATGGAGCTCGTCCGGCTCGGAGTCACGTTCGTGGGACCACGAAGGTTTCCGCCTCACCACCGCCGGCGGCCGCACCGTGGCGATCACCGCGAGGTACCGCAATGCGCTCGACCCGTACGGCCAGGCCGGTGCACTGATCGCGGCGCTCGCACCGGCCGAGGTCGGCGCGGCCATCCCCCGCCTGCCCTCGATCGCCGACCTGATCACCGACTGGGCCGTGACCCCGCTCGTCGCACGGCTGGCCGAGACGGTCCGCAACGGCGCCACAGTCGTACGCGGCGACTTCCGCGTGACCCCCGACGGACTCGCCGGCCCCGGCGACACCACGATCACACCGTGGAGCGCGATCGAGCGGGTCGAGCTGCGGCCCGGCCGCGTGAAGGTGCGCCTGATCGGCGGCAAGACCCGCAAGTACGACAACTATCGTGACGGCTCCGGATACGCGGTGCTCTGCCGCGTATTGATAGCGCTCGGCGTCAACGCCTCCTTCGAGTCGCGCGGCTGAGCCCGTGCCCCGCGCATGCTCCCCGGCATGTCCGCGGGTTGAGCCAGGCATGCGGCCGTCCCGCGCCACCGCGAGCGGCTCGCGGCGGGGCTCGTAAAGTCATCCGGTGAACGTCTACGACATCGCCGGCCGGCTGCCCTCGATTCCGGTGCTGCGCGACCGGTGCCGGGCCCTGGCCGTTCTGGAGTTGATCCAGGGCACCGGCTACGAGTACTACAGCTACGCCGCCTGGGGTGACGACGAAGCAGCGCTGATGAGCAACGGCAGCGGCGACGAGTACACCATCGTCTTCAGCGAGGCCGGCGTGTTCATCCGGCTGTTCGACCACGAGTCCGCGATGTCGCCCTATGCCAGTGACGATATGACGCTCTGGCCGGGACTGCTCGACGGGCTGCCGCCGGAGTTCGCCGGGCACGTCACCGAGCCGGCGTTCCGCGACGGCGACGACCTGATCGCGACAGCGATGCTGTGGCGGCGGACCACCGACGACCACTGGCACGCCGGCATCGGCATCACGTTCCCACCGTCCCTCGGCCCCTACGACATCAGTCCGGACGGCACTGACCGGCTCAGCATCCTGTGCGACGACATCGTCGACGCGTACGTCGACTTCGCCAGTGACTATTACGAGACCGGGATCGACCGGGACGCGGTGGCGCACATCGCGGCGCTGCGGCCACTCACCGACGGCGTGGTCCGGGCGCTCAACCCGAAGTCGAGCCTCGCCGCGGTCCGCACGGAGGTGGCCGCGACCGGCTACCCGATCACACCGGCTGTGCCTTGAAACTGACGACCCACCTGTTGCACTCACATGACTCAATGGAAGGCTGACGGACTCGGAGGTGGCGAGAATGGATGGCTCGACTGTCGATACGAACGGCACGCCAGTAGGCCCGGTCTCCATTCCTGAGGAAAGCAGCCTCGACATCGAGGTGTTCAAGGTGGTCGCCGAGCATTACCGGCAGGATCTGCGGGAATATTGGGTTAGAAACAACATGTACCTCCTGATCACCGGCATCCTTGTGTCGGTTTTCGCTTCACTGGGAAGCAAAGAAGGGTACGGATTGGCCCTACCGGCATTCGGCCTGCTGGTGAGCATATTCTGGTTCGCGGTCGCGCGAGGGAGCACTCGGTGGCTCCAAGTCTGGCGCGACGAGCTTTGCGCGATTGATCACGCAGTTGATCGATTTCAGGTTTACCATCGCGTCGAGCAGCGTGGGAGGATGAACGGGAAACTGCGTTCCCCTTCCTGGGTGACGCAATTTCTTCCCCTGGTGGTCAGTGCTGGATGGCTTACCCTTCTCATTGTTTCCGTCGGGTGACGTCGACCAGTCCCGCCCGGCGCACCCGTCGTTGCTCAGATCATTCGTTGTGCCCTACGAATGCGCGGAGAGCCTGGTGGCTACCGGGCAGCCCGTATCCGTGGATCATCCCGCTGAAGATGGCGAACATCGCCCCATGCAACAACCACGTGTCCGGCGACGCGACCAATGCGGTGACCAGGCGACGCTGACGGTCGTCCAGCCCGTCGAACACCACCTCCGGCGGCCGTGGACCGGCCGGGAAAGCCGCCCGGAGTGCCTCACCGACCACCGGTAGTGCCTCGAGGCCGGACACCGCGGGGATGCGGGACAGCAGCGCCTCGAACGTGACATCAGCGTGCCGGGTCCCGAGCAGACCGAGCACGAGGCCGGCGTGACCGGCCAGGTCGCCGTCGAGGAACGGAATGCGACGGTCGGCTCCGGCGGCACTGCCGGCCCAGTGCAGCAACTCCTCGACGGCCCTGGCGTCGGTGTTCGCGCGGCCGACTGTGCCGGCGGCGATCGCGGCGCCCCATCGCACCAACGGGCGCGCGTCGGTGAGGGCAGCGGCGTCCGGGGCCTTGCCGAGCAGGGCGGAGGCCACCAGCACCGTGGCGAGGACCGTCTCGTCCTCACCGGCCGGCAGACCCGCGGTGAGCGTCTCCAGCGCGGGCAGGCTGGCCACCGCATCCTCGGGGAACCAGCCGAGCGCGTACGCGGCGTGCGCGCGGACGTCGGGAGCGGGATCGTTCAGCAAAGCACGAAACAGTGGAACACCGGCGCGCACCGCGTCGTACGCCGCCACACGGGGTTCGGCGATCGGCACGCCGACCGGTAGCCACATCTCGTCATATCCGATCGCGATCGAACTGAGCAGTCCGAGCAGTTCGACGCGGTCAGCGGTGCCCGGCGCGCCGAGCACCTCGATCAGGAACGGCACCGCGTACGCGGTCGCCTCGTAGCGAGTGCCCTGGTGGAAGATGTTGCCGTAGAGCTGCCATCGGGCCTCGATCCGCACGTCCGGATCAGCCGAACACAATGCCCTGATCTGCCCCGGCACGTCCGCGGCCGGGCCGTACGCGTGACTGAGCCGGGCCCAGTCGATGCGATCCAGTCCGTCCAGCACGGCGTGCATCCTGTCACAGCCGCGACTCGGCCCCGCCGGACCCTAACGCCTGAGGCTGCGCACGACACGGTAGACGCAGAAGACCGCGCCGGCGGTGAGGGCCAGGAAGGTCAGGATCGGCGAAAGGTCGAACGGGACCTCATCGGGATCGAAGATCGGCCCCAGAAGGAAGAACAGGGCGCAGGCCCCGATCATCAGCGTGACCGGCACCAGCACCACCAGGAGGGCGATCAGGCCCACGAGCCGGGCCGCCCTCCGCCCTGACCGCCCGGCGGCCGGCGGGGCCGGCTGCGCGGGGCGGAGGCGGGCGGCCGCCGCCTGGATCTCGCCGAGGGTGGCGTCCAGCCATCGGTCGGCCACGACGAACGGGGTTCCGTACTGGGCGCTCACAACCTGGTACTGCATACGCTGCAGCGGGTTCATCAGGCGCAGGGCGGCCGCCGGATCGGCCGGGACGATCAGGAGGACGGGGCGGCGGCGGGGTCCCACCGTCTCGGTGAGCCGGGCGATGTGGGGCCAGGTCAGGCGCATATGGGGCAGCCGGATGCCCTTGTCGTCGACGGTCAGGACCGGGATCCGCAGCACGGTGCTCAGAACGAGCGGCAGGGCGAGGACAAGCGCGACCAGGCCGGAGCCGTCGGTGGCGATGGTGCCGACGGTGTTGTCGCCGTTGACGAGGATCAGGCCGAGCGCGGCCGCGAGGGCGAAGCCGGCGAGTGAACCGAGGTAGGGGGTGTCGGGGCGGAACCGGACCTTGAGAGGCACGGCGGGAGCATATGTTGTTGATCTAGAAGGGCGGAGGCCGGGTCTGACCATGATCTGTAAAGGTTTTCATGCGCCTACGAAGAGATCATGGTCGATGCATTGACATCCGGATGAAACGGATTGCAGTCTGGCCCGCATGGCAGTGACCATCAAGGACGTGGCTCGCGCGGCCGGTGTCTCGGCCGCCACCGTCACCCGGGCGCTGTCCACTCCCGAGGTGGTCCGGCCCTCGACCCGAGACCGGGTCAAGGAGATCGCGGCCAGCCTCGGCTACCACCCCAACCGGGCCGCCCGCGGCCTGATCACCGGGCGCACCGGCAACCTGGGGCTGCTCGTCCCCGATCTCGGCAATCCCTTCTTCCCCAGCATCGTCAAGGGCGTGCAGTCCCGTGCCCACGAGGCCGACCACGCCGTCTTCCTGGCCGACACCGACGAGGATCCGGCGGCCGAGGCCGGCCTCGTGCGCAAGCTGGCCAAGCAGGTCGACGGGGTTCTGCTCTGCTCGCCCCGGATGGCCGAGGCCGACCTGCGCGACCTGGCCGCCGAGGTGCCGATCGTCCTGCTCTACCGCCGCATCCCGGGCGTTCCCTCCGTCACCGCCGAGTTCCTCGACGGCATGCGCCAGGCCGTGAGTCACCTTGTCGCGCTCGGGCACCGCCGCGTGGCGTACGTCGCCGGACCCCGATCCTCATGGGCCAACCGGGAACGTGTCCGCTCCCTGCGGACGGTCGCCAAGGGCAAGGTCGAGCTCGTCGAGACCGGCAACGTGGCCCCTCAGTTCGAGGGCGGCGTCTCGGTGGCCGACCGGGTTCTGGCCGAGCGGGTGACCGCCGTGATCGCCTACAACGACCTGGTCGCGCTCGGCCTGCTGCACCGCTTCGCCGCCCGCGGCGTCGGCGTGCCCGGTGACATCAGCGTGCTCGGCTTCGACGACATCCCGCTCTCGGCGATGGTCCATCCGGCCCTGACGACCGTCGCTCTCCCCAAGGAGCTGGCCGGTCAGGCCGGCGTCGATCTGCTCCTGCGACGACAGCACAAGGAACGCCGCGAACTACCCACCCAACTGATGGTACGAGGCTCCACCGGCCCCGCCTGAGGAGACACCATGTCCCGAAAGATGATCACCGCCGCCGTAGCCGCCGTCCTCCTGGCCTCGGCCTGCGGCGCCCCCGACAGCCCGGACGGCAACGACGGCGGGTCCGTCACCGTCAACATCCTCGACGTGGCCGGCAATCTTCAGCTGACTCAGGGGATGATCGACGAGTTCGTGGCCAAGAACAAGGATCAGATCGGCAAGGTCACCTACTCCAAGGCCACCGCCCCCGAGCTGGTCGGCAAGATCAAGGCGCAGCAGAACGCGAACCGGGTCGACATCGACCTCGTGCTGACCGGCGTCGACGGCCTGGCCGCCGGCATCGAGCAGGGACTGTGGACATCGCTGGCCGACGCCAAGAGCCGGTTGCCCGGCATGGCCACATACTCCGACGGCGCCGCCGCCATGCAGAAGCTGGCCGGCGACTACGGCGTCACCGTCACCTACTACCCGTCGGGCCCGCTGATCGAATATCTGCCGGCCAAGGTCCCGGATCCGCCGAAGACCGCCGAGGACCTTCTGGCGTACGCCAAAGCGAACCCCGGCGCCGTGCAGTACGCCCGCCCGTCCAACTCGGGACCGGGCCGCACCCTGCTCATGGGCCTGCCCTATCTGCTGGGCGACAGCGACCCGAAGGACCCCGAGAACGGCTGGGCCAAGACCTGGCAATATCTGGCCGAGCTCAACAAATACGTGACGCTCTACCCGTCGAGCACCAGCGAGACGATGAAGAACCTGGCCAACGGCTCAGCGAAGATCATCGCGACCACCACGGGCTGGGACATCAATCCGCGCGTGCTCGGCACGGTGCCCAAGGAGGCCCGGGTCCAGGCCCTGGACGGCTTCCACTGGGTGACCGACGCCCACTACGCCGTGATCCCCAAGGGCGTGCCGGCCGGCAAGCAGACCGCCATCATCGACCTGCTCCAGGACATGCTGACCCCGCAGCAGCAGGCCAAGGCGTACGACAAAGGCTATTTCTATCCCGGCCCGGCGGTGAAGGACGTGACCCTCGACATGGCGCCGGCCGAGAGCAAACAGGCCATTGAGGAGTACGGACGTCCCGAGTACGACAAGCTCATCGCGGACAACCCGCTCGAGGTGCCGCTGGACGCGAAGGCGCTGGTGGCGGCGTTCGACAAGTGGGACCGCGAGATCGGCGGCGCGAAGGTGAAGAAGTGACCGCCTTTCAGGAGCTGCGCCTCGACGGGGTACGCCGGCGCTTCGGCGGCAAGGACGCCCTGGCCGGGCTGAGCCTGACGATCCGGCGGGGCGAGTTCATCGCCCTGCTGGGCCCGTCCGGCTGCGGCAAGTCGACGGCGCTGAACTGCCTGGCCGGCCTGCTGCACCTGACCGACGGCAGCATCTGGCAGGACGGCGCCCGGCTCGACACGCTGCCCCCGGAGCGGCGCGGCTTCGGCATGGTCTTTCAGAGTTACGCGCTCTTCCCCCATCTTTCCGTACGCAAGAACATCTCCTTCGGCCTGCAGATGCGCCGGCTCCCTCGCGACGAGATCCGCCGCCGCACGGATGAGGCGATTCGGTTGGTACGCCTGGAGGAGCACGCCCGCAAGCTGCCGGGCCAACTGTCCGGCGGCCAGCAGCAGCGCGTGGCGATCGCCCGTGCCGTGGTGCTGGAGCCCTCGCTCGTGCTCATGGACGAGCCACTGTCCAACCTCGACGCGAAACTGCGATTGGAGATGCGTACGGAGATCCGGCGCCTGCACCAGTCGCTCGGCCTCACCACAATCTACGTGACGCACGACCAGGAGGAGGCCCTGTCGCTGGCCGACCGCCTGGTCGTGCTGCGCGACGGCCGGGTCGAGCAGATCGGCACCCCCGAGGAGCTGCACAACCGGCCGGCCAACCGGCACGTGGCCGACTTCATGGGCTACCGCAACCTGCTGCCGATGAAGGTCAAGGCGGTGCACGGCGACACGGTGGCCCTCGACGGCTCGGGCCTGACCCTGGAGGGCACGGCGGTGGGCCCGGTCGCGGCCGGCGACGACGTGGTGGCCGGCATCCGCCCCGAGGACCTGCGCGCGGGCCCGCACGGGGTGCCGGTGACCGTCGAGGTCGTCGAGTACCAGGGACGTGAGTTGGCGGTCGAAGCCCGTACGGAGGAAGGGGTTGCCCTTTTCCTGCGCGCCGCCGAACGGCCGTCGCCGGGCGACCGGATCACGGTCACCGCGGCCCCCGACCGCGTGCTGGTGTTCCCGTGACGGCGACCCTTCCCGACCGGGAGACGACTCCGGAGACGCGGGTCGCGCTGCGGCACCGCCTGGCCGAGCGCGGCATCGACCGGCAACTCCTGCTGCTCGCGCCGGCCCTGATCGGTGTGCTCGCGCTTTTCGTCTACCCCTTCGCGTACGGCATCGGCCTGTCCTTCCAACCGGCCGAAGGCGGTGTGTTCGGCGCCTACCGCGCGTTCTTCACCGACGCCTATCAGCGCGACACGATCGCCACCACGCTCGGGCTCGCACTGCCGGCGGCCATCCTGAACGTGGCCGCCTCGGTGCCCATCGCGTACCGGATGAGAGGCCGCTTCCGCGGAAAACGCCTGCTGACCATGCTCCTGGTCGTGCCGATCACGCTGGGCACCGTGCTGACGGCCGAGGGCCTGCTGAACTATCTGGGCCCGGCCGGGTGGTTCAACCGCGCGCTGATGACGATCGGCCTGACCGACGCGCCGGTGCGGCTCACGAACAACTACTGGGGCGTGTTCTTCTCGCTGGTCATCACCGGTTTCCCGTTCGCGTTCCTGCTGATCCTGTCGTACCTGTCGGGCATCGACCCGACCTTGGACCGGGCGGCGGCCACCCTGGGCGCCGGCTGGTGGCAGCGCTTCCGGCGGATCACCCTGCCGCTGCTGGCGCCCGGCCTGGCCACCACGTTCTGCCTGACGTTCGTGCTGGCGTTCAGCGTCTTCCCGTCGGCCGTCCTGGTCGGCGACCCGGCCGGCACGACAAGGGTCATCTCGATCGCCGCCTACCACGCCGCGTACGAGGTCTACGACTATCCGCTCGGCAGCGCCATCGCCGTGATCATGGGCCTGGTCGAGCTGGCCGTGGTCGCCGTGGTCCTGGGCCTGCGGTCGATGCTCTACACCGGTTCGACGGGAGGCAAGGGATGAGGTCGAAAATGACCGTCGGCGCCTGGCTGGTGTGGGGCGCGGTGGTGTTCTTCTTCGTCCACCTGGCCGGCGTGATCCTGTCGGTGGTGGTCAACTCGTTCGGCGAACGCTGGTTCGACACGTGGCTGCCGCAGGGCTGGACGACCCAGTGGTACGCCTCGGCCTGGAACGAATTCGGCCTGTTGCAGATCCTGGTGGTGACGCTGGAGGTCGCCCTGCTGGTGGTGGCGATCTCGCTCCTGGTCGGCGTCCCCGCCTCGTACGTCCTGGCCCGTCGCTCCTTCCCGGGCCGCCGCCTGGTCTACCTGCTGTTCCTGCTGCCGATCCTGATGCCACCCATCACGTACGGCATTCCCCTGGCGACGGTGCTTTACAAGTACGGCTTGGCCGGCCACCTGGCCGGTGTGGTCCTGGCCAACCTGGTCCCGTCGATCCCGTTCGTGATCCTGACAATGACCCCGTTCATCGAGCAGATCGACCCGTCGGTGGAACGAGCAGCCCGCATGTGCGGCGCCCGAACCGGCCAGATCTTCGGCCGCATCCTCGCCCCCTTGCTGGTCCCCGGCATCCTGGCCGCCTCGATCCTGGTCCTGGTCCGCACGGTGGGCATGTTCGAGCTGACGTTCCTGACCGCCGGCCCCGACTCGCAGACTCTCGTGGTGGCCCTGTACTACTCGATGTCGGCGGCGGGCATCCGGGCCCAGCAGTCGGTGGACGCCATGGCCGTCATCTACACAGCCTCGATGCTGGTGCTGCTGGTCATAGCGCTGCGCTTCGTCAATCCGACCCAGCTCGTGGCCCGAGTGAAAGAGGATCCCGAATAGTCTTTCGCGAGGACCGCATCGCCGAGGTGTGGTCACTGATAGACACCGACGGGATACGGCGCCAGTTGTCGCAGTGATCCACCCCCTTCACTCAACGCGAGCATGGGAGTTCCATGGTGCAGCCCATCGACTCAGTCGCCGCATGGCGGGCCGCCGGCGAGGCCGGTGACGCCGCCGGGGCGGTCGCTGCGCTCGGCCCCGACATCACCCTGATCTCGCCGATCACCGAACAGTTCACCTTCCGGGGACACCGGCAAGTCCGCACCTTGCTCGAAGTGGCCCTGGCCGCCATCGACGACATCACCTACACCGACCAGGTCTCCGAGGGGCGCACCGTGGCGCTGTTCTACGAGGCGAGGATCGGCGGCACACGCCTGTGTGAAGCTCAGCGGCTGCGCCTGAACGACGACGGCCTGATCAGCGAGATCACCCTCTATGTCCGGCCGCTGCCGGCGCTCACCCGGCTCATGACCCGCCTCGGACCCGAACTGGCCCGGCGCGACGGACGACCCGGCCTGGCCCGGCTGATCCCCCTCGCCGGCGGCGTGATGCACTCGATGGCCACCACCGGCGAACGCAGAATCATGCCGAAAGTGGCTCCCCGGTAGCTGGTGGGCATGGCGCCGGGTGGCTGAGGTGAGAGCGGCAGTCGTGATCCTTCTGGGCGTGCTGGCGGGTGCCGTCGCCGGTGCCGTGTTCGCCTGGGTGGCGGCGGACGGGTACGAGGCCATCGACTCGATGATCGGCACCGGTTTTCTGGGTGCCCTGCTCGGCGCCCTGGCCGGCGCCGTAGCAGTCACGCTGTGGCGCCGCCGCTGACGGTGTACGCCTGAAAGCCGCTCCGATCTAGACTGCGCCTCTGACACATAGAGGGCCATGCCAGCGGGGGCGGCAAATGATCACCGAGGATCGGATCGACCGAGCGAGGGCCGCGTATGAGCGGGCGGTCTACACAGGCGACACCAGCACGCTGGCGGATGCCGAACTGGCCTTGACCGCAGTCGAGGCAGATACGGCGCTGGCCCGCGGGAAGATCGTCCATGCCCGATTTCAGAGCGCATCCGGCGACGCCGGTTCTCCGCCCGCCGAGGACCCCGCCGAGCTGCCGTTGTTCGAGCGCGCGCTCGAGCTCTATCGGGCAGTGGGCGACACCCGCGGCGAGGCCGAGGCCCTGTTCTGGATCGGCTGCCTCCACCAGTTCATCCGGCGCGACGACGAAACTGCCGTGGCCTACCTCGAGCGGTCACTCCGGCTGGCGGCCGAGACCGGTGACAAGGGGACACAGTCCGAGGCTCTGCGGCACCTGGGCATCGCCGCCCACGCCGCCGGCCGGCTCGACGCGGCTCGCGACCAGCTCGAAGAGTCGTGTCGCCTGCGCCGGGAGACCGGCAACCTTCCCGGCGTGGCCTCCAACATGATCGGGCTGGCCTACATCGCGGCCGCCCAGAACCGCCGCGCGGACGCGATCGCCACACTCGACCAGGCGCAGGCCATCGCGCACACCCACGAGGCCCACGCCATCGCACGGCACATCAACCAGGCGCGCGCAGCGATCTGAGCGCGCGGCCGGGAACGGCCCGACCCTCACCCGAGACGATCAGCGTGCGCACCGCGTACTCGGCCCCGACCAGCAGCGCCGAGACCGACACCGTGCGCACAGCCGCAGTTCTTCCTGCGCGGCCCAGCCAGGCTGCGGCGGCAAGGCCCGCGCCCCCACGGCAGCCCGTACATGAGCGCGACCTGCCCGACCATCGAACGGCGCACCCGGCGGAAAACCGAGGGCGCTTCCCCGGTTGACTTTGTTTCGCGCCGATGACAGCGTTGTCATCGCTTGTATTCATCGTTGTAAACCGCGGCTAGGAGTGCGCGTGTTCCATCGGTCCACCCCGCGACGCGGCCAAGCGGCCGCCACCGTCGCCATCCTGGCGGCCGGCCTCGCGCTGGCCGCCTCGTCACCCGCCAGTGCCCACGGGCCGAGCTCCACCGTGGTCTCCGGGAAGGCGCGCTTCGAGGTCCTCTCCCCCACGCTGATCCGCACCGAGTACGGGACGTTCACCGACGCGCCCACGTTCAACGTGATCGGGCGGGACTCCTTCGCGCCGGTGCGCTTCACCAAGCGTACGGAGAAGGGCTGGCTGACCATCGACACCGGCGCGCTCACGCTGCGCTACAAGGTCGGGTCGGGCTCCTTCACCGCCGGCAACCTCGACGTCAAGCTGCGCACCGGCCAGCAGGTCGTGCAGGCCTCGCCGTGGGCCGGCCACTATCCGCCGAGCTGCGAGACCGGCGTGCTCTGTGAGGCCGAGGCGCTCGACGTTCGCGGACCCGGCGTGGCCACCGACCACCGTGACTACACCGGCAAGGGCTTCACCGCCGGCTACACCGGCACCGGCGACGCGATCGTCTTCACCAGCGCCGCCTCCGGCAGCCTCCAGCTCGCCGTCCGCTACGCCAACAGCACCGGCGGCGACGGCCAGAACGTCACCCGCACCCTGACCGTCGCGGTCGACGGGACGAACCAGACCCTGTCGCTGCCGCCCACCGTCAACTGGGACACCTGGGGCGTGGCCACCGTGCCGCTCCAGCTCGGCTCGGGCACGCACCAGATCAGCGTGACCAAGGGCGCGAACGACACCGGCAACGTCAACATCGACAGCCTGGCGCTGATCCACGCGGGCGACGCCTATCCGGCGCCCACGCCCGCCCAGCCGCAGCCGTGCGCGTTCGGCACCGTCTGCGAGGCCGACCAGGGCACCCTGACCGGCGGCGCCCGCACCGCGTCCGACCATAACGGATACGCCGGCGAGGGCTTCCTGGCCGGGCTCGAGAACACCACCGCCTCGGCCGCGCTGACCGTCACCGGCGTGCCGTCCAAGGGCACCTACCGCGTGCAGGTCCGCTACGCCAACGGCAAGGCCGGTGCCCAGCCCGTCCAGACCCGCACGATGACCGTCAACGGCTCCACCGTGACGCTACCGGCCACCTCGAGCTGGGACTACTGGCGTACCGTCGAAGCTCCTGTGACCTTGGACAAGGGCACCAACACGGTGACCCTCGGCTGCCCGACCGCCACCAGCTGCAACATCAACGTGGACACGGTCGCGCTGGTCCGGGGCGGCACGCCGCTGCTGGCCCCGCACGCCGCGCTCGGCGGTTACCGCCGCGGCCTCGACGGCGTCAACGGCGCCGCCCTGACCGAGCCCGGCCTGCTCTACCAGGACGGCTGGTCGCTGCTCGACGACTCGGCGTCGGCGCTCTACAACACCAGGACCGGCAAGGTCACCCCGCGATCGGGCACGGCGCAGGACGGGTACGTCTTCGCGTACGGCCAGAACTACACCCGCGGCCTCACCGAGCTGTCGAAGCTGACCGGCCCGACGAAGCTGCTGCCGAAGTGGGCGTACGGCGTCTGGTACTCCGAGTACTACGACCGCACCGCGGCCGAGTTCCAGGACATCGTCAAGCGGTTCAAGTCGGAGAACGTGCCGCTCGACGTGCTGATCGTCGACACCGACTTCAAGGCGCCGGACAAGTGGAACGGCTGGAACTTCGACGCCACCCGCTTCCCCGACTACACGGCGTTCCAGGCCTGGCTCAAGAAGCAGGGCATCCGTACGAGCCTGAACATCCACCCGAGCATCCTCGGCTCGGACCCGAAGTTCGCGCAGGCCCAGGCCACCGCCAAGGGCAAGCTCAAGAAGACCGGCTGCAACGGCGGCGCCGACTGCTACACCTTCGACTTCGGCGACCCCGACCAGTTGAAGGCGTACTTCGACCTGCACTCCTCGCTGGCCGACCCGGACTTCTGGTGGCTGGACTGGTGCTGCGACGCCTCCACCTCCACCCTGGCCGGCGTGACCGGCGACGCCTGGATCAACCAGCAGTACGCGGCCCGCGACGGCTTCGCGTTCTCCCGGGCGTACGGCTCGTTGCAGGCCGGCGGCTACGGCAACCCGACCGCGGTGCCGACCGGCCCGTGGGCCGACAAGCGCACCACGCTGCACTTCACCGGCGACACCGTGTCGACCTGGGAGACGCTCCAGGCGCAGGTGGGCTACACCCCGGGTGAGTCGGCCGCGACCGGCCTGGCCGCGGTCAGCCACGACATCGGCGGTCACACCGGCGGCCTGTCCACCGAGAAGGGCGCCGAGCCGGACAGCACCAAGCTGCCGGACGACCTCTACGCCCGCTGGGTGCAGCTCGGCACGTTCCAGCCGATCGACCGGCTGCACTCCAACCACAGCGACCGCCTGCCCTGGCAGTACGGCCCGGCCGCCAACGCCTCGGCCAAGAAGTTCCTCCAGCTGCGCGAGAAGCTTCTGCCTTACACGTACGCCGCGGCGAAGGAGGCCACGCGCACGGGCACCCCGATCGTCCGCCCGATGTACCTGGCCTACCCGGGCCAGCAGGAGGCGTACGCCACGGCCGGTTCGCAGTATCTCTACGGCGACGACTTCCTGGTCGCCCCCGTGACCACCCCCGGCGAGACCGCGACCACCACGGTCTGGTTCCCGCCGGGCGACAACTGGAAGGACTACTTCACCGGCAAGGTCTATCGAGGCGGCACCACCCAGCAGATCACCTCGACCCTGGCCACGATGCCGGTGTTCGTCCGCTCCTGACCGCATCCCGCTCCACGGCGCGCCCCCGGCTTCCGTCAGGCCGGGGGCGCGCTCCCGTCATGATGGAGCGATGCGCCTCGTCTCCCTGCTGCCGTCCGCCACCGAGATCGTCTACGCCCTGGGCCTCGGCGACGACCTGGTCGGGGTGACCTTCGAGTGCGACGAGCCCCCGTCCGCCCGCGCGGAGAAGACGGTGGTGGTCGGCGGCCGCGACACCCGCGGCATGACCCCGGCCGAGATCGACGACTACGTGCGGACCCGCATGAAGAACGGCGAGGACCTCTACACCCTGCACGCCGGGGCCCTGGCCGCCCTCGACCCCGAGCTCATCCTGACCCAGGACCTCTGCCGGGTCTGCGCGCTCCCGTCCGGCCACGTCAACGACGCCCTCGACCACCTGGGCTGCCGGGCCGACGTGCTCTCCCTCGACCCGTACACCCTGGACGAGGTCTTACGGACGTTCCTCGAGGTGGGCGCCGCGGCTGGTGTCCCCGAGCGGGCCGAGACCCTGGTCGCGGGCCTCCGCGCCCGTCTGGCCACGGTCGCCGCGGCGGTGGACGGCCGCGCCCGGCCGAAGGTGGCGGTGGTCGAGTGGGTCGACCCGCCCTTCACCGCCGGCCACTGGGTGCCCGACCTGGTCACGGCGGCGGGCGGCGTCGCGGTGGCGGCTCGCGGTGGGCAGCGCTCGATCGAGACGACGTACGCCGCCCTGGCCGCCCCCGGCCCAGCCATCGTGCTGGTCACGCCGTGCGGCTTCCACCTGGACGGCGCCGCGCTCCAGGCGGCCGACGTGGTGCCGCACTTCCCGGGCGCCCAGGTGTGGGCCCTCGACGGCGACAGCCTGATCGTCCGCCCCGGCCCCCGCCTGATCGACGGCGTGGAGACGATCGCCGCGATCCTGCACCCGGCCGCGTTCCCGCAGGGCCCTAACCCGAAATCCGCTCGACGTCTTTCTTGAGGGCCTCGGCCTCCTGCTCGGTGACGTCCTTGAGCGCTTCCGCGACTTTGTCGAGCGGCACTCCGGCCCGGGTCAGCGCTTCCACCCACCGCTCATGAACAGACTTGTCGGCGACGTTCGACATGCTCCCAGCCTGACATTTCACTCGTCCCGCCGTCCGCCTACCCGAAGCTCACCCTCAGCAACGGCTGACCGGCGGCGAGGCCGAGGCCAGAACACCTCGCCCGATCGTGCCACGCACGAAGGGAATGTCACCATCCACGCGCCGACCGGCCAGCCCGACGGCCGCCAAGCCAGGGCCGATGCCCCGGCTGCGGAGTTCGGCGGCGGGGAGATCGGCATCCCGGCCGGCGAAACCGAAGCGACCGTCGCGCCGCGTTCGAGGTCACATATCAGCTGACCGGCAGCAAGGACGGCCCTATCATCGGCACGTTCGAGGTGACGGGCGTGGAGCGTATCGGCTGACGTTGTCCGTACCGTGATCGAGCGGAGAGCCCGGGAGGTGCGGTGAGAGCCGAAGCGGCCGCTCTGCGCGACTTCATGTCCGAGATCTCCGAGGACGTGTACGCGGCGGGCTGGATGGCCGACTGCGAATGGGACATCTGGCGGGCGTACACCGACTGGCTCGACGGCAAGCCCGCAGTCTGGTCGCACGCTGACATCAGCGCGCATATGCCCGAGCTGGATCGGCTGCGCAAGGCGGCGGGCGGATGGGTGTGGTGGCTGGACGACCCGGACGACGAAGTGGACTGCGAGCGGTTCGTCCCCACTCAGCGTTGGCTGCGGCTTGTCGAGCTGCGGGAACGGGCCGGCCGGCGGATCAGCAACGAGGAGCTCGACCTGTCCGCCGGTGACGGCGACCGCTGATCCGCGGCCCGGCCTCAGTGGGCCAAGGCCGGCCGGCGGGATGTAACAGCCGACCAGCGAGAACGGGCGGCCTCGCGGACGCGCATGGCCCGGTAGAGCCAGTGCACGTCGAGGCCGAAGGACCAGGTCAGCGAGCCCAGGGCCAGGGCCAGCACCGCGACCGCGCCGAAGGCGGGCAGGAAACCGGCGGTGACCAGGGCCAGCGCGACGCCCTGGACGGCCGCGACCACCTTGCGGGAGAAGCGGGGCGGCAGCGCCGCGTTGAGCCACGGCCACGCCCAGGCCGCCGCCACGAACGCGTAGCGGAAGGCGCCGATCGCGACCCACCACCAGCCGTAGCGGTCGCCCGCGTAGACGCTCAGGACCAGGATCAGGAACGCGTCGATCTCCATGTCGAACCGCGCGCCGAGCGCCGTCGTCGTGTTGGTGCGGCGCGCCACCTGCCCGTCCACGCCGTCGAGGGCGAGTGCCACGCCCGCGATCGCCACCAGGGCCGGGGTGCTGACCGGGTGGGTGAAGGAGGTCACCACCATCGCGGTGACGCCGCCGACCAGGATCGCGCGGCTCAGGGTGACCGAGTTGGCCGCGCCGAGCTGCGTCATTCCGGCCCGGCCGAGCCCGGCGCCGAGCAGGGCGCACAGGACCAGGCCGTACGCCGCGCCGGCGACCAGACCGCCGGCCGTGAGTCCGAGGGTGCTGCCCAGCAGGGCCAGCAGGGCGAGCTGGGCGGCGAGGCCGAGAACCGGCCCGCGCGAGGGGCCTGCCGCTGCTTCCGCGGTACTGAGGGTCACCGTGGCTCCTCCCGTTCACAAGATCGGCCGCCGCGTATGGTTGCCGTCGTCAGCGCTTTACACGAGCGGAACCGGCGAACGGTTCAGCCGCTGAAGGGATCAACGCATGTCGGGTGACGCGGAAGCGTTCTGGCTCGCCGAGGCCGGCCGGGGCGAGATCCGCCCGGCGCAGGTGCGCGAACCCGGACCGGACGAGGTGCTCGTGCGCACCCTCCACACCGGCGTGAGCAGGGGAACCGAGACGCTGGTGTTCACCGGCCGGGTGCCCGAGAGCCAGTGGCCGTCGATGCGCGCGCCGTTCCAGGAAGGCGACTTCCCTGCCCCGGTCAAATACGGCTACCTCAACGTCGGCGTCGTCGAACAAGGACCGGACGACCTTCTCGGCCGTACGGTCTTCAGCCTCTTCCCGCACCAGACCCGCTTCGTGGTCCCCGTGTCGTCGGTCACCGTCGTCCCCGAGGACGTCCCCGCCGATCGCGCCGTGCTGGCCGGCACCGTCGAGACCGCCGTCAACGCCCTCTGGGACGCGGCCCCGCTCATCGGCGATCGCGTCGCGGTGGTCGGCGCGGGCATGGTCGGTGGTTCGGCCGCGGCGATTCTCTCCCGCTTTCCGGGGGTACGTCTCCAGCTCGTGGACATCGATCCGGCCCGTGCCGCCCTGGCCGAGCGGCTGGGCGTGCCCTTCGCCTCCCCCGACGAGGCCCTGGGCGACTGCGATCTGGTGATCCACGCCAGCGCGTCGGCGGCCGGATTGAAACGTTCGCTGGAACTGCTCGCCCACGAGGGCACCGTCGTGGAGCTGAGCTGGTACGGCGACAAGCGGGTGGACGTGCCCCTGGGCGAGTTCTTCCACTCGCGGCGCCTGACCGTGCGGGGCAGCCAGGTGGGCGGCATCCGGCCGGATCACCGCCGCTCGTACGCCGACCGGCTCGCCCTCTCGCTCGATCTGCTCCGCGACGACCGGTTCGAGGCGCTGATCAGTGGCCGGTCCCCGTTCGGGGACCTGCCCGCGATCATGCCGCGCCTGGCCGACGGTAGCCTTCCGGCACTCTGCCACGTGATCGACTACAACTGAGGAGGAGCTGATCTTGTTCAGCGTCACCGTCCGCGACCACATCATGATCGCCCACAGTTTCTCGGGTGAGGTCTTCGGACCGGCCCAGAAGCTGCACGGCGCGACCTTCGTGGTGGACGCCACGTTCCGCCGGCCCGAGCTGGACGACGACAACATCGTCGTCGACATCGGCCGGGCGAGCGAGGAGCTGCACGCGATCTGCGGCGGGCTCAGCTACCAGAACCTCGACGACGACCCGGCGTTCAAGGGCGTCAACACCTCGACCGAGTTCCTGGCCAAGGTGATCGCCGACCGCCTGGCCGACAAGGTCGCCGCCGGCGACCTGGGCCCGGGCGCGGCCGGGCTGACCGGCATCTCGGTCACCCTGCACGAGTCGCACATCGCATGGGCCTCGTACGAGCGCGATCTGTGAGCTCACCACCTCTCTGGGCGGTGCTGCCGGGCGGGATCGACGACCCGGCGGCACCGAGCGGTGGCAACCGCTACGACCGGGCGGTCCTGTGCCGCCTCCACCGGGACGTCCACGAGCTGGCGATAGGCGGCACGTGGCCGTCGCCGAGCCCGGCCTCCCGGCGCGCCCTGCAGTGGGCGCTGGCCGACATCCCCGACGGCGCCCTGGTGCTCGTCGACGGCCTGGTCGGCTGCGGGGTGCCCGAGTTGCTGGCGCCGCACGCCGGCCGGCTGCGCATGGCCGTGCTCGTGCACCTGCCGCTGAGCGACGAGACCGGCCTGACCGCCGAGCAGGCCACGGACCTGAGGGCGAAGGAGCGCGCCGCCCTGCGCCTGGCCACCACGGTGATCGCCACCAGCGAGGCCGCCGCCGCGCACGTGGCCGCCATGCACGACCTGCCGCGGGTGGAGGTCGCCGCCCCCGGCGTGGGCCGGTTCCCCGTCGCGGAGCCGCACCCCGACGGCCACCGCCTGCTCTGCGTCGCCTCGGTCTCTCCCCGCAAGGGCCAGGACCTGCTGGTCGGCGCCCTCGAGAACGACCTGCCGGGCCTGTCCTGGAAGTGCACGTTTGCCGGCGCACTCATCAATCCGGTTCCGTATCTGAGCGGCCGCATCCAGTTCGTGGGCCCGCTGGCCGGCGCCGACCTGGACGCCGCCTACGCGAACACCGACCTCTTCGTCCTGCCGTCGCGCAACGAGACGTACGGCATGGTGGTCACCGAGGCCCTGGCCCGCGGCATCCCGGTGCTGGCCACCGCCGTCGGCGGCGTGCCCGAGGCCCTGGGCACCACTGCTCTGGGCCTGCCCGGCATGCTCGTGCCGCCCGAGGACCGCACGGCCCTGGCCACCGCCCTGCGCGGCTGGCTCACCGACCCCGCGTTGCGCGCCTCCTTGCGCGCGGCCGCCCTCCAGCGGCGAGAGACCCTCCCGACCTGGACGGCCACGGCCGAGCGCGTCACCGAGATCCTCGACGCCATGCCCCCAGTCCCGCCGTCGCCCGCCACCCGGGCCGCGGCTCCGTCGATCGAAGGAGAGTCCGCATGACCGGTGAGTTCAGCGAGTCGTGGCTGGGGCTGCGTGAGCCGGCCGACGCCGGCGCCCGCGCGGCCGGCCTGGTCGAACGGCTCCCCCAGCCGATCCACGTGATCCGCGACCTCGGCTGCGGCACCGGCTCGCTGGGCCGCTGGCTCGCTCCCCGGCTGCCCACCCCGCAGCACTGGATCCTGGCCGACCGCGATCCCAAGCTGCTGCACTACGCGACCTCGCACCTGCGGCTGCCCGGCGTCACCGTCGAGGGCGCCCTCGGCGACGTCACGGCGCTGACCGCCGAGGACCTGGCGGGCACCGACCTGGTGACCTGCTCGGCCCTGCTCGACCTGCTCACCGAGGACGAGATCGACTCGCTGGTGGCCGCCCTGGCCGCCGCCGGGACGTCGGCGCTGTTCACGCTGTCGGTGGCCGGTGAGGTCACGCTGGATCCCGCACGGCCGGAGGACCGGCAGGTCGAGGCCGCGTTCAACGCGCACCAGCGCCGGGTCGAGGGTGGCCGCCGGCTTCTCGGGCCGGACGCGCCGGCGTACGCGGCCGAAGCCTTTGAGAAAGCGGGCGCGAGCGTGGTCACCCGGCCGAGCCCGTGGCAGCTCGGCCCGGAGCACCCGGAACTGACCGCGGAGTGGCTGCGCGGCTGGGTCGGCGCCGCCCGCGAGCAGGAGCCGGAGCTCGCCCTGGACGACTATCTGGCCGCCCGTCTGGGTGACTTGCCGAGCGTGTCGGTCGGACATGTCGATCTTTTAGCGATCTTCGGCTGAACCCTTTGTGCCCGCCCCGGCGTACTAGGGGAAAGACGGGCTATCGAAGGGGACGGCGAAGTGACGCGATCGATCTGGGTGTGGCTGCGGATCCTGGGAGGGGCCGGGATCCTCGGCTTCCTCCTGTGGCGGCTCGGCACCGGCGCCTTCCTCGACGGCCTGCGGGTGATCGACGGCCCGTTGCTCGCCCTGGCATTCGGCATCGGCGTGGTGACGACGGTCTTCAGCGCCTGGCGCTGGTGCCTGGTGGCCCGCGGCCTGGGCCTGCGGCTCTCGCTGGGCGGCGCGATCGCCGACTACTACAAGGCTCTCTTCCTGAACGCGGCCCTGCCCGGCGGCGTGCTCGGCGACGTCGACCGGGCGGTCACCCACGGCCGCGACGAGGGTGACGTCGCCAAGAGCGTGCGGGCCGTGGTCCTGGAGCGCACGGCCGGCCAACTGGTCCTGATCGGTGTGGGCGTGACGGTGCTGCTCACCGTCCCGTCCCCCGTCCTGACCGCCCTCTCCCGGCACGGCGCCACCGTCGCGGTGGTCGTGGCCGCGCTGGCCGCCGCGGGCGTGATCCTGCTGCTGGCCGTCCGCAAGCTGCGCCAGGGTGGCTCGCGGGTCGCCTCGGCCGTCCGCACCGGCGCCGCCGAGATCCGCACCGGCCTGCTGTCGCGCCGCAACTGGCGGGGCGTCACGCTGGCCTCGACGGTCGTTCTGGTCGGCCACCTGGCGACCTTCGTGGTGGCGGCCCGGGCCGCCGGCTCGGACGCGTCCCTGCTGCGCCTGGCCCCGTTGATGCTGCTGGCCCTGCTGGCCATGTCGCTGCCCCTGAACATCGGCGGCTGGGGCCCCCGCGAGGCCGTGACGGCCTGGGCCTTCGGCGCCGCCGGTCTCAGCGCCACCCAGGGCCTGACCACGGCCGTCGTCTACGGCGTCTTCGCCTTCGTGGCCGCCCTGCCCGGCGCGGCCGTGCTCCTGGTCCGCGCCACCGCCGGCCTGCGCACGTCGATCGCCCTGCGCCGCGCCGTCCGGGTCGCCGCGGCGCCCGCCCTGCAGGTGCCCGTCTCCCCGGCACCTGCCCTGCCGGCGCCCGTCTCCCCGGCGCCCGCCCTGCCGGTACTCGTCTCGGCCGCCCCGATCGCGCCGGAGATGCTGCTCGGGCGCGAGCTGGCGCGCACCGGCGCCTGAGGGCGGCCCTGCGTGGCTTGGCTCTTACGCCGCGGCCCGTGGCCCCGCCCGGGCCGCGGGCCCCGTCTCACGGCCCGCTCAGGCCGGCTGGAAGCGGTCCGAGAGGGCGTAGCGCAGCAGCACCACGTCACCGATCTGGCGCACCTCGGCCAGGGCGGCGCGGCGCCCCGGCCCCCAGGGGAAGTCGCCGTCGGTGACGAACCGCGGCGCCCGCGAGTCGCCCACGAAGAACGGCGCGACCACGAGCTGCAACTCGTCGGCCAGCCCGGCGGTGAGGAACTGGGTGTGCATCCGCCCACCGCCCTCGACCATCAGCCGGCGCACACCCCGGGCGGTCAGGTCGGCCGTGACCAGGTGCAGGTCGACCGGCTCGCCGCCGTCCACGACGGTGGCGACGTCGCCGAGCTTGGCCCGGGCCGATTCGACCGCCGGCGAAGCACAATAGACGATTTTGTCCACTTCGCCCACGGTGAAGAACTGGGCGCCGGGATCGATCGCGCAGCTGCCGGTCACGGTGACCTTGATCGGGTTGGGCGACTCGCCCCGCGCGACCCGGGCCGCCCGCCGCTCGGCCGAGCGGACCAGCAGGCGCGGATCGTCCTGCCGGATCGTCGCGGCCCCGACGAGGATCGCGTCACAACCGGCACGAACCTCATCGACACGGTCGAAATCGGCCTCGTTGGACAGCAGGAGCCGCTCCTGCGCCGCGTCATCGAGGTAGCCGTCGATGGACATGCCGCAGCTCAGCAACGTGTAAGGACGCTCAACCACCGATGACGCCTCCCGTCGAGCGACCATCGTCACCCTGGCCGAACAGTTGCGTCCAAGATAATCCGGGACACGATTACTGGCACGTTCGCAATCTGTTGCGGTGCGGTGACTCCGGCGGCGGGTATAGCGATCAACGGGGAACCAACGAGGAGGACCGATGATAGAAGCCACGGTGCGGCAGCAGGTGACCGTTCCGCTGCGGTTCGGAGACGGATACGCGACGCCGGCCCGGGTGATGACCTTCGACGGCCTCGTCGACGGCAAGGAGCACCTCGCCCTCGGCCTGGGCGACTGGCAGAGGGCTCTGAAGAAGTCCGCCGCGGGCGGTCGCGCCCCGCTCGTGCGCCCGCACAGCGAGTGCCTGACCGGTGACGTCTTCGGCAGCCAGCGCTGCGATTGCGGCCCGCAGCTGCGCGAGGCCGTGGAGCGGATCGCCGAGCAGGGCGGCATCCTGCTCTACCTGCGCCAGGAGGGCCGCGGCATCGGCCTGTACGCCAAGCTGGACGCCTACGCGCTCCAGGACGCCGGCCTGGACACGTACGAGGCGAACGTCGCCCTGGGACGCGGTGAGGACGAGCGCGACTACGCCCCGGCCGCGCAGATGCTGCTGGCCCTGGGTGCCGACCGGATCCGCCTGCTGAGCAACAACCCCGACAAAGCCCTGCAACTCGAGAAGAACGGGATCGATGTGACCCAACGGATCCCGACCGGGGTCCACATGTCCCCGACCAATGTCCGTTATCTGGCGACCAAGGCGTCGCACACGGCTCACACGATCGAGCTACCCCTTGCCGAGTAACTGATGCCCGGGGTCATCCGGCACCATGTGGGGATGGCGGACGACCCCGAGCTCATTCTCACCGCGGTCGACCAGGTGCCGTTCATCCTGGCCGTGTGCGAAGGCCCCGATCTCCAGGTGCTCCTGCTGAGCGGGGCCACGCGCGCCGTCCTGCCCGGCCGCGACTACCGCGGGCGGCCGATCCGCGAGGTGATCAGCGACCTGGTCGGCCAGCAGATCGTCGACGCGTACTACGAGGTCAACCGCACCGGCATACCGTTCGAGGGCCGTGAGTGGCGGGTCCACCTGGACATGCCGGACGGATCGGTCCACGAGATGTTCGCCGATTTCACGATCACCCCGTGGACCGTGGACGGCGAACGCCGCGGCGTGATCGGCATCGGCACCGACGTCACCGAGGCGGTGCACAAGCGGCGGGCCGCGGCCGCCGACACCGAGCGGCTGCGCCGCCGATACGAGGAGAGCCGTGAGGTCATCACGGCACTCCAGCGCGAACTGCTCCCGGCCGGGCTCCCCGTCCTGCCCGGCGCCCAGATCGCGGCGAGTTACCTACTGGCCGACACCGACTCGGCGGCCGGCGGCGACTGGTTCGACGCCATCGTGCGGCCCGACGGCCGCCTGGCCCTGATCGTCGGCGATGTGGTCGGCCACGGCGTGGCCGCCTCCGGCGTGATGGGCCAGCTCCGCGCGGTCCTGCAGGACCGCCTCTACGCCGGCGCCTCGGTCACCGAGGCCGTCGGCGCCGTCGATCGTTTCGCCGCCCGCCTGCCGGCGGCGCACGCGGCGACGGTCGCCCTGGTCGTGCTCGACACCGCCTCGGGCGCGATCGAATACTGCACCGCCGGTCATCCGGCGCCCCTGGTCATCGGCGGAGCCGGCGGCACGCGTTATCTGCCCCTGACCGGGGCCGCCCCGCTGGGCACCGGTGGCTCCTTCCCGGTCATGACCGACCGGCTGCAGGACGGGGATCTGCTGCTCCTCTACAGCGACGGCATCCTCGAGCGGCCGGGCCGCGACCACACGGCGAGCGCCGCCGAGCTGGCCCAGCTCGCCGCGGACAGCGCCGCCGGGCGGGCGCTGCGCGATCCGGAGGCCACCCCGGCCGAAAGGGTGTGCACGCAGACCGTCGAGCTTCTGGTGCGCGCGACGGGCCACGGCGACGACATCACGCTGCTCGCCGTGCAGCGCGTGACCCCCGTACAAGATCTGGCCCTTGATCTGCCGGCCGAGCCGGCCGTTCTTCGTGGTGCGCGCCATGAGCTGGGGGCGTGGCTGACCAAGGCCGGCGCCACGGACCAGGATGTCTTCGTGCTTCTGCACGCTCTCGGCGAGTTGATGACCAACGCGGTCGAGCACGCGGCCGCGGCCGAGGGGTCGATGGTGACGGTGACGGCCTCGCTGACGGCCTCGGGCGCGATCGAGGCGGTCGTGACCGACCGGGGCAAATGGCGGGAGCCCTCGCGGCAGGAGAACCGCGGGCGGGGACTGGCTCTGACCTCCCAGCTGGTCGAGAACCTGACCGTGACGCACGACACGGAGGGCACGGTCGCGCGGATCCGGCAGCCGCTGACCCGCCCGGCCCGGCTGCTGGACATGAGCGACTCCGCGACCCCGCCCTCGGCGCCGGCCGCGGTCGGGTTCCGCATCGTCGAGCAGGCGGGTGACGACGAGGCACACGTACGGGTGGAAGGGCCGCTCGACTTCGAGACGGCGTCGCTCGCCCGGCGCGAGCTGCTGCGGCGCAGCCGGGGTGGAACTGTGCCTCTCACTGTGGAGTTGTCAACGGTGACGCATTTGTCCAGCGCCGGGGTCTCCGCGCTGCACCACGTCGCGGCTCAGCACGCGGCTCAAGGAGCGCCGCTGAGTCTCGTCGCGCCGCCGGGGTCACCGGCACAGACGATTCTGGCACTCGTGGCGTTGATCCCTTGAGTTGTCCACAGGGCCGATTTTTGTCCACAGGGCCCGAGCGGATTGTCGTACGACCTCTCTAATATCGCTTCGTGACTTCGCCACCGACTCCCGCCTACGACGTCCTCAATCGCGTCTTCGGCTACCCCGACTTCCGTGGGCAGCAGCGCGAGATCATCGAGCATGTCGTCGACGGTGGCGACGCGCTGGTGCTCATGCCCACCGGCGGCGGCAAGTCGCTGTGCTACCAGATCCCGGCGCTGGTCCGGCCGGGCACGGGCGTGGTGATCTCGCCGCTCATCGCCCTCATGCAGGACCAGGTCGACGCCCTGCGCACGCTGGGCGTGCGGGCCGGCTTCCTCAACTCGGCGCAGGACTACGACGAGCGCCGCCTGGTCGAGGCCGAGTTCGTCAACGGCGAGCTCGACCTTCTCTATGTCGCGCCCGAGGGCCTGGGCGTCGCGGCCACCCAGCGGCTGCTCGACCGCGGCAAGATCTCCCTGTTCGCCATCGACGAGGCGCACTGCGTCTCCCAGTGGGGTCACGACTTCCGCCCCGACTACCTCGGCCTGTCGATGCTGCACGAGCGCTGGCCCGACGTGCCGCGCATCGCCCTGACCGCGACGGCCACCAGCGCCACCCGCGAGGAGATCGCGACCCGCCTGCGCCTCGACGACGCCCGCCACTTCACCGCGAGCTTCGACCGGCCCAACATCCAATACCGCATCGTGCCGAAGAACGAGCCGCGCAAGCAGCTGCTCGACCTGCTGCGCACCGAGCACCCGGGCGACTCCGGCATCATCTACTGCCTCTCGCGCGCCTCGGTGGAAAAGGTCGCCGAGTTCCTCAACCAGAACGGCATCACCGCGCTGCCCTACCACGCGGGTCTCGACAACCGGGTCCGCGCGGCCAACCAGTCCCGCTTCCTGCGTGAGGACGGCCTGGTCATGGTGGCGACCATCGCGTTCGGCATGGGCATCGACAAACCGGACGTACGCTTCGTCGCCCACCTCGATCTGCCCAAATCGGTCGAGGGTTACTACCAGGAGACGGGCCGGGCGGGGCGCGACGGTCAGCCGTCGACGGCCTGGTTGGCGTACGGGCTGCAGGACGTGGTCCAGCAGCGCAAGATGATCGAGAGCTCGGACGGAGACGTCAACTTCCGGCGCAATGCCTCGAAACACCTCGACGCCATGCTCGCCCTCTGCGAGACGGTTTCGTGCCGCCGGTCCGAGCTGCTGGCCTATTTCGGTCAGGAGCAGTCCGGCGAGAGTTGCGGCAACTGCGACACCTGCCTGGCGCCGCCGGAGTCGTGGGACGCCACCGTGGCCGCGCAGAAACTGCTGTCGACGGTTCTGCGGCTGCAGCGCGAGCGGGGCCAGAAATTCGGCGCCGGCCAGTCCATCGACATCCTGGTCGGCAAGCAGACCGACAAGATCAAGCAGTTCCGCCACGACCAGCTCTCGGTCTTCGGCATCGGCACCGAGCTGCGCGAGACCGAGTGGCGCGGCGTCGTGCGAAAGCTTCTGGCCGCGGGCCATCTGGCCGTCGAGGGTGAGTACGGCACGTTGGTGCTCACCGAGAGCAGCGCGGAGGTCCTCCGCGGCCAGGCGAAGGTCGCGATGCGCCGTGAGGTGGCGCCGGTCAAGACCCGCGCCCCGAAACAGCGCGCGGCCGGCGCGGCCCCGGCGGCCGACCTGTCCCCCGCCGCCACCTCGGTCTTCGAGCGCCTGCGAGCGTGGCGAGGGGCGACGGCGAAAGAGCAGGGGATGCCCGCGTACGTCATCTTCCACGACGCCACGCTGCGGGCGATCGCCGCGCTCAACCCCTCGACCCTGGCCGAGCTGGGCACGGTGAGCGGCGTCGGCCAGAGCAAGCTGGCCAAATTCGGTCAGCAGGTGCTGGATACGCTGCAGGGCGACGGCGCCCCGAGCGCACCCGCGACTCCCGCCGCGCCGCCCGCTCCGGCCGCCCGCATCGCGTCCCGCTTCGGCGACGACCCGGCGCCGGCCCCGGCGACGGCGCCCCGCCCCGCCGCCACGCCCCAGCCTGCCGCCGCGCCCCCGCCCACTGCCGCACCCCGGCCCGCCGCCGCACCCCGGCCCGCCGCCGCACCCCGGCCCGCCGCCGCACCCCGGCCCGCCGCCGCACCTCGGCCAGCCGTGGATGAGGCTTATCCGTTCGACTTCAGCGAGGAGCCGCCGGACGACTTCGACTACGATTTCGATCCGCCGCCGCCGGACTACAACTGACGGGGCGGGCTACAACTGACGGGGCGGGCTACTGGGCTGTCACGTTGACCATCCAGTGGATGCCGTACCTGTCCTTGAGCTGGCCGAACGTGTCGCCCCACATCTGCTTCTCGAAGGGGACGTCGATCTCGGCGCCGTCGGCCAGCTTCGACCAGGTGTCCTCCAGTCCCTCGCCCGTGTCGCCGGACAGGCTGCACACGACCGAGGTGCCGGGGGCCGTGGCCGTTCCGGGCGGGGCGTCGGCGCCCATGATGGTGTAGCCCTGCGGGGTCTCCAAGCGGCCGTGCATGATGCGGTCCGCTGTCGCGGGGTCGGGGGCGCCGAACTCGCCGTACGTGTTCATGGTCAGGTCGCCGCCGAAGACCGACTTGTAGAAGTCGAGTGCCTCTCGGGCCTTGCCGTCGAAGATCAGGTAGGGGTTGAGCCGGGATGCCATCGCGGACTCCTTTGGCTGTGAAGGCCTGTCCCGGCTGACGCTAGACCCCACCCCCGGCGAAAGTCCGCCGGAAGGTGAGGTTTACCCGGTCGTGAAACTCAGCGGTGATCGGAACCGGCCGATGTCACCGCGGCGCGGCCCGCCTCCAAGCGGGCGATCGGCACCCGGAACGGGGAGCAGGACACGTAGTCCAGGCCCACCTCGTGGAAGAAGTGCACCGACTCCGGGTCGCCGCCGTGTTCGCCGCAGACGCCCAGCTTCAAGCCGGGGCGGGTCGCCCGGCCCTCGTCGGCCGCGATGCGGACCAGCCGGCCCACGCCGTCGCGGTCGATCGACTCGAACGGGGAGATGCCGAAGATGCCCAGCTCCAGGTAGCGCCAGAAGAACGCGCCCTCCACGTCGTCGCGGGAGAAACCCCAGCCCATCTGGGTCAGGTCGTTCGTGCCGAACGAGAAGAACTCGGCCGCCTCCGCGATCTGGCCGGCCGTCAGCGCCGCCCTCGGCACCTCGATCATCGTGCCGATCAGGACCTCGACGCCCGAGGAGCCGACCACCTCCGCGAGGATCTTCTCGGCTTCGGCGCGGACCGTCTCCAGTTCCTGCACCGCGCCGACCAGCGGCACCATGATCTCGGGGCGGGGGTGGCCGCCCTCGGCCGCCAGCGCCACCGCCGCCTCCGCGATCGCGCGCACCTGCATCGCGAACAGGCCGGGGATCACCAGGCCGAGACGGACGCCGCGCAGGCCCAGCATCGGGTTCGACTCGTGCATGCGCCGCACCGCCGCCAGCATCCGCTCGTCGTACTCGGCCTCCTCGCCGCGCTCCTTCGCCACCGCCACCTGCACGGCCAGGTCCTCCAAGGACGGCAGGAACTCGTGCAACGGCGGGTCGATCAGCCGCACCGTGACCGGCAGGCCGTTCATCTCGCGGAAAATGTCCAGGAAGTCCGCCCGCTGCAACGGCTGGAGTGCGCCCAGCGCGTCGTTGCGCTCGGCGTCCGTCCGGGCCAGGATCAACCGCTCCACCAGGGGGCGGCGGTCGCCCAGGAACATGTGCTCCGTGCGGCACAGCCCGATCCCCCGGGCGCCGAAACGGCGCGCCCGGGCCGCGTCGGCGCCCGTGTCCGCGTTCGTCCGCACCTTCAGGGCCGCCTGGGAGTCCGCGTGCGTCATCAGCAGGTGCACCGCCGCCACCAGCGGCTCGTTGGCCAGGGCCGGGTCGAGGTCGCCCTCGAAGTACTGCACCACCTCGGACGGCTGCACCGGCACCTCGCCCAGGTAGACGCGACCGGTCGTCCCGTCGATCGACACCGTGTCGCCCTCGTGGACCACCTGGCCGTTCACCGTGAACTGGTCGCGGCCGACCTCCATCTCGTCGGCGCCGCACACGCACGTCTTGCCCATGCCGCGGGCCACCACCGCCGCGTGTGACGTCTTGCCGCCGCGGGAGGTGAGAATGCCCTGCGCCGCGATCATGCCCGGCAGGTCGTCGGGGTTCGTCTCCCGGCGTACGAGAATGACCGATTTGCCCTCGGCAGCCGCCGCGACCGCGGCCGCCGCCGTGAAGACGACCTCGCCCGAGGCCGCTCCCGGTGACGCGCCGACACCGCGGGTGATCGCCGACGGCGAGTCCGACAGGTCGAACCGGGGGAACATGAGCTGGCCCAGTTGACCGCCCGAGACCCGGGTGAGCGCCTCGTCCAGGTCGATCATGCCCTCGTCGACCAGCTGGGCCGCGATGGTGAAGGCGGCCGCCGCCGTCCGCTTGCCGACGCGGGTCTGCAGCATCCACAGCTTGCCGCGTTCGATGGTGAACTCGATGTCGCACAGATCGTGGTAGTGCCCCTCGAGCCGGGCCATGATGGCGAGCAGCTCGTCGTACGACCTCTTGTCGATCTTCTCGAGGTCCTGCAACGGGACCGTGTTGCGAATGCCCGCGACCACATCCTCGCCCTGGGCGTTCTGCAGGTAGTCGCCGTAGATGCCGCTCTCGCCGGTCGCCGGGTCACGCGTGAATGCGACGCCGGTGCCGGAATCGGCGCCGAGATTGCCGAAGACCATGGCCACCACATTGACGGCCGTGCCCAGGTCGGCCGGAATCCGCTCCTGCCGCCGGTAGAGCACGGCCCGGTCCGCGTTCCACGATCGGAAGACGGCCGCGATGGCCAGATCCATCTGTTCGCGGGGGTTCTGCGGGAATTCGTGCCCGGTGTGTTTGGCGAAGACTTTCTTGTACGCCGAGACGAGCTCCTTGAGATCGTCGGCGTCGAGCTGGACGTCGTCCTTCACGCCCTTTTTCACCTTAGCGTCGTGCAGCGCGTCCTCGAACTCGTGGCCGGGAACGTCGCACACCGTCTTGCCGAACATCTGGATGAGGCGCCGGTACGAGTCCCACGCGAAGCGGTCGTTGCCGCCCGCCTGCCGCGACAACCCCTCGACCGACTCGTCGTTGAGCCCGACATTGAGGACGGTCTCCATCATGCCGGGCATGGAGAACTTGGCCCCGGAACGCACCGATACGAGCAGCGGATCAGTGGGGTCCCCCAACGACCGCCCCATGGCCCGCTCCAGCGCGGTCAGATGATCATCGATTTGGGAGGAAAGACCCTCGACGTGAGCGCCGTCGGCGAGGTACCGCTGACACGCCACGGTGGTGATCGTGAAGCCGGCCGGGACGGGCAGGCCGAGGTTCGTCATCTCCGCGAGATTGGCGCCCTTTCCACCGAGCAGATCCTTGAGATCCTTGTTGCCCTCGGCGAAGTCGTAGACGAACTTCTCCATGGCCAGTCACCTCCGGTTTCGATTCCGCGGCCGAACTGGTTTCTGCCCCGAGATTCGTAAGGCTATGCAGAGATCCGCCGAATAGTTAACTGTCCCGTGGGGTTTTCCACAGGTCACCATCACCTCCTGTTCGGTAAGCGCTTTCTCCGCGCAGTTCCGCGCAGCGACCACGGCGAGTAGCGTGGCCACGGTGGAAAACCTGCGGCGGCGATGCGAGTCGCGCCTGCGCGGGGTCCGCGTGCCCGATCCGTTCGATCTGGACACGTTCTGCGCCGAGGTGGCCGAGCGGCGCGGCCGTCCGCTGATCCGCCGGCCGGTGCCCGGGCTCAGCGCGGACGCGCCCTGCGGCCTGTGGATCGGGACCCCCGAGGCCGACCACGTCTTCTACGACCCGGGCACGTCCCCGCTGCACGCCGAGCACATCGTGCTGCACGAGCTGGCCCACATCCTGAGCGGACACTCCGGGGCCGACGGTTCGCTGGCCCGGCTCTTCCCCGATCTCGACCCGGCGACCGTCGGCCGGGTGCTGGGCCGGGCCGCCTATTCCGACGCCCAGGAGCGCGAGGCCGAGATGATGGCGTCGCTGATCCGCGGCCGTTCGCCCAGGCCGCCGCGCACCACGCTGGGCCGGGTGGCCAAGGCCCTGGGCCTGGAGTGATCCTCTCGGCGGTCCTGCTGACACTGCTCTGGGGCATGGCGATCGTCCGATTTCCCACCGTATTTCGGGACCGCCGCCAGCGCGCCCTGTGGGCGTCGCTGGCCGCGGTGACGCTCGCCAAGACCAACTCTTTCCCGCCGGTCCTGGCCGAGGTCCGCCAGCCCGTTCTGTCGCATCTGTGCGGGGTGCTGGCGGCCTTCTTCCTGCTCCGCTTCGTCACGCTGGTCACCGGCCGGGGCGACAACCGCCGTCAGGCCGTCCTGGTCGCGCTCGTCCTGGTCGCCCTCGTGATCACGGCCGACAGGGTGCCGCCGTCGCCACGGGTGCCCACCCATGATCCCGTCTACTGGCTGATCCTCGAGGCGTACCTGGCCTTCGTCCTGATCAACGCAACCGGCCTCTTCTGGTCGACGAGCCGTCAGGTGAGCCAGGGCCTGCCCCGCTTCGCCTTGCGGCTGATGGCGGTGGGCACGGCGCTGATCACGGTCTTCGCGTTCTTCCGGATCAGCGCGCTGGCCGTCGAGGACCTCCGCGACGCCGAGCCGATCGCCGAGCAGATCCAGACCGTCGCGGTGCTGTTCACGGTCACCGGCGGCATGATCGCGGCCAGTCCGAGAGCTCGGAGCGCCCTGACGGCGTACCGGAATCTCCTGGTCCTGAGGCCTTTGTGGAAGGCCATGCGCGATACCTTCCCCGAGATCATCCTCTTCACGCCGCGCCGCGCGATCGTCGAGCTGGCCGGCGTCGACGACGTCCACCTGCGCCTTTACCGCCGGGTCATCGAGATCAGGGACGGCATGCTCGCGCTGCGTCCCTACCTCGAGCCCTCGGCCGGCACAACGGCCAGGTCAGAGGCGATTTCCCTCGTACGGGCCCTCGCGCGCCGGAACGCGGGAGAGCCCCCTTCGCCGAGCGGGGCCACATGGGCGCCGGTCGGCTCGACCCTGGCCGACGAGGTCGCGTGGCTCGGCGCGGTCAGCCGGGAGTATCGCCGGGCCGGCGCTCGGACTCCCACACCTTCCGGATCAGCTCGCTGATCGTGTCGCGCCCGCGCGGCGACACGTCGGCCGCCCGCAGCGCGATCTCGGTGACCCCGGCGTCGCGCAGGGTCCGCAGCAACGCGAGCTGACCGTCGACCCGGGCCGCCTGCTCATCGTCCAGAAAGTACGCCACCGGCACGCCGAAATAGGTGGCCAGCGCGGTCAGATGCTGGATGGTCGGATTTCCGCGGCGCCCGGTGCGCAGCTGCCAGATGTAGGTGTGCGAGATCGGCACGCCCTGATCGGCCCGGATCGCCTCGGCCACGGCCATGTAGCTCGGCTCGCCCTGCCCCGCCGGCCGGACCGAGCGGAACAGGCGATCGAGTTTCTCGGCGATGGAGAAGGCGCCCACCACGCCCTCCTCCCCCGGGACAAGATGAGGTGCCCACCATACAGCGAACGGCGTCCATGAGCAGGGACCGGCCGGGGCCGGCCAATGCACATCCCCCGATGCAGGACGCCATAAACTGTGGTTGATGAGCCCGCCCGAGCGTAAGCCAAGCTCACGGCCCACTCAACCCCTTTCTGTCGCACCCGCTCGTTAGGCTTCGGGATGTATCGATGCGTCGAGAGGAGCCCGCCGTGACGTCCGTTGTCGAGAGTCCGGAAGTCTTCGCCCTGCTGACGGAGCTCACCACGATGGTCGGCCGGGAAGATCCCTATCCCCGGTACGCCCGGCTCCGCGAGATCTCCCCGATGGTCCGGGCCGGGGACAACGCGCTGGTCGTGACCCGTCACGCCGACTGTGCGGCCGTCGCCCGCGACCCCAAGCTCGGCCACATGCCGGCCCACATGCTGGCCTTCGTCGGATTCCCCGACTGGGCCGACCATCCGGCCCTGCAACAGTTCTTCACCAGCATGATCGCCCAGAACCCGCCCGACCACACGCGTCTGCGCCGGCTCGTCAGCTCACGTTTCACCGCGCGCCGCGTGCAGGAGCTGCGCCCGGCGGTGGAGCGGATGGTGGCCGAGCTCCTCGACGACCTCGAGGGCGCCGGTGAGGCCGACTTCGTGTCGGCTTTCGCCTTCCCGCTGCCGGCCAATGTCATCGGTGAGCTGCTCGGTGTCCCCCGGGAGGACCGCGCGCAGTTCCAGACCCTGGTCCGCGACTGGTCGCAGGTGCTCGACATCATCACGCCCGAGGTCCTGGAAAAGGCCGACCCGGCCGCGAAGATCATGCGGGACTACCTGACCGCGCTGGCCGCCGAGCGCCGGAAGGATCCGCAGGACGATCTGCTCAGCGCCCTGGTCAGCGCCGAGGAGGAGGGCGACCGCCTCACCGAGGACGAGCTGCTCACGATGGCCGCGCTGCTGTTCGCGGCCGGTTTCGAGACGACCACCAACCTGCTGGCCAACGGCCTGGTCGCGCTGCTCGACCACCCCGATCAGATCCCGGCCCTCCAGGAGGACGCGGAGGCCGCGGCCGAGGAGCTGCTGCGGTTCGACTCGCCGGTGCAGCTGCTGGGCCGGGTCGCGTGGGACGCCACCACGATCGCCGGCGTGCCGATCGAGCCCGGTGACCGCCTCGTCGCCTATCTGGGCGGCGGCAACCGCGATCCGGAGCGGTTCGCCGACCCCGATCGGCTCGACCTGCGCCGCGCGGACAACGCGCCGCTCTCGTTCGGCGGTGGCATCCATTACTGCCTGGGCGCTCCGCTGGCCCGGCTGGAGGCCCAGGTCGCCTTCCCGGCACTGATGCGCCGGCTGCCGAAACTGGCACGCGCCGAGGGGGCCGAGCGGCGCGACAGCCTGACGCTGCGCGGATATACCAAGCTGCCGGTCACGACAAACCGGTGAAAATAAGGGCGCCGCTGTGAATTCCACGGGGGAAGAACTCACAACGGCGCACTCGGAACATTAGACCTTCTCCGGCGGGCTGTCCATCCCGGGAGGCTCATTCACAGGTTGCTCCGAGGTTCAGCCGACGCGTTGCACAACCGATCCAACCAGCTTCTGCCAGTCGCCGCTGAAGTTGGGCGACGTGCTGGCGTTGTTCAGCTGATAGATCGCGTACGCATCGACGAGCACCACATTGCTCTTGGTCAGCACGGCGACCGCGGTGTCGGCCGTGCCGGGGTGCTTCGGCTCGTACTTCTTGTGGCGGATCACCGCGAAGCCGTCCCAGCCGCTCTCGTTCAGCGTCTTGATCTCGACGGTCTCGGTGTACGCCGGCTCGGACTTGTCGTTCGTGACGGTCGCCGGCACCGACACGTCGGCCTTGCAGCCGTCGGCCACCGCGCGCAGCGCCGCCTGCCCGGCCTTGGCCGCGCTGGCGTCGCCGTAGACCAGGGCCGTCTGGTCGAGGGTCTGCGCGCCCTTCTCCCCCTCGTCCACGAAGGACGCGGCCACGACCTCGCCGCCGGGCGGCACCGGGGGCGCCGTCGAGGTGCCGCCGCAGATGCTCACCAGCTGCTTGGGGTCGGGCGCGGTGGCCGGCGCGGCCCACGTCGGCCCGATGTCGGTCGCCTGCAGCAGCGCCCCGCGCATCGTGGTGGCGGCGATGAGGCCGGTCGGCTCGGGCGCCGGGTCGTCGCCGCCGGACGAGCAGCCGGCGGCCAGGAGCACGACGCAGAGCGCGGGGGCGGCGATACGAGCGAGCATCGGGCCATCTTCGCAGAACACATACCGTGACGGATCCGGGCGCTCCGGGTTAGGTTGTCGGGGTGACCGACCTCGATGCGCTGGCCCGGCGGCTGCGGGCGGAGCTGGGCCCCGACCAGGTCATCACCGACCGGCAGGAGCTGCGGACGTACGAATGTGACGGCCTCGCGCACTACCGGGTGGTCCCGGCCATCGTGGCGCTGCCGCACACCGCCGCGCAGACCGCGGCCGTGGTCCGGGCCTGCGTCGACGCCCGGGCCCCGTTCGTGGCCCGGGGCTCGGGCACCGGCCTGTCCGGCGGGGCGCTCCCGCACGCCGACGGCGTGCTGATCGTGACCGCGCAGATGCGCCGGGTCCTCGACGTCGCCCCCGAGGACGAGCGCGCGGTAGTCGAGCCCGGCGTGATCAACCTCCAGGTGACCCGGGCCGCGTCGCCGCACGGCTACTACTACGCGCCCGACCCGTCGAGCCAGCAGATCTGCTCGATCGGGGGCAACGTGGCCGAGAACTCGGGCGGCGCCCACTGCCTCAAGTACGGCTTCACCACCAACCACGTGACCGGCCTGCAGTTCGTCGCTCCCGACGGCGAGCTGGTCCGGGTCGGCGGGCGGGCCGAGGACCCGCCCGGTTACGACCTGCTCGGCGCGTTCGTCGGATCCGAGGGCACGCTCGGCATCGCGACCGAGGTGACCGTGCGCCTGACCCGGCTGCCCGAGTCGGTGCGCACGCTGCTGGCCGCGTTCCCCGGCGTCGACCAGGCCGGCGCCGCGACCAGCGCCATCATCGCGGCCGGGGTGGTGCCGGCGGCCATCGAGATGATGGACGCGCTGGCCATCGAGGCGGCCGAGGCGGCGGTGGCCTGCGGCTATCCGGCCGGCGCGGGAGCGGTGCTGATCGTCGAGCTGGACGGGCCGTCGGCCGAGGTCGAGGCGCAGTTCGAGCAGGTGACGGCGCTGTGCGAGGAGAGCGGGGCGTTCGAGATCAGGATCGCGGCCGACGACGCCGAGCGGGCGCTGTTCTGGAAGGGCCGCAAGTCGGCGTTCGCGGCGGTGGGCCGGATCAGTCCCGACTACATCGTGCAGGACGGTGTGATCCCGCGGACCGCCCTGCCGCAGGTCCTGCGCAAGATCGACGACCTGGCGGCGGAGAACGGCGTGCGGGTGGCCAACGTCTTCCACGCCGGTGACGGCAACCTGCACCCGCTGGTGCTGTTCGACGACGGCGTCCCGGGCGAGGCCGAGCGGGCCGAGGCCACCTCGGGGGCGATCATCGACCTCTGCATCGAGTACGGCGGGTCGATCACCGGGGAGCACGGCGTCGGTGCCGACAAGGCGAAGTACATGCCGCGCATGTTCGGCGACGACGACCTGGACACCATGCAGCTGCTGCGCTGCGCGTTCGACCCGGACGGCCTGGCCAACCCCGGCAAGATCTTCCCGACGCCCCGGCTCTGCGGGGAGCGACCGGGCCGCCATCGGGCGGCCGACGCCTTCGGCGATGCCGAGGTGTTCTGACGTGGGCGCCCTCGACGAGCTGACCCGGCCGGCCACCGGCGACGACCACGTGGGCGGCGTCCCGGCCCGCCTGGTCGCCTCACCCGCGTCGACGGCCGAGGCGGCGGCGCTGATCGCCGAGGCGGGCGACCTCACCGTCGTGGTCCGCGGCGCCGGCACGAAGATCCACTGGGCTCCTCCCCCGGACCGCCTCGACCTGATCATCGACACGACGCGGCTGTCCGGTGTCGTCGAGCACGCCGCGGGCGATCTGATCACCGTGATCCGGGCCGGGACGCCGCTGTCCGCGCTGTCGCTGGGCGACCAGCGGCTCGTGCTCGACGGCCCGGCCGGGGCAACGGTGGGCGGGACGGTCGCGGCGAACACCAGCGGGCCGCTGCGGCTGCACTACGGGACGGTCCGCGACCTGCTCATCGGGATCACGATCGTGCGGCCGGACGGCAAGGTCGCCCGCTCCGGCGGCAAGGTGGTCAAGAACGTCGCCGGCTACGACTTGGGCAAGCTCTTCACGGGTTCCTACGGAACCCTCGGGCTGATCACCGAGTGCGCGTTCCGGCTGCATCCGGTTCCGGCTTCCCAGATGTACGTCCGGACGACCGGCCCGGCTTCTCTGGCCGCCGCCGTGCTGGGCGCGCAGGTCGTGCCGAGCGCGCTCGAGATCGACTCGGCCTCCGGGGAGCTGGCCGTCCTGCTCGAGGGCACCGCCACCGGCGTACGGGAAAGAGCCTCGGCCGTGGAGAAGCTCATCGGGGGCGAGATCAGCGAGGAGGCGCCGGCCTGGTGGGGTGTGCCGCCGTGGGCGGACGACGGGATCGGGATGAAGCTGTCCGTGCCGAAATCGCAAGTGCCGTCGCTGGCCTCGTCGGGCTTCGAAGTGCGCGGATCGGCCGGAACGGGCGTGCTCTACGCGGCGCCGCGGGACATCACCGAGGTGGAGCGGCTGCGGGCGCTGTGCGTGACTCTCGGCGGGCACGCGGTCGTGCTGACCGCGCCGCCGCCCGTGCGCGACATCCTGGACATGTGGGGCCCGGTGCCCGGGCTCGCGCTGATGCGCCGGATCAAGGACCAGTTCGACCCGGCGCGGCGTTTCGCCCCCGGCCGCTTCGTGGGAGGCATCTGAATGGTCGACGCCACGTGGGGCACCGGCGAACCACCCCGCGACGTGCTGGGACCGGTGGCCGGGCCCGCCGCCTTCGACGACGACCATCCCCCGCGGGCCGATCTGGTGGCCGACTGTGTGCACTGCGGGTTCTGCCTGCCGGCCTGCCCGACGTACGACCTGTGGGGCGCCGAGGCCGACTCGCCGCGCGGCCGCGTCTATCTGATGAACCAGGGGCTGACCGGCGAGCCGCTCAGCGACTCGATGGTGGCGCACTTCGATCGGTGCCTGGGCTGCATGTCGTGCGTGACCGCGTGCCCGTCCGGGGTGAAGTACGACCGGCTGATCGAGGACACGCGGGCCCAGATCGAGCGCCGGCACACCCGTTCACCGCGCGACCGTGCCCTCCGGTCGGCGATCTTCGCGGTCTTCCCGTACCGGCGGCGGCTGCGACTTCTCCGGGGGCCGCTGCGGGCGTACAAGGGCCTCGGCCTCTCCGGTCTGCTCGGTCCCCTGCTGGCCCGGCTCTCCCCCACCCTCGCCACGCTCGAGGCGCTCGCCCCGCACCCCCGCCGGGTCCCACCGCCGCCGCGGCGGGTCGCGGCCCGCGGAGCCCGGCGCGCAGTCGTGGGCATGCTGACCGGTTGCGTCCAGGGCGCGTTCTTCCCCGAGGTCAACTCCGCGACCGTCCGCGTCCTGGCCGCCGAGGGCTGCGACGTGCTGATCCCGCCCTCGCAGGGCTGCTGCGGCGCGCTGAGCGTGCACAACGGACGCAAGGAGGAGGCGCAGCGGTTCGCCCGCAAGCTCATCGACACGTTCGAGCACACCGGCATGGACTACTTCGTGGTCAACGCGGCCGGCTGCGGCTCGTCCCTGAAGGAGTACGACGTCCTGCTGGCCGACGACCCGGCGTACGCGGACCGGGCCACCGCGTTCACCGCGAAGGTCCGCGACCTGGCCGAGTTGCTGCACGACCTCGGCCCGGTGGCCGAGCGCCACCCGTTGCCGCTGACGGTCGCCTATCACGACGCCTGCCATCTGGGGCACGCCCAGGGCGTACGGCATCAGCCGCGCTCCCTGCTGAAGGGCATCCCCGGCCTGACCGTCCGCGAGATCGCGGACCCGGAGATGTGCTGCGGCTCGGCCGGCGTCTGGAACATCCTCAACCCGGTCCCGGCGGCCGAGCTGGGCGACCGCAAGGCCACGAACGTGCTGGCCACCGGGGCCGACCTCCTCGTGACGGCCAACCCCGGCTGCCTCATGCAGGTCGCCTCGGCGATCCGCCGCCAGGGCGGCACGATCGCCCTGGCCCACACGGCCCAGGTCCTGGACGCCTCGATCCGCAACCTGGGCCCGTCGTTCGTCTAGCGCTACGACACCGGAGTGGCGTTACCCGCGAACCACTGCTGGTTGGTGTCGAAGGTGCATTCCTGGAGAAGGACCGGGACGCTGCCCTTGCCGAACGCGCCGATGCACAGGTACTTGCCGTACACCCTGGCGCCGACGCTCCGGATCACCCAGGATCCGTTCGTCTGTTTGAGGGCCTCCCACTGCTTGTTCATGTCGTCGCCCCCGCCGGCCCAGTTGCAGGTGCCGAGGGACAGGTTGAGGGACGGGTAGCCGTTCGGGTGCGCCTCCAGACAGGAGGTCGACGACGTGCCCTGGCTCTGGAGCACCCACAGCGGGTTGCCGGTGTTGCCCCAGTTGTCGTACTTCTGATGCAGCCACCACTTGGCCAGGCTGTTCGGCGACGACGCACAGCTCTTGAGGTACGGACTGTGGTCGTCGGCGCGGGTGTCGTACGTCCAGAGGCACATGCTCTTTTTCTCGTAGCCGTTGTGGGCCACGTTGGTGAAGGCCCGGCTATAGACGCCGACGGCCTGAGCCGGCAGGGCCCAGGCCGTGGTGATCAGAAGAAGGACAGCGGAAATGAGCACGGTGATGCGTCTGAGCATGGACGAGTCCCCTCTCTCGGTTTCTCAGTGCGAAACATGGTTCCGCATGGAAGCCGATCGATCAAGACCCTAGAGATCGCGTTCCGTGGTACTGCGCTCCACGCAGAACTCGTTGCCCTCGGGGTCCTGCATGGTGACCCAGCCCAGGCCGCCCTCGGCGCGGTGGTCCTCGTAGAGCTTGGCGCCGATGCCGATCAGCCGCTCGACCTCCTCGTCGCGCGTGCGCTCGTCGGGCATCCAGTCGATGTGCAGGCGGTTCTTGACCGTCTTGGTCTCGGGCACCCGGATGAACAGCAGGCTCGGCACCGGGTCGGGCGCGGCCAGCAGCACCTCGTCGTCGTCCGGAAGGTCCTCGTCGGACAGCGGCCAGCCGGTCACCTCACTCCAGAACCGGGCGAGCTCGTACGGCTGTGAGCTGTCGATGGTGATGTGGCGAAGGATCATGCCCGTCAACCTACCGCCACGTCCGCAGCCACCACGGCAGGTTCCGGGGCGCGAACGGATCGGCGGGCCACCGCCGCCGGCGCCGCTCGTCGGCCGGCCCGACCAGAGCGCGGAGCTCGCGCCGGGCCCGGCGGGACAACCGGCGCAGCGCGACCTCGATGACCGCCCGCGGGTCTTCGGGGTTCCGCCAGTCGTAGTCGTCGCCATGCCACGGGACGCCCTCGCCCCGCGCGGGCCCGCACCAGACGCCGACCGCCTCGGCGGCCCGGTTGTCGGGCCACCCCTGAGCGCGATCGAGGGCACGCAACTGCCGCATCGCCGCCGCCGAGAGGCCGGGCACGTCGACCCGGCGGCGCGGAGACCGGCGGTGATGGCGCCGGAGGGCGGCGCGAACGGCTGCGGGCGGCCGGCGGGGCACTGACACTTCCGACGTGTGGTGGTCGCCCGATGGTGCCACAGGTGAACCGGGAACGGGGGTCACTGGATGGCGAAGCTCGGGTGGGGTGGCTGGTTGTAGGCGGTGTTCTGCCAGGCCAGGGCCTCCCGGTACTGGATGTCGTGCAGGAGAGTCACCACCCGGCGGTCGGTCTGCACCGGGGTCGAGTAGATCCGCAGGGCCGTGTTGTTGCTCGTGGGCCAGATGACCTCCTCGCGCCAGTCGCCCAGGATGTCGCCGGACAGGGACGGGGTCGACTTCGTTCCGTTGTTGGAGTGGACGCCCGACGCGGTCAGCAGGCGGGTGTCGGACGATGTGCCGTACTTGTCGATGTGGGTGCCGTCCAGCAGTTCGCGGACCGGGTCGCCGTCCCACCAGACGACGAAGTTCGTGGAGCTCGGCTTGCGGGACGAGACGACCGAGCCGTTCGGGTTGCGGACGCCGTCGGCCAGTGACGACCACGACTCGGCGCCGGCGCTTCCCGACCAGATGTCGGCCGAGACGCCGCGGCCGTTGTCGCCGCCGGACGGGGTGCTCCAGAGGATCTGGCCGGTGCGGGCGTCGGCCATCCACGACGACGGCTTGCTGGCGTCCTCGTCGACCTTGAAGACCTCGAGGCCGGCCCGTGACGGGTTCAGGTCGCCCACGTGCAGGGCGTCGCCGTGGCCCAGGCCCGTGTTCCAGAGCCGGGCGCCGTTGTCGTCGACGGCCAGCGAGCCGTAGACGATCTCGTCGCGCCCGTCGGCGTCGACGTCGGCCACCGACAGCTGGTGGTTGCCCTGCCCGGCCGTTCCCGGGTTGGTCGAGCTGTTGCTGTCGAAGGTCCAGCGGCGGGTCAGCGTGCCGTTGCGGAAGTCCCAGGCCACGATCACCGTACGGGTGTAGTAGCCCCGGGCCATGATCAGGCTGGGGCGGGCACCGTCGAGGTAGGCGGTGCCGGCCAGGAAACGGTCGACCCGGTTGCCGTACGAGTCGCCCCACGAGGAGACCGTGCCGCGCGGGGGCACGTAGTCCACTGTCGACAGGGCGGCGCCGTTGCGGCCGTCGAACACGGTCAGATATTCGGGGCCGCTCAGGATGTAGCCACTGGAGTTGCGGTAGTCGGCACCGGAGTTGCCGATGACCTGGCCGGTGCCGGACGTCGTGGCGTCGGCCGTCTTCATGGCCACCTCGGCGTCGCCGTCACCGTCGTAGTCGTACACCTGGAACTGGGTGTAATGAGCACCGGCCCGGATGTTGCGACCCAGGTTGATCCGCCACAGCCGGGTGCCGTCGAGGCGGTAGCCGTCGACGTAGACCGGGTCGGTGACGCCGGACTGCGAGTTGTCCTTGGCGTTGAGCGGCTCCCACTTGAGCACCAGGTCGAGGCGGCCGTCGCCGTCGAGGTCGCCGACGCTGGCGTCGTTGGCCGCGTAGAGCGAGCTGTTCGGGTTCTGGATCGGCACGTCGAGATAGCCGCTGCCGAAGGTCAGGCTCGGGCCCTCGGCCGCCTGCTCGGCGCCGCCCACGACCGGGCGGATCGTGTACGAGGCGGAGGCGGCGGCGCCGGCGTCCAGATAGTTTGTCGACGCGGTGATGGGCGCCGAGTTGAGCTTGGCCGAGCCGCGGTAGAGGTTGAACCCGGCGCCGGCCGGGTCGGTGGCCAGCCATCGCCAGCTGACCAGGTTGCCGCTGCCGGAGCGGACGCTGATCAGGCCGCGGTCGAGCCGCTCGCGCTGCCGTCCGTCGGCGGCTTCGGCCCTGGTCGCCACCGTGATCACCGCGCCCGCGGTGAGGACGGCCAAGCCCGCCGCGATCTTTGCCCTGCTGGACACCGGAGTCTCCTCTCGATAGCTTCGGGAGCGCTCCCAGATTGACGCGTGTCGATGGATGAGTCAAGGAGAAGCCATGCGGAGATGGTGTACGGCCCTGATCGCCGGCCTGCTGGCCGGCGCCGCCACGCTGGTCGCGGCCGCGCCCGCGTCGGCCGCCGTAGGCTGCACGGTCGCGTACAGGACGACCGCCCAGTGGCCGGGCGGCTTCGGCGCCTCGGTCGACGTCACCAACCTGGGCGACCCGGTGAGCTCGTGGACGCTGACGTTCGCCTTCCCGTCGGGACAGACGGTCACCCAGCTGTGGAACGGCTCCGTGACCCAGTCCGGGGCCGCCGTGACCGTCCGCAACGCCGCCTGGAACGGCGCGCTCGCCACCAACGCCACCACGTCGTTCGGCTTCAACGGATCGGGCTCGGGCGCCGCCCCGACGGCCTTCGCCCTCAACGGCACGGCTTGCAACGGAGGCACGACACCGACCCCGACCACTCCGCCGCCGGCGGGTGACGAGCCCGTCAAGATCATGGCGCTCGGCGACTCGATCACCGGCTCGCCCGGCTGCTGGCGCGCTCTGCTCTGGCAGAAGCTGCCGGCCGACCGGGTCGACTTCGTGGGCACGCTGCCCGGGCAGGGCTGCGGCTTCGCCTACGACGGCGAGAACGAGGGCCACGGCGGTTTCCTGGCCACCACCGTCGCCACCCAGAACCAGCTGGTCGGCTGGCTCTCGGCCACCGATCCCGACGTGGTGCTCATGCACTTCGGCACGAACGACGTCTGGAACAACCTCTCCCCCACCACGATCCTCGCCGCGTTCACCAAGCTGGTCTCGCAGATGCGCGCCCAGAACCCGGCCATGAAGATCCTGGTCGCCCAGATCATCCCGATGAACGCGAGCAACTGCGCCGAGTGCGGCCAGCGCGTGGTCGATCTCAACGCCGCCATCCCGGCCTGGGCCGCCGGCCTGTCCACCGCCGCCTCCCCCATCACCGTCGTCGACCAGTGGACGGGCTTCGACACCGCCACCGACACGTACGACGGCGTCCACCCGAACGACGCCGGCAACGTGAAGATCGCCACCCGCTGGTACCCGGAGGTGGCGCGGGCCATCGGCTGATGCCGTACCTTGTCGCGGTGATCGAGACCGCGACATGGGATCCGCCGCCGCGCCGGCCGGGGTGGGCCAAGGCGTACATCGGGGCTTCCCTGGGCCTGGTGACGACGCTCGTCGTCACCGTCGGCGGGATCCGCGGTCTGAACGCGGCCACGGAGACCCGCTACGCGGAGAAGCCCGACGTCTGTGGCGCGCTCGAGACCGGGCCGCTCGAGCGGCGCCTCGGCGTGCCGTCGTCACAGCCGGAAAAGGGGCTGCTGCCCTCCGTCTGCGACTACGCCATGTTCGACGCCGGCCGGCGGCAAGGCGCCGGAAGGCTCACCATCAACCGCTTCGCCAGTTCCTTCGAGGCGTCGCTGTCGTGGGAGGTGGAGAAGACCGACGACGAGCGCATCACGGACGTGCCCGGCCTCGGGCGTGAGGCTCGTATCGCCACCGTCGACTCCCCCTCCCCCGGCATTCCCATCTGCTCGGCGCACCTGCACGTCCTCGACGCGAACGCGATGCTGATGAGCCAGATTAGCGTCGCCGCCGACCTCGGGTCCCACCCCTGCGACGACCTCGAGGCGCTCAAAGCGGCCCTGATCGACAGCACACGGGCGACGATGGCGCACTTCGCGTAGCGGCGTCACCTGCGCGAGGGGAATCAGCGGCGCCGCGCGAACGGCCGGGGTGACGGCCTCTTTTCAACGCGCCCGGTTCGCGTAGCTTTCGTCGCATGTTCCAGGATCTGCGGCGGCTCACCCGGGGGCACCGCCGGTGGATCGCGGTGGCGGCCGGGCTGAGCCTGCTCGGGTCGGCCCTGGCGCTGGCCCAGCCGCTGCTGGCCGGGGCGGCGGTCGACGCGGCGACCGGCGGGCGGGTGCCGTGGCCGATCTTCGGGGCGCTCGCCGGGCTGTTCGCGGCGCAGGCCGTGGCCCACGCGACGGCCCGCTACGTGCAGGCCTACACCGGCGAGAGCATGACCCGGGAGCTGCGGCTGGCCGTCATCGTGCGGCTTCTGAGGGTGCGGATGCCGCTGCTCGACCACGTCCGCACCGGCGACGTGATCGCCCGGGCCTGCGGCGACACCGCCGTGGTGAAGACCCTGGTCGCGCAGAGCCTCGGCACCGGGGTGGCCGGCGTGATCGCCCTGGTCGCCGTGGTGGCGCTGCTGGCCCGGCTCGACCCGTCGCTGATGGCGCTCGTGGTCACGCTGTTCACGGTGTCGGTGGCCAGCCTGCTGGCCGTGGTGCGGCGGCTGCGGGCCGCCTCGCACACCGCGCAGACCGCCGAGGGGGCACTCTCGGCCGACCTGGAACGGGCCCTGGGCGGGATGCGCACGGTGCGGGCCTGCCGGGCCGAGCCGGCCGAGGCCTCCCGGCTCCAGGGGTCGGCCACCAGGGCGTACCGTGCGAATCTGCGCATGGCCGAGCTCGCGGCACTCAGCGGGCCCGCCAACGACCTCGCGGTCAGCGGCGCCTTCCTGACCGTGCTGCTCGTGGGCGCCACCCGGGTCGCCGCAGGCGAGACCTCGCTGGGCCGCCTGGTCGCCTTCACCCTGGCCATGACGTATCTGTCGGCGCCCATCTACGAGATCTTCCAGGCGGTCGGCGCCATCCAGCAGGGCTCGGGGGCGCTGAACCGGATCAACGAGGTGCTCGCGCTGCCGGTCGAGCGCGACCATCCGCGAGCCGTCGTGCCGATGCGCCGGCGGCCGCCGATCCTGGAGTTCCGCGACGTGTGGTTCGGATACGACCCGGACCGGCCGGTGCTGCGCGGCATCCGGTTCGCCGTGCCCGAGCGCGGTCACGTCGCGCTCGTGGGCGCGTCCGGAGCCGGCAAGTCGACCGTCTTCGCGCTGGCCGAGCGCTTCTACGAACCCGACCGGGGCACGATCCTGCTGCGCGGGCGCGACGCCCGTTTCATCCCGTACGCCCGGCACCGCGCCATCGTCGGCCTGGTCGAGCAGGACTGCCCGCTGCTGGCCGGCACCCTGCGGGAGAACCTGCTCTACGGCGCCGGGCCGGCCGCGGCCGGCGACCTCGACCGGGTGCTGGCCATGACCGGGCTGACCGCCGTGGTGGCCGCCCTGCCCGGCGGCCTCGACACCCCGGTCGGCGAGCGCGGCGGCCGGCTCTCCGGCGGTCAGCGGCAGCGCGTGGCCATCGCCCGCTGCCTGCTCTCCCGGCCCGGCCTCGTCCTGCTCGACGAGCCGACGGCCCACCTCGACCCGGACAGCGAACGGGCCCTGGCCGCCACCATGCGCGAAGTGGCCCGGGTGTGCGCCCTCGTCGTCATCGCGCATCGCTTCTCCACGGTCCGAGCGGCCGACCGGGTCCTGGTCGTCGAGGGCGGCGCGGTGACCGCCGAGGGAACACACGACGAGTTGCTCCGTGCCAACGCCTATTACCGCCGTCTCGCCGGCGCACGTGCGGAGGGCGCCGAAGTTCATCATCGTCCATTGTGAATCTTGTTACATAGATCATCTCCTGTCGCCCGGCGTAGTTTGCCCGCCAAAGCATTGCCTGCCGACAAAGGAGAACCATGCGATTGGTCCGCATCACGTCGGTGCTGGCCCTGGCGGGCGTCGCGGCCTGGGCCGCGCTGCCCGGCGGGGGCCTCGCCGCCGCGCAGACCCCCGGGCCGGCCGCCGCCACCGCGGCGACCGGGCCGGCCTTCGCCGCCCCACCAAAGGCGGTCACCCTCATCACCGGCGACACCGTCAAGGTCAGCAGCGTCGCCGGCCAGACCACCGTGGACGTCGTCCCCGCCCCGGGCCGGGAGAAGATCCCGTTCCTCACCTCCAGCGCCGGCAAGGACGTTCAGGTCGTGCCGGCCGACGCCGCGAGCCTGCTCGCCACCGGACGTCTCGACCCGCGCCTGTTCGACGTGTCCACGCTGCTGAGCTTCGGCTACGACGACAGCCGCCGGACGCTCCCGCTGATCGTGCAGGGCACCGCCGCCCCGGCCGGCGCCCGGGCCACCCGCGAGCTGCCCGGCATCGGCCTGGTCGCGTACGAGCAGGACCGCACCAAGCCGGCCGACCTGTGGAAGAGCCTGACCGCGGCCGGGAAGCTGCGCTCCGGCGTCAGCAAGGTCTGGCTCGACGGCAAGCGCAAGCTCAGCCTCGACGTCAGCGTCCCGCTGATCGGCGCCCCCGCCGCCTGGCAGGCCGGGCTGACCGGCGCCGGCGTCAAGGTCGCCGTGATCGACAGCGGCGTCGACCTCACCCACCCCGACTTCGCGGGCCAGGTCGCGGCCGCCGTCGACTTCAGCGGGGCCGGCGACCTGACCGACCCGGTCGGCCACGGCACCCACGTGGCCTCGACCATCCTCGGCACCGGGGCCGCCTCGGGCGGTCGCTACAAGGGTGTGGCGCCGGGCGCGAAGCTGCTCAGCGCCAAGGTCTGCGGGCTCACCGACTGCGACGAGTCGCAGATCCTGGCCGGCATGCAATGGGCCGCCGAGCAGGGCGCGGCCGTGGCCAACATGAGCCTGGGCGGGCCCGACACCCCCGACGTCGACGTGCTCGAACAGGCCGTCGACGACCTGACCACCAAGTACGGCACGCTCTTCGTGATCGCGGCCGGCAACAGCGGCGAGGCGGGTGACAGCACCGTCGAGTCGCCCGGCAGCGCCGACCGGGCCCTGACCGTGGGCGCGGTCAGCAAGACCAAGGAGCTGGCCTCGTTCTCCAGCCGGGGACCCCGGGCCGAGGACGCCGCCGTCAAGCCGGACATCACCGGCCCGGGCGTGCAGATCGTGGCCGCCCGGTCCGTGGACGGCCAGTTCCCGCCGGTCGACGGCAACGAGGCGTACACCTCGCTCTCCGGCACCTCGATGGCCACGCCGCACGTGGCCGGCGCCGCCGCCCTGCTCGCGCAGCAGCATCCACAGTGGCGCGCGGCCCAGCTCAAGGCGACCCTCACCGCCTCCGCCGACCCCAACGCCGATCTCCAGCCGTACGAGCAGGGGGCCGGCCTGGTCGACGTCGAGCGCGCCCTCGACCAGCCGGTCACGGCCGACCCGGTCAGCCTCGGTTTCCAGCGCGACGGGACAACCCGGAGCCAGACCATCACGTACGCCAACAGCGGCACCACCCCGGTGACCCTGAACCTCGACCTCGCCACCGGCGCGCCCGCCGGCGTCTTCTCGGTCAGCGCCAGGACGGTGACCGTGGCGGCGGGCTCGACCGCGACGGTCACCGTCACCGCCGCCGTCCCGGCCGGGCTCGAGGAGCAGCCGTACGGCGGCGAGCTGACCGCGACCGCCGGGAACCTGCGGGTGGTCACACCGGTCGCGATGTATCTGACCCGGCGCACCCTGACCGTGAACACGCCCGGCGTGACCGGCGAGAACCCGCGCTGGGTCACCATGCTCACCGAGCTCGACCGCCAGACGGTCACCTCGTTCGCGCACACCGGCGGCAGCGTGCGGGTGCCGGTCGAGCCGGGCCGCTACGTCGCCCAGTCGTACCTGCTCACCGGCTCCGAGGAGGACCCGGTCATCACCTCGCTGGCCGACCCCGCGGTCGTGCTCGACCAGGACCGCACGATCACCATGGACGCCCGCGCGGCCAAGCCGGTCACCATCACGATGCCGGACCGGAAGGCGGTGGCGGCGTACCACGAGGCGGGCTGGACGATCCGCGTGAAGGCGCCGGAGATCTGGGGCAGCAACGACCCGTACGGCGTGCTCATGAACTTGAACTTCGCCCGTCTGCGCACCGGACCGGCCACCGGCGGCGGCCAGGCGCCCGGCTACGTGTCCTACCTGTCCGGCAAGTGGACCGCCGGGCCGTCCGTCTACCACGCCTACTTCTACGAGCGCGGCCGCATGATGGCCGGCAAGACCAGGACGCTGCGCGCGAGCGACCTGGCCACGGTCCGCTCGACGGTCGGCGCCGACGTGCCGGACGTGCCGGTGACCCGCCTCGCCATCGGCCGGGCGCCGGGCAACTCGGCCGTCTACCGCAGCGCGGACGCGCGGCAGAGCCCGCTGAGCTTCGACTACGACGTGCCGGCCACGATCACCGAGTACTACAACCGTGACCAGCAGACCGAATGGCAGGTGACGAGCGGGCAGCGCGGATATACGTACTACAAGTCGGACTGGACGTCGTGGGCGCCCGGCCGCACGTACAGCGAGAAGTGGGCCAACGGTGTCGAGGGGCCGGTCTTCCCGGAGCCCGAGTTCGCCCAGCAGTACGCCACCCGATATTGGGGCGACACGATGGGCGGCCCGGGCCCGCTGCACGGCGACGGCAGCGGACACGAGGGCTTCCGCTTCGCCCGCACCGGCAGCGTCGACGTGCGCATCTACCGCAATGGCACGCTGGTCGGCCAGTCGGCGTCGACACCGCAGTCGACGGAGGTCCCGGCCGCCGCGGGTGACTACCGGGTGCACGCGATGTTCCGCAGCGACCCGGCCTTCACCTTGTCCACAGTGGTCGACGCCGAGTGGACGTTCCGCTCGGCCCACGTCCCCGACGGCAAGCTCGTCCGCCTGCCGATGACGGCGATCCGCTACAGCCCGTCGCTGAGCATCGACAACGCGGCTGCGGCGGGCCGTTTGATGACCCTGCCCGTCTCCCTCGACCGTCAGGTGGGAGCGGCCCCGGCCGCCACCCGGAGCCTGACGGTGGAGGCGTCCTTCGACGACGGCCGGACGTGGCGCCGCCTCCCGGCGCTCCGCATCGGCACCAAGGCCACAGCGGTCGTCCAGCTGCCGCGCGGCACCGGCTTCGTCTCGCTGCGTTCCACGGCGACCGACACCGCCGGCGCCACGACGAAGCAGACGATCATCCGCGCCTACCGCTACCGGTAAGCCCGTTCGGGGTCTCCGGCGGCCGGTCCGCCGGAGACCCTCACTCCTGGCGCCAGGAGTGCTGGGGGTCGTAGCCCAGCAGGCGGCGGGCCTTGTCGATGGAGAGCAGGGTCTCGTGCTCGCCGAGCTCGCGGGTGACGGGGACGTCCGGGAAGTATTCGGCGGCCAGGGCGGCGCTGGAGCGGCTCATCACGGTGTCGGCGTTGGCGATCACGAAGATCTCCGAGCCGGTCCGGTCGTAGGACAGGGCGCGGCGGACGGCCTGGGCGCCGTCGCGGGCGTCGATGTAGCCCCACAGGTTCCAGATGCGCTGTCTCGGGTCGGCGTCGAACGACGGGAAGGCGGCGTAGTCGGCGGGCTCCATGACGTTCGAGAAGCGCAGGCCGACCGCGGTCAGCTCCGGGCTCCACCGGCAGAACTGCGCGACCATCGTCTCCTCGAGGTGCTTGGCCAGCGAGTACGAGCTCTCCGGCCGCGCCGGGTATTCCTCGTCGACCGGGATGTACGGCGGCGGCGAGTCGGGCCCCAGCGGCAGCCCGAGCAGCGTCTCACTCGACGCCCACACGACCCGCTTGATGCCGGCGACCCGGGCCGCGGCGAACACGTTGTAGCTGGCCGTGATGTTGTTGGCGAAGGTCGCCGCGTTCGGGAGCAGCCCCGGAGCGGGGATCGCCGCGAGGTGCACGACCGCGTCGATGCTGTCGTACCGGTCGTCGACGGCGGTCAGCGCGCCGACCACCTGGCCGAAGTCGGTGAGGTCGACCAGCGTGAACGGCGCCGACGTTTCCCGGGGCGCCGCCCGGTCGAGGTTGACCACCTCGTAGTCGTGGTCGAGCAGGTCCTGAACGACGGCGCGGCCCAGTTTGCCGCTTCCGCCGGTCACCGCGATGCGAGGCATGTCTCTCCCCAGGGTGGTGGTGGCTCCGCCCTAGATCCTCGCACTCCCCGTGGGCGGCCGGATCACAGCAGGGGGAAACCGCTGAGCAGCTGTTGGAGGTGGATGACCTGGCGGGGGACGAACTCGGCGACGGTCAGGGCCACGACGTCGGTGGCGGCCTTCAGGTCGGCGGTGATGCGGCGGACCTGGGCGGTGGTGAGGCCGCCCGGCTCGGCGCCCAGGCCCAGCACCACCTCGTCGCTGTCGATGGTGTCGACGTCGAAGTGCACGGCCACCCGGGAGCAGCCGGTGGCGGCCAACCAGTCCAGCAGCGGCTGTGAAGACGTACGGAGGTCGCCGGGGGCGAAGCTCCTGATTCCCCACTCGGCGACGTTGCCGATGTCGTCGTCGGTCCACGCGTGCAGGCCGACCAGGGCGACATGGGCCGGGGTGATGGTGGCGGGGAGCAGACGGAGTACGTCGGGATCGCCGTGGCCGGTCAGGGCGGAGACGGCCATGGCGTGGAAGCCGGGATAGGCGCTGGCCGGGGTGCCGATGTCGGGGTGCGAGTCGATCCAGACGATGGCCAGGTCGTCGCCGTACCCGCGCCCTGCCATTGCGGCCACACCAGCCGTAGCGTCACCTCGTCGCGGCCGGGGGATCTCATTCGGCCTCCGCGGGGGCCGGCACGGCATCGGCGCCCGGCATCATGCGCGGCATGAGGCTGGTCATGGCGGCGCCGGCCGCCCTGTCGCCGAGCGCGGCCCGGTACACCAGCTCGTGCGTCCGGCCCTGTTCGAGCAGCAAGCGCGCCAGCTCGCGGCCGGCGGCCTGGTCGCCGTCGTCGGCACGTCGCCGTAGCAGGGAGATCCCCTCCTCGAGATCGCCGTGTTCCTTCAGGAGGGCGGCCAACTGGCGCACCGCTTTCCGATCACCGTCCTCGGCGCGGCGGCGCACCATGGCGATGGCCTCGTCCGTCCTTCCCTGTTCGCACAGTAGCTCGGTGAGCACCCGGGCGGCGTCGGGATCGCCGTCGTCGGCGCGGCGGCTCAGAAGCGCGACCGCCTCGTCCAGGTCGTCCTGCTCGCGGAGCAGGCTGACCAGCGCGGAGGTCGCGTAACGGTCACCGGCCTCGGCGCGATCCCGCAGTTCGGCCCGGTCGCCGCGTTCGCGCAGCAGACGAGCCAGAGCCGGCCGCGCATCGGCGTCGCCCCTGGCCGCGCGACGGCGCAGTCCGGCCAGGTCTCCCCGGCGGTGCAGCAGGAAGGCCAGTGCTGCTCCGGCTTCTACGACACCCTCGTCGGCCAGGTCCGCCAAGGCCTGCTCGTCACGGATCTCCGTCAGCAGGTCGACGAGCTCGCTCGCGGTGCCCGGGTCACCGGTCTCGGCGCCTTCCCGCAAGACGCGCACCGCGTCGTCCACCCGGCCCAGCGAACGAAGCAGCTTCCCCAGTTCGAGCCGGGCGCCGAGGTCGCCCCGTTCGGCCAGATCGCCGAGCGCGTCCACGTCTCCCCGCTCACGCAGGAGGCCCGACAACTGGCTGCGGGCCTCCGGGTCGTCGGCCCGCTCGCGGAGCGCGTCGGCGTCACCCTGTTCTCGCAACACCCGCGCCAGTTCCTGACGGCTGGACGAGCCGCCGGTCTCGGCTTCCCGGCTCAGAACCTCGACCGCCGCGACCCGGTCGCCGTGCCGGCGAAGCAGCCGCGCGAGCTCGAAGGCGACGGTGACGTCGCCGGCGTCCATCCGGTGCCGCAGCAGCGCGATCGCCGCCGGCACGTCGCCCCGTTCCCGCAAGAGGTCGCTGAGCTCACGGCCGGCCAGCCGGTCGCCGGCGTCGAACCGCGCCCGCAGCACCTCGGCCGCGCCGTCGATGTCGCCACGCTCGAGCAGGAGGTCGGTGAGCTCGCTGCCGGCGAACCGGTCGCCCGCGTAGAGCCTGCTCCTCAGCAGCGCGACGGCGCCGTCGAGGTCGTCGTGGCTGCGCCGGGTCCGGGCCAGCTCACGGCCGGCCGCCCGGTCTCCCGCGGTCGAACGTCTGGTCAGTTCCTCCTCGTCGCCGCGTTCGCGGAGCAGGATCGCCAGTTCCCGCTGGACGAGCGGGTCGCCGCTCCCGGCGAGATCCCGCAACCCGGGCAGATCACCGTTGCCTCGCAGGAGACGCGCGAGCTCCCGGCCGGCTGACCGGTCGCCACCGGTGAAGCGCTCCCGCAGCTCCGCCTCGTCTCCCCGCTGCCGCAACAGGAACGCCAATTCCCGGGCCGCCATCAGGTCCCCGCGGTCGGTCAGGTGCCGTAGGGCCTCCGCGTCGCTCCGCGAGCGCAGTTCCCGGGCCCGCATCAGATCGTTGTGCAGGACGTACACCTCGCTCATCCCGGCCGAACGGTGCAGCCGCGCCAGCCGTTCCTGGTCCCGCAGCACGCGCACCAGTTCCTCGCTCGCGGCCAGGTCGCGCCGCTCGGCGCGCCGTCGAAGCTCCATCAGGTCGCCCCGGTCGCGCAGCAGGCCGGCGAGCTGCCGGCCGGCTTCCCCGTCACCCGCGTCCGCACGCGTGGTCAGCTCCGTCACGTCACCGGCCGAGCGCAGGAGCCGCACTAGTTGTTTGGCGGCCCGCTCGTCGCCGGCGGCGGCGCGACGCCGGCTCAGCTCCAGGCGGGCGTGCCGCAGGAGGTGGTCCTGGATCTCCGCGTGCCGGAACTGCCAGGCGTTGCCGTTGATCCTCAGCGTGGCCCGGTCGGGGTGGGTCCCGTCGGTGAGGAATCCGATCAGGGTCAACGGCAGCAGCGGTCGGTGTCCCAGCGCGATGGTGAGATGAACGATGCGGAACCTCAGCCAGCGGGCCTCACCGCCGGCCAGGCTCATCAGCGCGAACACGGTGACCCCGGCCGTGACCCACGCGAACGAGGCGACGCCGAGCAGCGCGGCGGCCGTGGCGTGGACCACCGCGGCCACCGCGGCGTACCGGGCGGATCCGGCCAGGGCCAGACCGTGGTTCACCCGCAACGTCCGGACGGGCCCGCCGTGGGCACGGCGGGTCGTTCGCCGGGACGGGATCATCGCCGCGAGGACCGCGCACCCGAGACCGGCGATCATGCCGGCCAGCAGGTCATCGAGGAACAACCCGGTGATGGCGCCGCAGCCGATACCGAAGAGGGCGGTGCCCTCGTTCTTCGCCGGGGCCGGCTGGAACTGGTGAGCGAACAGTCCACCGAAGACGCCTGAGCCGCACATGCACAGCACGACACCTCCGAGTTGCCAGGCGAGCTCGCCGGTGACGAGCGTGATCACCGCGGAGGCGAGGAGAACGGCCGCGGCCGCGCCGGCGCCAGTGCCGCGGCGCAGGCGGCCGGGGCTGGTGGCGAGCCGATCCCAGGGCAGCCGCCACCAGCGCAGGTCGCGCGTCTCGTCGAGGTACCCGAGGTAGGCGAGGCTCGCGAGCCATCGCCCGGCGGCCCGGTGGGGGTGGACGGAGGCCACGTAGCCGTCTATCAGCTGGGCCGTGACCTCGGCCCGGCTGGTCAGGCCGACGAGCTGACCCGGATCGCCCGTCGTGTACGTGTCCTTGGCCAGCCCCACCATCAGCGGTGTGGAGAGCGCGGTGGCCAGCGGCCCATGGGGATGCCGGCGGATGTTCTCGAAGACCGGCGCCCAGAGAGCCCGGCGGGCCGGCGCCGGGTCGTCCAGGAAGTCGATCACCTCAGTGCCGCCGAGCGGCTCCATCCGGATCACGGCGGCCCGGGCCAGCACCCCGGCGCGCTGCTCGGCCCGTCTGAACTCGCGGCTGCGGCAAGTCACGACCAGCGGGCGATCGCCCGCGGCGAAGCGTTCCAGCGCGGCCATCGCGGTGACGTGTGACGCCGCGTCGATCTCGTCCAGCCCGTCCAGCACCGGCATGACCCACCAGCTCGACACGCCGCCCTCGCTCGAGCGTGACTCGGTGGCCAGCTTGCGCGCGACCGGCCCGGCGACCCGGAAGTCCTCGACGAGCCGGCGCTCGAGCAGCTCGGCCACGGACTCGGCGCCCGGGTCCCAGGACGAGACCTCGATCAGCACCGGGACCGGCTCTCCGGGCAGACGGGGGCTGAGCAACTGGTCGACCAGCATCGTGGCGAGTACGGTCTTGCCGGCGCCGGGCTCACCGACCACCACGAGCTGCCGCCATGGCAGGTCTCGCAGCGTGGACGCGATCTCGCCGACGTGCCCGGTCAGCGGGGACTCCGGCCAGTCGGGGCCGGGATCGCCGGTCACCGCGGCTCGGGTCGCCCCGGTGCCGGGCGCCGAGCGGAACCGCACTCTCATCGGCAGCGGCCGGTGCAGCCGAGCCCGCAGCGAACTCGACCGCACCCTGGTCAAAGCCACGTCCGCCAGCTCGGCGGCGGCTTCGGCGACCGAGGCGCCGGACCGGGACGACCGCCACACGAGATCGATCAGCGCCGGGCTGAACGCGCCGGCGACCGCCGCGAACGAGGCCGCCACCACCGTCCAGCCCACTTTGTGGTCGGCGATGGAGGCCCAGGAGGCGACCCCGGCGAGGCCGGCCACCACCACGGCGGACAACCCGGCACGCGGCAGGCGCCCAGACATGTTCACAATGTACCCACGGCGACCAAGAGATCACGCTGGCCCGCCGCAGGTTCGGGGCGTCAGCGAACGGCCAGTTCCCCCAGCTCGGACCAGTCACTTTGCTCGATGCTCTGGCTGATGATCTTCGGGGTGGCCACCAGGTATTGCGGGAGATCCTGCTGGGCCTGTTTGAAGTGGGCGGAACCGACGTGCGCGGCGCCCGCGTCGCCGTCGCGGAAGGCCTCGACCAGGACGTACTCGGTCTCGTCGTCGAGGCTGCGGGACCAGTCGAACCACAGGCAGCCGGGCTCGGCGCGGGTGGCCTCGGTGAACGGGCCGGACAGGCGCGGCCAGTCGGCGGCGTACTCGGGCTTGACGCGGAATTTGGCGGTAATGAAGATCATTGATGACACACACCTTTCGCACGATCAGCTACCAGGGTTTTCTCATTGTGTCGCCCGATGAAGGCTGAAGGGCATGAAGCGCGCCGGGGTGTTGCAGTCGGTGGAGCGGGCGATGCGCGTGCTCGATCATCTCGCGGCGGCCGGCGGGCCGGTGACGGCGAAAGAGCTGGCCAAGGCCCTCGATCTCACCCTCCCGACCACGTATCACCTGCTCACGACGCTGGCCGGTGGTGGCTATCTGGTGCATCTGGCCGACGAGCGGGCCTACGCTCTCGGGCACCGTGTCGACGATCTCGCCCGGGGACTGCACCGGCAGATCGCGGTGCCGCCCGAGGTGCGCCGGGTGGCGTCCGTGGTGCACCGGGAAGCCAAGGCGGCCGCCTACTACGCGGCGCTGCGGGACGACGAGATGATCGTGGCGCACGTCGAGGAGTGCCCGGACCATCCGCGGATCAACCCTCTCGGTGTGGGCTTTCACCAGGTGCCTCATGCGACCGCCTTCGGGAAGTTGATGCTGGCCATGCTGCCGGAGATGCTGGAGGGAGCCCGGTTGCCGGAGGTGACGGCGGCGACCATCACGGACCGCAGACTGCTCGACCGGCAACTGCGGCAGGTGACGATGACCGGGCTGGCCATCGAGGTGGACGAGTTCCAGGCCGGGCTGAGCTGCATGGCCGCGCCGGTGACGGACGGCGCGGGCCGGTTCGTGGGGGCGGTGGCCATCTCCATGCCGACCGCCCGGTTGCGCACCGACCGCTGGTCGGTGGAGCGGGCCGTACGGCTCGGTGCGGCGCGGGCGACCCGGGCGGTGGCCATCAGCCGGGCACTTTGAGGTCGTAGAGCCGGGCCGCGTTCAGGCCGAGGATCTTCTCCTTGGCCGTGGCGGTCAGGCGGCCGTACTCGCCCTGCATGTCCTCGGGGATCTGGAAGCCGGCGAACTGCTCGACCAGCCATTTCGGCTGCCAGACGGCGTAGTCGCTGCCGAACAGCAGCCGGTCCTCGCCGAGCCAGTAGAGCAGCTCGCCGATGATCTGCGCGAAGTACCGCGGCCGGCTGTGCAGGAACGGCATGGCCATGGCGAGGCCGCCGTACACGTTGGGCTCCTGCGTGGCGATCCAGCAGAAGTCCTCCAGCCGCGGCAGCCCCACATGCTCGACGATGAACCGCAGCCCGGGGAACGCGGTCGCCGCGTCGTCCACGTCGGCCACGTCGAACGCGTCCCGGTTCATCGGGTAGACCGTGGGGCCCTTGGGGACGTGGATGTTGCGGATCCCGAGCCGTTCGCAGAGCTCGAGATAGCGGTACGCCCACGGGTCGCTCAGCTTCCAGCCCTTGCTGTCCCCCTTCCACTCGGCCGTGCACAGGGTGACGCCCGGCAGCTTCCACCGCTCGTACAGCCGCTCGAGCTTCTCCAGGCCGGCCTCGCCGTCGCGCGGATCGAACCGCCCGTTGACGATGAACCGGCCCGGATGGCGCTCGGCCAGCGATCCGTGCTGGTCGGTGGCGGTGAAGCCGTTGACGAACCAGTCGCTCAGGTCCGTCGACTGCAGGATCGCCACGTCGGCGTGGCCGGCCTCGAACACGTCGTGCATCATCCGGTCCTCGCCGACCCGCTCGAACTCCTCGAGCGAGCACCGGTAGCCCCGCGGCGAGAGAGCCGAGTGAAATCCGTGCAGGCAGCCGATGTGGCCCTGGCCGTACCGGTTGACCTGGTTGGCCGGGCTCCCGTCCCACAACCGGCAGTGACCGTCGACGACGAACCAGCCCTGGTACATCAGGGAACCAGGATCCCGCGTCCCTGCAGTCGTCCCGACTCGAGGTCGTCCATGGCCTCGTTCACCGCCGCCAGCGGATATTGCTTCGTGTGCAGTGTGACCTGCCCCTGGGCGGCGAGTGTCATCAGCTCGTCGAGGTCGGTGTAGGAGCCGACCAGGTTGCCGATGATGTTGCGCTCGGTGGAGATCAGGTCGATGGTCGGGATGTCGATCTTCCCGCCGTACCCGATGACGAAGTAGCTGCCGGCCCGGCGGGTGATGGCCAGGCCCTCGCGTTCGGCGCCCTGCTCCCCCACGAAGTCGAGCACGATGTGGGCCGAGTCGGTGAGGTCCTTCCCGCTCTCGAGGACCTCGTGCGCGCCCAGTTGCGTCGCCAGTTCGCGGGCGCGCGGGTTCGGGTCGACCACGACGACCCGGGCCGCGGTCATCGCGACCAGGCACTGGATGCCGATGTGGCCGAGGCCGCCGGCGCCGATGACGACGCAGGTGGCGCCCGGATGCAGCAGCGGCACGGCCTTGCGGACGGCGTGGTACGCGGTCAGCCCGGCGTCGGCCAGCGCGGCCACCGCCGCCGGTTCGAGGCCGTCGGCCAGTTTGACCACCGAGCGGGCGCTGGTCAGCAGCAGCTCGGCCATGCCGCCGTCGCTGTCGATGCCCGGGAACCGGGAGTTCTCGCAGTGCACGTCGTCGCCGCGGCGGCACGGCCGGCACAGCCCGCAGGTGACCAGCGGGTGCAGGATCACCGCGTCGCCCGGCGCCACGTTGGTCACGGCCGAGCCGACCTCACGCACCCAGCCGGCGTTCTCGTGGCCGATCACATACGGCAGCTGGACGCCGGACTTCTCGGCCCACTGTCCCTCGACGATGTGCAGGTCGGTGCGGCAGAGTCCCGCCGCCCCGACCTGGACCAGCACATCGAAGGGGCCGGTCACCCTCGGTTCCGGCACGTCGTCGACCGAGGGCCTTTTTCCGTACGCGTGTACTCGAACAGCCTTCATGACGCGCACTCTGCGCCGTTACCGCCCTAGTGCGTTAGCTCCGGTTCAGATGGTGACAACGGCTTCTCCTCCGGCTCGTCGCGGACGGCGGCCAGCTTGGACGGCCACCACATGTGCCGGCCGACGTCGAGGTTCAGCGCCGTCACCAGCACCGACCGCACGATCAACGTGTCGAGCAGGACGCCGAAGGCCACCGCGAAACCGATCTCCACGAAGGAGACCAGCGGCAGGCTGGCCAGGGCCGCGAACGTGCCCGCGAGCACGATGCCGGCCGAGGTGATCACGCCGCCGGTGGCCGCGAGCCCGACCAGCGCGCCCTTGCGGGTGCCGTGCTGCTGCGCCTCCTCGCGCACCCTGGTCATCAGGAAGATGTTGTAGTCGATGCCCAGGGCGACCAGGAACACGAAGACGAACAACGGGAACGACGTGTCCTCGGCCGGGAAGTCGAGGATGTAGCGGAACACCAGCACGCTGACCCCGAGGGCGGCCGCGAACGACAGCACCACGGTGGCGATCAGGATCAGTGGCGCCACGATCGCCCGCAGCAGCAGGGCCAGGATGATCAGCACGACGAGCAGCACGAGCGGGATGATCAGCCGGTTGTCGTGCTGGTTGGCGTTGTTGATGTCGAGCAGCGCGGCCGACGTGCCGCCGACCTTGGCCTCGGCTCCGGGCACGGCGTGCACGGCGTCGCGGGTCCGTTCGACGGTCTGCTGAGCCGCCTCGCTGTCCGGGGCCGCCTCGAGGGTGCCGTCGATCAGCGCCTTGCCGTCCTTGATCACCGGATCGGCCACCGCGACGATGCCGTCGACGCCCTCGAAGGCCGTCTTGACCTGCGCCGCCTGCGCGGCGTTGGCGATGACCGTGACCGGCTGGCCGCCACCGGCCGGGAAGTGCCGGGCCAGCACCTCCTCGGCCTGCACGGACGGCTTGTCGGAGGTGAATTGCTCGGCCGAGGTGAGGCCGGTCGCGTTGAGCTGGAGCAGGCCGAGCGCCATCGCCCCCAGGGCGAGCGCGGTGGTGATCCACACCATTCGCGGCCGTTTCGCCATCCGGTTGCCGATCCGGGCCCAGAAGCCGGTGGCCGTCGGCTCGGGCGTGCCGAACTTCGGCTTGACCGGCCAGAACAGCCAGCGCCCGCAGATCACGAGCATGGCCGGCAGGAGGGTGAGCATCGCGGCCAGGCCGACGACGACGCCGATGGCGGCGACCGGGCCGAGGCCGCTGGTCGAGTTCAGCTCGGCCAGGGTCAGGATCGACATGCCGATGGCGACGGTGGCGGCGCTGGCGACGATGGCCGGTCCGGCCCGGTGCAGGGCGAGCTGCATGGCCTCGTGCCGGTCCTCGTGGCGTCTCAGCTCTTCCCGATATCGGGCCACCAGCAGCAGCGCGTAGTCGGTGCTGGCGCCGAAGACGAGCACGGTCAGGATGCCGGCGCTCTGCGCGTTCACCACCAGGTCGGCGTATTTGGCGAGCAGGTAGATGACGGCCTGCGCGGCCATCAGCGCCACGCCGGCACTGATGATCGGGAACAGCCAGAGGACCGGACTTCGATAGGTGATGAGCAGGATGATCGCGACGACGATCAACGTCGTGTAGAGCAGCGTGCCGTCGATGCCGGCGAAGGCGTCGGCCGAGTCGGCCGCGCTGGCCACCGGGCCGGCGAGATAGACGTTCGCTCCGCCCTCGGCGATTTGCCGGATTTGGTCAGCGATATCGGGCAAAGCCTCCCAGCCATCATCGTCGATCTTGACGGGGACGATGAGCTGAATGGCTTGCTTGTCCTCCGACGGGATCGGGCCGATGATCTCGCCCGTCACGCCCGGGACACTCTTCATCTCGGCGGCGTCGGCTTGCGCTTTGGACAAATCGGACGGGGTTACGCCACCCGGCCGCTCGTAGATGACGATGGCGGGCGCGATGTCGTCCGGCTGGAACGCGCGCGACTCCTCGATGACCTGCGTGGACTCGGCCCCACCGGGCAGCCAGGCCGAGTTGTCGTTCTTCTCGACGCTGCCCAGTTTGCCCGCGAGCGGCGCGGTCAGGACCAGGATCACGATCCACAGGGCCAGCACGATCCACTTGGAACGGCGGCCGCAGATAAATCTCCCCATGATGAATTCCCCCCGGCGGGCAGCGTAAGCCCGCTGAAGGGAGCGCAGAAGCCCCCGAAGGCGTACCTCAGGGTTATCTCAGGGGAGATCCACAGCGGACGTTGATGGTGAATAATCCCTCGGGTGACGAACTGGGAATACGCACGGCTCGAATACCGTGCCGCGGGCACGCTCGGCGCCGACCGCTTCATGGACTGGACCGCGACCTTCCACCACCCCGGCGGCACGCTGCGCTGGGGCACCGACGAGCGCTACGACGACCTGCGCCACCTCAACCGGGCCGGGGCGGCCGGCTGGCAGGCGTACGACCGGGCCGCGATGCACGTGCACAACGAACCGCACCGGTTGAGCAGTGTCACGTACTCGATGCGGCGGCCCGTGCCCTAGATTCGGTAGGCGTGAGCAAGGAAACCGGCCGCAAGCTGATCGCCTCGAACAAGAAGGCGCGGCACGACTACGCCATCCTCAAGACGTGGGAGGCGGGCCTCGTGCTGGCCGGCACCGAGGTCAAGTCGCTGCGCGAGGGCCGCGCCTCGCTGGTCGACGCGTTCGCCGGCGAGCACAACGGCGAGCTCATGCTCTACGGCCTGCACATCGCCGAGTACGGGTACGGCAGCTGGACCAACCACGCCCCGCGCCGTACCCGCAAGCTGCTGCTGCACAAGGCCGAGATCGTGAAGATCATCTCTCAGCTGAACGACGGCAACGGGCTCACCCTGGTGCCGCTGTCGATGTACTTCAGCGAGGGCTGGGCGAAAGTCGAGCTGGGGATGGCGCGCGGCCTCAAGTCGTACGACAAACGTCAGGTGATGGCCAAGCGCGACGCCGAGAAGGAGATCGCGCGCGAGATGGGCCGCCGCCTGAAGGGCAGAACCCGCCGGTAGGATGATCATGGTGGAATTCGGACTCGATACATTCGGCGACGTCACCGCCGACAGCCACGGCAAGCGCCTCCCCTACGCGGAGGTGATCCGCAACGTCGTCGAGCAGGCCGTGCTGGCCGAGAAGGCCGGCGTCGACGCCTTCGGCCTGGGCGAGCACCACCGCGACGACTTCGCGGTCTCCTCCCCCGAGATCGTGCTGGCCGCCATCGCGGCGCGGACGTCGACCATCCGCCTCGGCACGGCCGTCACGGTGCTGAGCTCGGACGATCCCGTGCGCGTCTTCGAGCGCTTCGCCACCCTCGACGCGGTGTCGGACGGCCGGGCCGAGATCACGCTGGGCCGCGGCTCGTTCACCGAGTCGTTCCCGCTGTTCGGCTTCGACCTGCACGACTACGAGAAGCTGTTCGAGGAGAAGGTCGAGCTGATGGCCGAGCTCCTCAAGGAGGGCCCGGTCACCTGGTCCGGCACGGTCCGCCCGCCCCTGACCGACCAGCAGGTCTACCCCAAGACGGCGGCCGGCCGCATCCCCACGTGGATCGGCGTCGGCGGCAGCCCCGAGTCGGTGGTCCGCGCCGCCAAGTACGGCCTCCCGCTGGTCCTGGCCATCATCGGCGGCGAGCCGGTGCGCTTCGCGCCGTACGTGGAGCTCTACCACCACGCGCTGAAGGAGTTCGGCCAGCAGGACCAGCCGGTGGCGGTCCACTGCCCCGGCTTCGTGGCCGACACCGATGAGGAAGCGGTCGAGACGCTCTGGCCGCACGCCCGCACCATGCTCAACCGCATCGGCCGCGAGCGGGGCTGGCCGCCCATGGCCCGCGACCGCTTCGAACACGACATCACCGAGGGCGCCTGGCACGCCGGCTCGCCCGAGACGGTCGCCCAGAAGATCGCCCGGACGGTCAAGGAGCTGGGCATCCAGCGCTTCGACCTGAAATATTCGGTCGGCACGCTGCCGCACGAGCAGATGATGAAATCGATCGAGCTGTACGGCACCAAGGTCATCCCGAGGGTCAAGGAGCTCCTGGCCTAACGGCGCCCTCCGACAGTTTTCGTGACCGCTGCGGCGACGATGGCGGCGGCGCCGGTGGCGGCGGCTGCCCGCACAGTGGTGGGGCGTTTGCGGGTGGCGGCGAGGGTGGTCAGGCCCCACGCCGATGTGAGGGCCACGGCGCGGCCGCCTCGGCGGCTGCGGGTCACGGCGGTGGCTACCGCGGCGGCGGTGGCCACCAGGGCGGCGGTGGCGGCCGACACGGTTCGCGGGGTGTTGCGGGTGGGCCGGGCCGCCACGAGGTTGATGACGCTGGCCAGGGCGGTCCAGCCGAGGAGCAGGCCGGTGCTGGTGGCGGTGATCGTGGTGGGGCCGGCGGCGCCGGGCAGTCGCTGCAAGCGCAGATGGGCCACGGCGGCCAGGGTCGCGGCCGTGGGCAGTAGGTACGGGGTCAGGGCGAACCGGTTGCTCTGCGCGGCCAGGGACCACGCCGTGTTCACGGCGTAGGCGGCGGCCAGCGGCCAGCCGGTCCGGCGGCTCGCCGCGGTGGGGCGGGCCGAGGGGCGGCACTGGGCGACGGTCGACGCCGCGCAGGCCGTGAAGATCGGGGCCCACACCACGAAGGCGTAGTCGGGTGGGGTGATCGCGGTGTCGTACCGGGCGGTCTGCTCGCCCTTTCCGAGCAGCGCGCCCAGGTTCGGCACCGCGATGAAGGCCGTGCAGGCGCCGGCGAGCGCCAGGGATCGTGGTCCGTCCATCGTCCGCCCCCTAGGCAAATAAGTAGCTTAGTTTCTAAGCTAGACCTCGTGGAGGCGCCGCCGAACGAACTGGCCTGGGCCGTGCACCATCTGGCAACCGCCGCCGCCGAGGTGGACGCGGCGACGGCGCGCCGCATGGGTCTCAGCGCCGGGGACTTCCTGGCGCTCAAACACCTCATGGTGGCCGGGGAGCCGATCGGCCCGGTCGAGCTGGGCCGGCTGCTGGGTCTCACGTCCGGCGCCGCCACCGGCCTGGTCGACCGCCTGGAGCGGGCCGGCTGGGTCGCCCGCGCCCCGCACCCCGGTGACCGCCGCCGCCAGATCCTCACGGCCACCCCGAGAGCCGCCGGCGCCCTGCTCGCCGAGCTGCGCCCCTTGGCCGACGACATCGCCGGTCTCGCCGCCGCCCTCCCCGTCGAGGAGCGCCACCTGGTCACCGGCATCCTGCACGACCTGGCCCGCCTCCACCGCCGCCACACCCACTGACCTCGGCGCCCACCTCCTCGCGGCCCGCGCGGCTCGGGACGCGTTCGGGCGACAGGGACCCGCGGGGCAGCGCGGGCGGACCCGGCTGGCCTAGGGTCGGGTGATGGGTGAACGTCTCGACTGGGCCGATCCGACGCTGCGCGAGTGGGACTGCACCGTCGTCTGGTCCGACCCGGCCGACCCCGAGCAGGGCATCGTGCTCGACCGGTCGGCGTTCTACCCCGGTGGCGGCGGTCAGCCACCCGACCACGGGGTGCTGCTCTGGGAGGGCGTGCGCACCCGGATCGTCGACACCCGCAAGGGCGACGACTTCCGGCTCATCCCGGCGCCCGGCGATCCGGTGCCGGCGGCCGGGACCAAGGTCCGCGGCGCGATCGACGACGAGCGGCGCACCACCCTCATGCGGACGCACTCGGGGCTGCACATTCTCTGCGGCACGGTGTTCCGCGACTTCGGGGCGCTGGTCACCGGCGGGAACATGCAGCCGGGCGAGGCCCGGATGGATTTCAACCTGCCCGAGGTGCCGCCCGGCTTCAAGCAGTCACTGGAGGACGCGGTGAACGCCGAGATCGCGGCCGATCGCAAGATCGTGGCCCGGGTGCTGCCCCGCGAAGAGGCACTGCGCATTCCGACCCTCGTGCGAACGCAGGACGCGCTCCCGCCGCTGGAGGAGCCGGAGATCCGCGTCATCGACATCGTCGGGCTGGACGTCCAGGCCGACGGCGGCACCCACGTCGCCTCGACGCGGCAGGTCGGGCGGGTCGACGTGGTCAAGGTGGAGAGCAAGGGCCGGCAGAACCGCCGCGTACGGATCCGCCTGGCCGCCGCCTGACACGCGACAGCCCCGCCACCGCCCGGGCCGGGCGGGGACGGGGCTGCGAGCGGAACTACTGTTCGGCGTCCGCGTCCGCGTCCGCGGTGGCGGTCACGCCGATCTTGTTGGCGATGCAGAGGTTGGCGTACGCCCCGGCGCAGAGCTTGGACTTCTCGACGAAGCCGGCGGCCAGCACGTTGTTGATCTTGTCCTTGGTGATCGGCTGGGGAAGGATCGACCGGAACGGGATGTAGGCGCCCGACTCCGGGTCCTTGATCTGCTCGGTGACCTTCGGCGTCTGGCCCTTGAACAGGTCGATGGCCACGTTGGCGGCTGCGGCGGCCTCCTGCTCGAGCGGCTTGAAGATGGTGACGCACTGGTCGCCGCTCAGCACGGCCTGAAGACCCTCGAGGGTGGCGTCCTGCCCGGTCACCGGCACCTTGCGGTTGAGGCCCTTCTTCTTCAGCACCTTGATGACCGCGCCGGCGATGCCGTCGTTCGCGGCGAGCACGCCCTTGATGCCGGGGGCCTGCTGGAGCATCTGGGTGAAGATCTTCTCGGCCTCCTTGGGGTCCCAGTCCGGCACCCACTGGTCCGGGCCCTTCTTGGCCAGCGCCGAGTCGTAGATCGGCTGGAGCACCCCGTCGTAGCCGTTCTTGAACAGCGTGGCGTTGTTGTCGGCCTTCGAGCCGTTCAGCTCGGCGATCATCGGGTTGGTGACGTTGCGGGCACGCAGGCAATTGTTGAGCGCCTGGGCCTGCTGCTTGCCGACCTCTTCGTTGTCGAAGCTGACGTAGTAGTTGGCGCCGCCGTTGAGGGTGAGCCGGTCGTAGTCGATCGTCGGGATCTTGTTCTCCCGGGCCTTGTCGAGCACGGCCTTGCCGCTGGCCGCGTCGAGGTTGGCGATGATCAGCACCTTGACGCCGCTGTTGATCATCGACTCGCCGATCTTGACGAAGTTCGCCTCGTCGCCCTGCGCGTTCTGGATGTCGACCGGGACACCGGCCTTGTCGAACGCCTGCTTCAGGTACTTCGGGTCGTCGTTGCCCCACCGCTGCGAGCTCACGGTGTCGGGCAGGATCACGCCGACGCGGGCTTTGCCGCCGCCACTCGTACTGGCGTTACTGGCGTCGCTCGAGTCGTCGCCGTCATCACACGCAGTCATGGTGGCTGTCGCCATCACACCCGCCATGGCGAGGGCCAACAATTTCTTGCGCATGGGGAAGTCGTCCTCTCCGGTGGAACCCGAGCTGTGAACGCCCGAAACGAGCGGACCCAGTATCGGATACCCGTCAATGCACTCGACAAGGGGTACGGTGCCGGAGAGAAAAATAGTTCATTTCCCGTCAGTAAGCACGCATCAACTACGTACGGTATCGACGCCTGTGATCATGCCCTGGTCAGGGCCGTCAAAAAATATGATGACGCCATGACCCTGACGAGCCGTACGGCCGAGCTCTCCGATCTCGAAACCCTGAAACCCCTGATCACGGCCGCTATCGCGGAACTTCAGAAAGATTTTCTGACGCCGGAGCAGATCGACAGCAGCGCGGCGATCATGGGGCTGGACACTCAGCTCATCGCCGACAAAACGTACTTTGTGATCGAGGAGGACGGGCAGATCGCCGGCTGCGGCGGATGGAGCCGGCGGGCGACGCTCTACGGCGGCGACCACTCCACCGGCCGCGACGCGGGTCTTCTCGACCCGAGAACAGACCCGGCCAAGGTACGGGCGATGTACACGCACCCGGCGCACACCCGGCGTGGGGTCGGGCGGCTGATCCTGTCGCTCTGTGAGCGGGCCGCGGCGGCCGAGGGCTTCACGACGCTGGAACTGATGGGCACCCTGTCCGGGCAGCCCCTCTACGAGGCGTACGGCTTCGCGGTGGTCGAGCGGGTCGAGGACGCCCGCGGAGGCGCCCCCGTACCCCTCGTCCGGATGCGGAAGACCATCACCAGTTGACGGCGATGTATTTCGACTCGAGGTATTCGAGCAGGCCCTCGTGGCCGCCCTCACGGCCGATGCCGCTCTGCTTGACGCCGCCGAACGGCGCCGCCGGGTCGCTGACCAGGCCCCGGTTGAGGCCGACCATGCCGGCCTCGATGGCCTCGCTGACCCGCAGGCCCCGGGCCAGGTCCTTCGTGTAGACGTACGCCACCAGGCCGAACTCGGTGTCGTTGGCCAGCCGCACGGCCTCGGCCTCGTCGGTGAAGGTGACGATCGGTGCGACCGGGCCGAAGATCTCCTCACGCAGGATGGGCGCGTCCGGCGCGACCCCGGTCAGCACGGTCGGCGGGTAGTAGTAGCCCGGCCCCTCGGGCCGGCGGCCGCCGGTGGCCGCCGTCGCGCCGCCCTCGAGGGCCTGCTTGACCAGGCTGTCGACCTTGCCGACGGTGTCCTCGTTGACCAGCGGGCCGACCTGGGTGTTCTCGTCGGTGCCGGGGCCCACGCGCAGCGCCGCCATGCGCTCGGCCAGCTTGGCCGAGAACTGCGGGGCCACCGGCGACTCGACGTAGAAGCGGTTCGCGGCCGTGCAGGCCTCGCCGCCGTTGCGCATCTTGGCGATCATCGCGCCGTCGATCGCCGCGTCGATGTCGGCGTCGGCGAAGACCAGGAACGGCGCGTTGCCGCCCAGCTCCATCGACGTGTTGATCACGTTGTCGGCGGCCTGGGCGAGCAGGATGCGGCCGACCTCGGTCGAGCCGGTGAACGACAGCTTCCGTACTCGCGGATCCTTGAGCATCCGGCCCACGACCTTGCCCGAGCTGCGCGAGGGAAGCACGTTGACCACGCCCGAGGGCACGCCCGCCTCGGCCAGGATGGCGGCCATGGCCAGCGCGGTCAGCGGGGTGTCGCTGGCCGGCTTGAGCACGACCGTACAGCCGGCGGCCAGGGCCGGGCCGATCTTGCGGGTGGCCATGGCGGCCGGGAAGTTCCACGGGGTCACCAGCACGCAGACGCCGACCGGCTGCCGCGTGACCAGGATGCGGTTGGCGCCCGAGGGCGCGGTGGCGAAGTCGCCGGCACCACGAACGGCCTCCTCGGCGAACCAGCGGAAGAATTCGGCGGCGTACGTCACCTCGCCCTTGGCATCGACGAGCGCCTTGCCGTTCTCGAGGCTGATCAGCTTGGCCAGGTCGTCGGCCCGCTCGGTCATGAGCTCCCAGGCTTTGCGGAGCGCCTCACCCCGTACACGCGGAGCGGTGGCCGCCCAAGCCGGGCCCGCCTCGGCCGCCGCATCCACCGCGGAGATCGCGTCCGCCTCCGACCCGTCCGCGACCGTGGCGATGACGTCGCCGGTCGCCGGGTCCCGTACGTCGAAACGGTCCCCGGACGAGGAGGGGACCCACTTGCCGCCGATGAAGAGTTCAGTTTCCACGACCCCAGTTTGGTCCTCCTCCTCACAGTGCGCCATGCGCTCGGCCTGGGTAACAGACGGTGATGAGCGAACGCACCTTCTTCGGCCAGCCCCGCCCGCTGGCCAACCTCTTCGGGGTCGAGCTGTGGGAGCGGTTCTCCTTCTACGGCATGCAGGGCATCCTGCTGATCTACCTCTACTACGAGGCTTCGCAAGGCGGCCTCGGCATCGACGAGGCCACGGCGACGTCGATCGTCGGCGCCTACGGCGGATCGGTCTATCTGGCCACGGTCATCGGCGCGTGGTCGGCCGACCGCCTCTTCGGCCCGGAGAGGGTGCTGTTCGGCAGCGCGATCCTCGTCATGTGCGGGCACATCGGGCTGGCCCTGATCCCGGGCATCGCGGGGGTGGCCGTGGGTCTGATCCTGATCGCGCTGGGCAGCGGCGGCGTCAAGGCCACGGCGACGGCGATCGTGGGAACGCTGTACGGGCCGGGCGACGAGCGCCGCGACGCCGGGTTCTCGCTGTTCTACCTGGGCATCAACCTGGGCGCGCTGGTGGGGCCGCTGCTGACCGGCGTGCTCCAGCAGGAGGCCGGCTTCCACTGGGGCTTCGGGCTGGCGGCGGTCGGCATGGCGCTGGGCCTGACCCAGTACGCCCTCACCCGCAAGCACCTGCCCGCCTCGGCCGGCCAGGTCGCGAACCCGCTGCCGCCGGGACGCCGCCCGCTGGTCATCGGCGTCGCCGTGGCCGTGGTGGCGGTCATCGCGGTGCTCGCCCTCACCGGCCTGATCCCGGCCGACCACCTCTCCGACATCGTGGTGGTGCTCTCGATCCTGGCCGCGGTCGCCTACTTCGTGGTGATCCTGAGCAGTCGGAAGATCGACACCGTGGAACGCCGCCGCGTCTACGCGTTCATCCCCATGTTCATCGCGTCGGCGGCGTTCTGGTCGCTCTACCAGCAGCAGTTCACGGTCGTCACGATCTATTCCGACAAAAGGCTCGACCGCGACATCTTCGGCTGGACGATGCCGGTCTCGTGGGTGCAGTCGATCAACCCGGTCTTCATCATCATCCTGTCCGGCGTCTTCGCCGCCCTGTGGACCCGCCTGGGCGACCGCCAGCCGTCCACCCCGGTGAAGTTCGCGGCCGGCACCGCCGTCATGGGCGTGGCGTTCCTGCTGTTCCTGCCGTTCGCCGGCAACCCGAGCGTCCCGCTGCTCGGCCTGACCGGCATCCTGCTGGTCTTCACGGTGGCCGAGCTGCTGCTCTCCCCCGTCGGCCTGTCCCTGTCGACCAAGCTGGCCCCGCGGGCCTTCCAGACCCAGATGGTCGCCCTGTTCTTCCTGTCGGTCGCCCTCGGCACGGCGTTGTCGGGCACCCTCGCGGGCTACTACAGCGAAGATCACGAGGTCGCGTACTTCGGCATCCTGGGCCTGATCGCTATCGCCCTGGGCGGCATCCTGTGGGCGCTGAGCCCATGGATCCGCCGCTTGATGGGCGGCATCCGCTAGCTCACTTCGCCGGGGCCACCGCGCCCTTGTCGTCGATGACGTGGGATCGCCAGTATTGGTCCCACCTGTCGTCGGTGCGGCGGGGCTCCTGGTCCTTCGGGTAGCGGACGTAGCCGGCCGGCGGCTCCTGGCCGTCGGGGACGCACGTGCGGCCGGTGGAGTTGATCTGGGCCGCCGGATATTCGCCGTTGCGGCAGATGGCCTGGTCGGCGCAGGCCGCGGTCAGCAGGGACGCCGCTACGGCGACGGCCGGGAGGAGGGCGCGCCTCACGCCGGGGGTTCGATGACCTTGGCGAGGGCGTTGATGGCGACGGCGGCCCGGATGAACTGGTTTTCCGCCAGGTCGCCGATCGTGTCGATGCCGAAGGCCAGGGACAGTCCCTGCGCCTCCTCGTCGCTGACGCCGGACAGGGCGGAGACGGGCGCCGCCACGAGGTCTTTCAGGTCGAGGGAACGGTAAGGCTCGTCGAGAAGGGCGTCGAGGTTCGCAGTCACTGCCACGCCCCGCAGCATCGCACGCGTGCCGGCCCGGGCACCGTCCCGTTTCGGATGGCGCGAACCAATGACGCCCGATTGGATCGGGTCCTGCCGCCGCCCGGCTCCTAGCGTCGCTCGCATGACAGTGGGATTCCTCGGGCTGGGCGTGATGGGCGCGCCGATGGCGGCCAACCTGGCCAAGGCCGGCACCGATCTGATCGTCTGGAGCCGTACGGCATCGAAGCCGGCGCCGCCGGGCGCCGAACGCGCCGCCACCGTGGCCGAGGTCTTCGAACGGGCCGGCACCGTGATCCTCATGCTGGCCGGGGCCGACGCGATCGACAGCGTCCTCGACCCCTCGCTGATCGAGGGTCACCTGATCATCCACATGGGAACGACGGCCCCGGAATACTCGGCCGGCCTGCGGGAGCGCGTCGAGAAGGCGGGCGGCCGCTACGTCGAGGCCCCGGTCTCCGGCTCGCGCGGGCCGGCCGAGGCGGGCTCGCTCGTGGCGATGCTGGCGGGAGAGGCGGAGGAGCTTGATGTCGTACGTCCCCTGATCGCACCCATGTGCGGCGAGACCTTCGACTGCGGGCCGGTGCCGGGCGCATTGCTCATGAAGTTGGCCGTGAACACGTACCTCATCAGCATGGTGACCGGCCTGGCCGAGGCGTTCCACTTCGCCGAGGGTCACGGGCTCGACCCGGTGACGCTGCGCCGGGTCCTCGACGCGGGCCCGATGGCCAGCACGGTGTCGCAGGTGAAGGCGGCCAAGCTGGTCGACGGCGACTTCGGCGTGCAGGCGTCCGCCCGCGACGTACTGATGAACAACGAGCTGATCGTCGGCGCCGCCCGCACGGCGATGCCGCTGCTGGCGGTGTGCCGCGCGCTGTACCGCGAGACCGTCGACCAGGGCCACGGCCACGAGGACATGGCGGCGGTGGTGCACGCCATTGCTAGCCGGACGCGAGCCGCCTGACCGCCTCCGTCACCGGCTCGTCCCCGGTGGTCACCTCGACGATCACGCGGTTGAGCGAGGGCTCACGCAGGACGGCCCCGAGGAACGCGGCGACATCGTCACGCCGGGCGTCGCCGTACGGAATGGCAGGTCCGGCCGTGACCAGCCCCTCCCCCGGATTGTCGACGAGGGTGCCCGGCCGCACGATGACCCAGTCGAGCGCCGTGCGGCTGAGGAACACGTCGGCGGTCTTCTTGACGCGCATGTAGTGCTCGAAGCCCTCGGTGGGCTGCCGCCGGCGGCCGGCCTCGGGAAAGACGGAGACGAGAACGAACCGCCGTACGTCGGCGAGCCCGGCGGCCTCCGCGGCTTTCTCGAGGCCCTTGCCGTCGATGAGGGTGGTCTGGTCCATGCCGGCGCCGTGGGCGCCGGCGCTGAAGACGACGGCGTCGTGGCGCTGGAAACGCAGAGCGAGCTCGTCGACCGGGTCGTGCACCAGGTCGCCGAGCAGAGGTGTGGCGCCGGACGCTTCCACGGTCGAGACCTGGTCGGGCCCACGGTGCATGCCGGTCACTTCGTCGCCGTCCGCGGTCAGCAGCTTGGCCAGCCGCCGGCCGACGCCACCGGCCGCCCCGATCACAAAAACGCGCACATTCTCACCACCCCAGAGCCCCACCCAGAGCCCCACCCAGAGCCCACCCAGAGCCCACCCAGAGCCCACCCTCCCGGGGGACCCCCGTCCCGTCAGTATGACCAAACTCGGGCGATCTTGCCGCTGCGCCTGTGGATGACACGCGTTTGTGGATAACGCTCGACTGTGCCCGCCGGCCCCTAAGATGTCCACTCGCGTCGGATCAGCCGGAGGTGCGCATGACGGTCGCGGACGAGTGGCAACAGGCTCTCGCCGACGGGTTCTCGGTTCTGCTCGGGCGGCCGCTCGACCAGTTCGACCCGGCCGCCTCGTACGCCGTCTACTACAGCTGTGGCGATCTGGCCGACGATCTCTTCGCCAAGGGCTTCGACGCCGCGCCGCTGGCCCGGGGCGAGATCGTGCACCCGCCGTTCGCGTCGATGCCCGTGTTGGGGACGCTGTTGGAGGAGTGGGATCTGATCGCGCCGTACTGGAGCATCGATCTCGGCCGCTCGACCTTCCGGGCCGCCGTCGAAGGTGACGGTGCGGAGGTGGGTGTTCCTGAGCTCGACGCCGGTCTTCTCGGCACCGAGCTGGGCCGGCTTCTGAGCGAGCGGGGCCTCACGCCACGCGACATCCGCGACGCCTATCCGGAGGTCGAGTTCCGGGTGCATTCCGACGGATCGCTGCGCGGCGCCCTGGCCGTCGCCACCGGGGCGATGCGCGGACCGGGTCACCTCTTCGCCCTCAGCCCCGGCTGGGGTGTTGACCCGGACTCGGACGAGCGGCTGAAGGACGTACAACATCCGGGTCTTCGGGACCATTTGCGTCACCTCTCGCGAACCCGGGACAGCGCCCGATCGAACGGCGCCTTGTATCTCGGTACCGAGGACCCCGGGTTCACGCCGCCGCGCCCGGTGATCGCCGCCTGGCGGGTCGGCGAGTCGCAGTCGTGGACCGCGGTGGTGAAGGACGGCCGGTAGCGTGATCGTCGACGTTCGCCGTGGCGTGTCCTTGGGCGTCGCCGCGGAGCGTGCCCGAGTGATCGTGCCGGAGCCCGCACCGGCGGCGCCGTTCGAGCCGAGAAAGCTGTTTCTCCGGGGTTGGGCGACCTTTGAGCTCGCCCTGTGGTGCGGAACGTGCCCGGCGCTGTTCACGAAGCTGGCGGAACCCGAGGCCGCCGATCTGGGGCTCGCGAACGACCGGCTCAACGCGGGTCTTCAGCGCATCGACGACGACGTTCTGGCTGTGTACGGGACGGTGTTGCCGGAGTCGGAGTACACGGTTCTCCTGCTCGAGATCAGGCCGCGGCTCGTGGAGCCGGGCGACCGGTTCGACTACTTCGCGCACGAGCAGGTGACCACCTGGGGAGTCGATCCGGTGCTCGGCGGCCCGGAGGATCCCGGCACGCCGTACTACCGGACGTTCGAGGCCCCGGTCGGGAAGGACCGGCATCTGTACGAGTTCGTGGTGCCGATGGTTCCGCCGGCGTGGAACGACAGCCGGCGCGTCGCCGAGTATGCAACGGCTGGTGAACACGCGACGGCGGTCGCCTATTCGATCCTGGACGTGCTGCAACCGGCGACGAACGCGGGCGACGACTACTACGCGCACTGGGTCCTCAGCCACTTCCTGCTCGACGGGCATCACAAGCTCGAGGCGGCCGCGATGAAAGGACGGTCCGTACGGCTTCTCACCTTCGTCGACGAACGCGCCGGCATCGCGGCTCCTGGGGAACTGGCGACGATGGTGCGGGCCCGTGCTCACGCACGGCAAGCCAGGGGCGGTGGGCACTACCGCCCCCGCGACGGGAACACCGACGCCCCTCCCGTCTCGTAGTCCTCAGACCATCACACGCCCTACCCGTTCGGCCATGATCGATTAGCAGACCGGACGACATCACCGGCCGGGCGATTTGCGTAGCCTTGGACGCCGGCACAGGCAGTGCGGAGATCAGCGGGGCGGCATCATGAGAATTCCGACGCTCATCGCGGTCGCCGTCGTGACCGCGGCTCTCTTCGGCGTCTCCCAGTGGGACAGCTCAGCCGATGACGACGTTCAGAGCCCGGCATCCAGCTGGAAGGCTCCGGACGGCTACACGGTCCGGTCCACCGTCGACGTCAGTCAGGGCTCCATCCGGCTCTGGGTGCGCGATCAGAGCGCCGGCCTCTGCTACATCCAGGAAGAAGTCGACGCCCAGGGCCGTCACCAGTCCGCCGCTTCGGGCTCCTGCTGGAACGCCACCGACACCGAGTGGCGGTCGGACCGGGGGATGGAGACGCTGGTCTTCGCTCCGCCCCGGAAAGAAGGCGCCTCGGTGGTCCTGACCGCGCCCGACGGCAGCCGCCTCGGACCTTTTCCGGTCATCGGCGGACTGGTCATGATCCACGACGATTGGCTCCACGAGCCTGTACGTCTGGGGATCCGGGCCCTCGACGCGAGCGGCAAAGCACTGGAACCCGCCGGCGCCCTCAATCTCGAGTGACTCGATGCTCTCAGCTCACCGCTCTCCGCTTCCGCCGCTGAGCGAGCTCGTCGACGACCGGTTCGGCCTGCTCGTCAGGTTGACCGGCAGGTTCGGCCGAGAGGTGGACGAGCGAGCCTTGTATCTCCTTGAGCGTTCCGTAGAGTGCGATGCCGAACACTCCCTGACCGCCCTGCAACAGGTCGACGACCTCCTCCGAGGAGCGGCATTCGTAGACCGTGCTGCCATCGGAGATCAGCGTGAGGTTGGCCAGGTCCTCGATCTCCCGCGAGCGAAGAGCCTCGATCGCCCGCCGGACGTTCTGCAGGGACACCCCGGCGTCGAGCAGCCGCTTGACCACCTTGAGGACGACGAGGTCACGAAAGGAATAGAGCCGGTCGGTCCCGGCGCCGGACGCACCACGGATGCTGGGCACCACGAGCGAGGTACGGGCCCAGTAGTCCAGCTGGCGATAGCTGATGCCGACCGCATGGCAGGCGGTCACACCGCGATAGCCGACGCTTCCGTCCTCACCGGCCGAGGTGCCCGCCGGAGGCCCGCTCTCAAGCTGTGGCTGAACCGTCTCGCCCGCTGGCTCGGTCGTCGCCTCCCGGCGCATTCGCGCCTTGAAGCGGTCGAGTTGCCGATCCACCTCGGCCGGCGTGAGCCGTTGGCGAACAACCTCATCGGCGAGGTCGTGGACCTGCCCGTAGAGTTCACCCAGCTCCTTCATCGAAGGCTGCCGAGCTTGATCGTCCGTCATTTCAGCTCGCCTCCTCGCCCCTTGGCGGTCGTACGTCGAGGAGTCTTACCGCGCAGTTCTTGCCGCCGACGTACGTCCTGGTTCTTCAGATCGGTCTTGAGCCTGCGCCGGGCACGTTGGAGGTTCTGCCGGACAGCCTCGGCACTGTCACCGAGCAACGCGGCGATCTGGGTCGGCGTGAATCCCTGGCAGATCAGGGTGAGGACCTCACGCTGAGCCGGGGGCAGCGTCTCCAGCAACTGCTTCACGACCTCCCCGTCCTCCCAGAGGTTCTGCTCAGCGTGCCAGGCCGGGTTCGACCTGTCCAACGAGGTCTGACATTCGCGCCTGATCCGCTCACGGTCACGCTGTTTCGCCTTGATCAGATTGGACAGGACAGCCTTCCGGGCGTACGCCCGCGGATTCTTGATCGTGGCCCAGTTCCGCAGGACCTGTTCCATTGTCTCGGCCGCCGCATCGGTGGCTTCGGTCCACGTGCCACCAACGGCCATCGCCCTCGTGACGAGCGCTGCGTACGTTTCCCGGAAGAAGTGATCGAACTCCTCTGACGGGTCCGGCTCCGGGGAGGCATCGCCGTGTGTCACCAACTCCACTGGCAGCTCCTTGAGACCCGGGCACCGTCAGGACCGGCGCCTTGACCGCGGCGAAAACGCGACAACGAGGACGGCGGATCCAGCGGCGATCGCGGTGACCACGACGGACACGGTCGAAAGGTAGACCATCTGCACCCCGGCGAGGACGCCGTTGGCGACGAGAAGGCTGGAACTCGTCCCCGGGCGACCCTCATCAGCGGTACCGGAATCTTCGGTGTTTCGCACGGCGGTCTCCATTCGATGGCGGCGACTGTTGACCCCTAGGTCCGCAACCGCGCTCCACCGTGACCATTGATCACGACTTTCTTGAGGCGCCGACCACGAACGTGTTCCCGGTCAGCTTCAGGACCGGCGGGCGTTGTGGCCGGCGGCCCCTCGCCGTACCCGGAATCGGTGATGATGTGCCCGGCGTCGCCGAGGTCGAGCAGGCGGCTCCCCCACGACCTGCTCATCGATGCCATGGGCGTTCATTCGAAACGGGTCGGGTCGCCTGCGCCGACTCGGAGGATCTCGGGCTCGCCGTCGGACAGGTCGACCACGGTGGTCGGCTCGGTGCTGCCCTCGCCCGCGTCGACCACGGCGTCGAGCTGGTGGTCGAGCGTCTCCTTGATCTCCCAGCCCATCGTCATCGGCTCCTCCTCGCCGGGCAGCAGCAGCGTGCTGGAGACCAGCGGCTCGCCCAGTTCCTCGAGGATCGCCTGGGCCACCACGTGGTCGGGGATGCGGGCGCCGACCGTCTTCTTCTTCGGGTGCAGCAGGCGGCGCGGCACCTCCTTGGTGGCGGGCAGGATGAACGTGTACGGGCCCGGGGTGGACGCCTTCACCAGGCGGAACGACGCGTTGTTGATCTGCACGAACTGGCCGAGCTGGGCGAAGTCGCGGCACATCAGCGTGAAATGATGGCGGTCGTCCAGATGCCGGATCTCCCGGATCCGGTCGAGACCGTCCTTGTTGCCCATCCGGCAGCCGAGCGCGAAACACGAGTCGGTCGGGTACGCGATCAGCCCGTCACCCCGCACGATGTCCACCACCTGGCGGATGGCACGGGCCTGAGGATTGTCCGGATGCACGTCGAAATACTTCGCCACCCGCGAAGTCTAGTGAGTAAGGTCGCCTGACGTGATCGACTCCCCGCGGATAGCCGCCGTCACCGTGCCCGGCATCGACAACTCCGGCCCCGGCCATTGGCAGACGCTCCTCGACGCCGACCCCACCTTCCTGCGCATCCAGCCCGCCTCCTGGAGCGATCCCGAACTGGACGACTGGATCGCCGCCCTCGACCGCGCCGTCGCCGTGGCCGACCGCCCGGTGCTGGTCGCGCACAGCCTGGGCACCCTCGCCGTCGCCCACTGGGCCGCCCGTCCCGACGTACCCCCGGTCGTCGGCGCCCTGCTGGTCGCCATCCCCGACCCCGACGGCCCCGACTTCCCCACGACGGCCGGCACGTTCCGGGAGCCGCCACTCACCCCGCTGCCGTTTCCCTCGATCCTGGTGGCCAGCACCAACGACCCGTACGACGCCAATGGTGTGGCCCCTGCCTTCGCCCAGTCGTGGGGGAGCCGCCTGCTCGACCTCGGCGACGCCGGGCACATCAACACCGATTCCGGGTACGGCGAGTGGCCGCTGGCCGCGACCCTCATCGAGCGCCTGCGCCACGCGGCCTGACGTCCCCCGAGCGGGGGCTGTGCCCGCGGGCGCCGATCCACCACAATGGGCCGTCTCCGACGAGAGGTGGTACCGCAGTGAGCGGTGTGGAGCTGATCACGGCCGCGCTGGCGGCCGGGGCCACGGCCGGGCTCACCGACACGACCAGTGCGGCGATCCGTGATGCGTACGGGCGGCTCTCCTCGCTCCTGGCCAAGCGCAACGCCCTGCCCGCCCCCGGCGCGGAGCCCGATCCGGCCGTGCTGGCCGACTCGGGCGCGGTCAGCGACGAGCAGGTGCTCGACGCGGCCCGCCGGGTGCTGAAGCTGACCGGCAACACCTTCGTGGTCGGCACCAACAACGGCGCAGTCGGCGAGTTCCACGCCCCGGTGACCTTCCACGCGCCGCTCCCCCCTTCGTAGCCGAGGGCGGCCCCGGGCCGGCCGTCTTCGGCGTCAACCTAGGCCTGTCCGGCACGTTCCACGGCCCGGTGAACGTCAGCCCGCCCCTGGAGGTCACCTGGCCGCACCGGGTCGGCGTGGTGCCCTTGCGGGCGGACTGCTACCAGGACCGGCCCCTGCCCGACGACCCGGTATTGGTGTTGACCGGCCCGGGCGGTGCCGGCAAGACCCAGCTCGCGGCCGAGCTGGCCGAGCGGGCCGGCCCCGATCTCCTGCTCTGGGTGACCGCCTCGTCCCGGCAGGCGATCCTGGCCGGCTACGCGCAGGCCGCCGCCGAGGTCCTGCACCTCGACGCGACAGATCAGGAGCGGGCGGCGACCCGGTTCCTGGCCTGGCTGGCCACGACCGAGCGGACCTGGCTGGTGGTGCTGGACGACCTCACCGACCCGGCCGATCTGCGCGCGCTGTGGCCACCGGGCCACGGCCGCACGGTCGTCACCACCCGGCGCAAGGACAACGCCCTGGCCGGCGCCGGCCGGCGGCTGACCGAGGTCGGGCTGTTCACGGCGGAACAGTCCGTCGCCTACCTCACCCGGCGCCTCGAGGCTCGCCCCGGCCTGGCCGACGACCCGGCCGGGCTGGCCGGCGCCCTCGGTCACCTGCCGCTGGCCCTGTCCCAGGCCTCCGCCTACCTGCTCGACCAGGAGGTGGCCTGCGGCGCCTACCGGGCCATGCTGGCCGAGCGCCGCCTCGACGACCTGCGCCCGGAGATCCTCCCGGACGACCAGGAGCGCGCGCTCGCGGCGACCTGGTCCCTGTCGGCCGAGCTGGCCGACCGTGCTCCACACCCCGGCCAGGCCCGTCTGGTGCTGAGCCTGGCCAGTGTTCTGGACGCGAACGGCATCCCCGAGGCGGTGCTCGAAACACCCGCGGTGACCACATGGCTGACCGCGAAACGCCTCATGGCCAACGGTTACCGGGTCGGCGCCGGCCGCCTGCGCGAGACACTGTGGCTCGACGCCCGGTCCGAGGAGACCACCTTCAAGGCCCGGCTCCTCCGGAAAGCCACCCGCTGGACGCTGCGCCGCTTCGCGGTCGAGCCGGCCACCGCCGCCGACATCCGCGACACGGTCCGCCGCCTGCACCTGCTCAGTCTCGCCGCCCACGACCCGGAGGGCCACACCCTGCGGGTGCACGCCCTGATCCAGCGCGCGACGCGCGAGGACATGGAGGATCAAGACCTTTCCGAGGCCGTACGAGTCGCGGCCGACGCCCTGGTCGAGTCATGGCCGGCCGCCCGGCAGGTCCCCGAGGTGGGCCAGGCCTACTACATGAACATCCAGGCCCTGATCAAGGCCGCGCCGGACGAGCTGTGGTCCGGCCCGCACCCCGTACTGGTGCACGCCGCGGACGTGCTGCTGGGAGTCGGACAGGCCCGGGCCGCGGTAGATCATCTGACCTGGCTGGTGGCCGAGGCCAACCGGCGCCTGGGCCCGGACGACGTCCACAGCTGGAGCATCCGCGAGACCTTGTCCGCCGCCCTGGGCCGGGCCGGCGACCAGGCGGCCGCGGTGACCGAGATCGAGTCCGTGTACGCCGACGCGAGGAAGGCGGCCGGCCCACAGTGGCAGGGGCTGCTCAGCATCCGCCACAACTTGGCCATCGCCTGGTACAAGGCGGGCCGGGTCGAGGAGGCCGCGGCCGAGTCGGAGAGCCTGGTCGACGACTGCAGGGCCGTCCTCGGCCGCTACAACCTGTTCACGCTCTACAACGTGCACCAGCTGGCTCACCTGAGGGGCGAGCTGGGCGACCCGGCGTCAGCGGTCGAGGCGTACGAACAATTGCTGAAAGACCGCAAGCGCCTGCCCCCACGCGAGGCGGCCCAGCTGAATCTGCACGTCCGGGTCCAGCTGGCCCATTGGCGAGGCGAGAACGGCGACCACGCCGCAGCCGTCACCGACCTGGAGACGTTGCTGGCCGAGCAGACGCCGCTGCTGGGCCCGCATCACCGCCGAGTCCTGGCCATACGCCAGAGCCTGGCCCATTGGCGAGGCGAATCAGGAGACCCGTCCGGCGCGGTGACCGACTTCGAGGCGGTGCTGGCCGACTGGCTGCTGGTGCAGGCCCCGGACAGCCCCGACACGATGACCGCGCGCCAGCTGTTGGCCCAATGGCGAGGCCGGGCAGGCGACTCCGCCCGAGCCGTCACGGAACTGGAGATACTCCTGTCCGACCGCCTGCGGGTGCTGAGCCCCGACCACCCCGACACGCAGGCCACTCAGATCGAATTGGCGCGTTGGCAGGGCACACCACAGTAGTCCCGGCCGCTTCCCAATGGCACGCGTCTTGATCGCGGCGCCCCCAATGGTTGAAACCGAAGCGCGGCATACGCAATTGCGGTAAAGTCTTTGCGCCCAGAACCCGACGGAGGTGGCGAAATATGGCAGAGAAGCCCGTGTCACACGGATTAGGCTTCGGCAACGGAAGTCTCATCGAGCATTTCGACGGGACTGTGGAGTACCGTCAGACAGGAAAGTTGATGCCCGCCCTCAGGGTCACGGTCCGCGACATTACGGGCTTCTCGGTCCGCAAGGTGACCCGTGACGACAAGAAGCGGCTCAACGCGTCTTCCATGCAGCAAGTCTTGACCATCCAGGGATCCGGCACGGACCTTGCCGAGGTGGCAGTCAATTACGGAACAGCTCAGAAGATCGAGCAGTGGTTCCGAGCCCATCCGGAGTTTGGGCAGTCGGCTCCGTCCCCGGCAGCGCCGTCTCCGCCTGCCATGTCGATCGCGGATGAGCTGACGAAGTTGGCGCAACTCCGAGACGCCGGCGTTCTCTCCCAAGAAGAGTTTGACGCTCAGAAGGCGAAGCTGCTCGGCTGACCACCGGGAAATACCTTTATGGAGTGGAACTATTTCCATGCGGTGAACCGGGGTTGTGCTTGAGCCCACTCAGATCCGCCGAGCCTCCGGCGGGGATTTCGCGTTCGGCAGTCCGGACGTGCTGGAGGCATCGTCCGGGCTGCCGATTCGGGGCCGGTTGGAGCGGTTCTCATCGAATGAGCGTCCAGGGCACCGCGCGGGCCAAGGCCGCATAGCCGGCCGGGTTCAAATGCAGATGGTCTCCTGTGTCGTACGCCGGTAGGAGTGTCTCGGGTGCGGCCGGGTCTCGGGACGCGGCGTCGAAGTCGGCCACCCCGTCGAAGATGTGGTGGACGGCCTCGTTCACCGCTCGGCGGGAACGGCGGCGCAGGCCGGCTGGGTCGTCGTAGCCCGTGTTTCCGCCGAACGGTGTCAAGGTGGCTCCGTACACCGTCAGGCCGGCGGCGTGGGCTCTCAGCACGATCTGGTCGAAGGCCACCAGCAGGTCGTCGACCACCTGTTTCTGTGCCTGTTCGGTGGCCTCGGCTGTGCCTATGTCGTTGACGCCCTCGAAGAGCAGCATCCGGTCGGCGTTGCCGACTGCCAGCACGTCGCGGTCCAGGCGGGCCAGGACGTTCGGGCCCAGGCCGTCGTTGAGCACCCGGTTGCCGCCGGCGGCCTGGTTCAGCACGGCCACCTTTGATCCGCGGGCGAACAGCTGGTCGGGCCAGCGGTCGTTGCCGTTGGTGGTCGAGCCGCGGCCGTCGGTCAGTGAGTCGCCCACGATGGCCAGCGCGGCCGTCGACGCCAGGACCTCGACCGCGCTTATCAGGTACCAGTGGTCGGTGGCCACCGCGCCGGGCAGGTCCGGGTCGGCGTTGTGGTCGCCCTTGAGGAGGTACGACGTCGTCCGGGAACCCGGATGACCGGTTACCGCGTCGCCCGTCAGGCCGGTGGCCAGGTAGGCCGAGATGGTCAGGTTGGCCGCGGCACCGACCGGCAGCGTCACCGGGTCGGAGACGATCTGCGCGCCCACCGGGACCACCACCGAGGGGCGGCCGCCGAACGTGAGCGGCCTTGCGCTGCCCGGTTCGATCGCCGCCACCCCGGCCCGGCCGCCCAGGGGCAGCGCGACCGAGGCCGCGGTTATCGGCAGCGGGGCGGTGCCGAAGGCGTTCGAGAAGCGCACCCGCAGCTGACGGCCGCCGATCGTCACGTGGACGGTCTGCCGCAGGGTCGTGTCGGCGAGCGCCGCGAACGGCGCCGGCGGCAGGTTGTGCGGCTCGGTCAGCTGCGGCATCGCCGTCCAGGTGTGCGCCCAGGACCGGCGGCGGGAGGCGTGGGCCGGTGAAGCGTCGGCCGGCGAGGCGGCCGCGACTCCGAGGGGCACCGCTGCTCCCCCGGCCGCGAGAAGGGTTCGCCTGCGCATGTCAGAACCTCCGGCTCTCGGGCGGGCCCAGGTACGACTGCTGGAGTCCGCCGGTGTCGATGACGATCCGCTGGAGGACGACCGTCGGGTCGACGGCGTGGAAGGTCACCGTGTGCTTGCCGGGTGCGAGTCCCTCGTACACCGTGGTCGTGATGTTGATGTTGTCCGAGGTGTTGCGGGCCCACTGGCGGTTCATCGTCGTGTCGTTGGCGCCGGTGGCCGTGGTGATGTTGACGATGCGGACCGGGCCGCCGTCGACCGAGACGCCGTAGCGGACGCCGTCCGGCGTGTAGACGCTGTTGCGCGGCGACAGGTGGGCCGCGATCCGCGCCGGGCGGTCGCCGGTCAGGGTCACCGTGTACGACAGTGTGGCGTTCTCCGAGCGCGGCGTGAGCCCGTTGCCGGTGCGGCCGATGTCCGGCAGCAGCTGCCAGGCGCCGGTCTTGCGGCTGTAGTGGTCGGCCTCGATCGCCACCGCGCCGCCGGCCTCGAGGAACCCGGCCGGGGCGACCCGCGGCTTCTCGACCTTGACGTCGACCACGACGCTGGAACCGGCGCCACTGACCGTCACCGGCACGGTCGTCACTCCGGCCGGCGCCCGCCTCCAGTCGACACGGACGGCGACGCGGACCTCGTCACCGACACGGCCTTTGTCAGGCGTGACCCTCACCCACGGCTCGGACGCTCGAACCTCGTACGAGAAAGGTGTCGTGCCCTTGTTGTAGATCTCCAGATGCCCCGACGAATCCGGCGCCCAGGGGCTCAGCGACGACGGCAGCACCGGGAGCACGCCGAGCGAGGACCCGGCCGGGACCTCGATGCGCTTGAGGTACGGGTAGATCTCGTCGGGCAGGGCCACGTTGTTCAGCTCCGGCTGTTGCCAGGGCGCGTTCGGGCCGTAGCGGGCCACGTTGCCGTAGCCGATCTTGGGTTGCGTCTGCCAGCCCTTCCACTTGCCGCCGGCCAGGACCTCGTTGTAGTAGCGGCTCATCGCCTGGTCCTCGGCGAACAGCGCCTCGGCCCGGTCGGCCAGGGCGTTGGTCGCGGCCCGGCCCTGCCCTGCGTACTCGATGTTGGTGAATTCGGCGCGCCTGAGGTCGTACACAATCGCCGTGTCTTTGATCTGGTAGTAGACCAGCTGGTAGAAGGCGTCCTGCCAGGCCGCCGGGACCCGCTGCCGGAGTTTCGTGGCGCGCGCGGCCAGGGCGAGCCACTCCTCGGTCACCCGGTCCATCTCGCCGTAGGCGGTACGGCTGAACGGGCTGGCCTCGTCGTTGTAGGTCACCTCGCCGGTCGCCGGATTCGTCGAGATGCGCCGGTTGAGCAGCTCCGGCTTGCGGCGGGACTGCAAGTGGCCGTACGTCTCGAGAAGCTTCGCGATCTCCGGGGCGAGAGAGGGCCCGAAGCTCTGCGCCGCGAAGCGGCGATGCCACTCCCCCAGCTTGCTCACCGGCAGCGCGTCCGGGTTCCAGGCGTAGTCGAGGAAGAACTGCGTCGGCAACTCCTCGTTCTTCAGATCACCGACGTTGACCATCCACAGACGATCGACACCCGAGGTGTACGCCCGGTTCAGTTGCTCCCAGGTGTTCGTGATGTTGACCGTGTCGGCCCACTTGTAGTTGCGGCCGTCGCCCACGTAGTCGAAGTGGTAGTACAGCCCGTAGCCGCCGGAACGCTTCTCGGTCGTCGGCAGCCGGCGCATGTTGCCCCAGTTGTCGTCGCAGAACACCACGGTGACGTCGTCCGGCGGCCGATATCCGTTGTCCCAGTAGCGCTGCACCTCCTTGTAGAGGGTCTGCACCTGGGGCCGGTCGATGAGCCCGGTCTCCCGCAGGATCTGCCGCTGGCTGTCGATGATCGACGACATGAGGTCGATGCCGTCCCCGTCCGGCAGCGACACATCGCCGTTGCCGCGCATGCCGAGCGTGATGACACCCTCGATGTTCTGGTCACGCATGCGTTCGGCGCCGTCGCGCCAGTACGCCTTGATGGCGTCCGGGTTGCGGCGGAAGCTCCACTCCCCCGTGCCCGTCGGATGGCGGTTCCACTCCTCGATGCCGCGCATCATCGGCGCCTCGTGGGAGGTGCCCATGACGACACCGTAGAAGCTGGCGGTGGCGTGGTTGGCCGGGTCGTCCTCGGCGAAGGCGCGGCCCCAGACGGCGGGCCACAGGTAGTTGGCCCGGGTGCGCAGCATGGTCTCGAAGACCTTTTCGTAGTACGCGGCGTTCAGGCCACCCGGGTAGCCGGGGGCCTTGCCCGGGCCGAAGTAGCCGGGAGCCCAGGTGCCGGTCGCGGGGTTCTCGTCGTTGATGAAGAAGCCGCGGTATTTGACCTTGGGGGTGCCCTGGGAGTGGCGGCCGGGGAGAACGTAGAGGGCGTCGGCGTGGGCGGCGGGGACGTCGTCCCAGAAGTACCAGGGTGAGACGCCGATGTTCTTGGAGACGTCGTAGGCGCCGTAGATGGTGCCGCGCTGGTCGCTGCCGGCGATGACGAAGGCGCGCCGGACGCCGGGCAGCGGATCGGTGATCACCTGCTCGATGGTGGTTTCCCACTTGCCGCGGATGGAGGTGACGTCGAGCTTGCCCCGCGCGACGATCTGGTCGATCAGCGGGCTCTTGCCGAGCGTCCCGACAATCACAAGATCGCGAGCAGTCCCGAGGTCAGGGCCCACCCTTCCCAAGGGGGATCCCCCGTCGGTCATTCTCCCGGTTTTGCCCTTGATCGTGTCGGTGCCCTGTGGACAACCGCCCGCTGTGGACAACTCAGAGCACGACCCGCCGGCCGTGCCATCATGCACGACCGCCGGCCGCACACCGGTCACCTTCTCGATGTCGCCCTGGAGATCGTCGACGACCCGGATCACGCCCGCGTAGTCGGCGTTGCTCACCACGATCGGCGCCGCCTTGCCGCCATCGACCAGCGGGAAGCGCCCTGGGCCGGACCGCGTGGTGATGTACCCGGTGGTGTTCGGGGCGTAGGAGAACGCGGCCGAGGGCGCCGCGGAGGGCGCCGCGGACGACGAAACCGGGGCCGAGATCAGCGTCGCCGTCAGGGCGAGCGCCACCACCGCGGCCCTCACTTGAACCACCTCAGCGGCACCGCGTCGGCCATCGCGGCCATGCCCGCGTCGTTGGGATGCAGGCCGTCGCCGCTGTCGTATGCCGGGTTGAGGCGCAGCCGGTCGGCCGGGTCGCCCATGGCGCGGTCGAAGTCGATGACGCCGTCGTATTCGCCGCCGGAGCGGATCCAGCGGTTCAGCACGTCGCGTTTGCGTTCGTTGGCCTCCGAGTAGAAGCCCAGCGTGTCGCCCTTGAACGGCAGAATCGTGGCCCCGATCGCCGTGATCCCGGCCGCGTGTGCGCGGGCGATCAGCTGCCGGTGGCCGGCGATCAGGTCGTCTGCCGTCACCACCTCCGAGGCCGGCGCGACCGTGCCCGGATGGCCGAGGTCGTTCACCCCCAGCAGCACTATCAGGTGCCGGGCGCCGGGCTGGGCGACCACGTCGCGGTCGAAGCGGCGCAGCCCGCTGTGCCCGAAGTAGTTCGCGAACGTCTCGGCGTCGCTTCCCGGGGCCGGGTTGGGGTCGTGCAGCAGGCGGTTGCCGGAGATGCCGACGTTCGCCACGCCCCGTTCCAGGCCGGCCGTGCGCAGCCGGGCCGCCAGCAGGTCGGGCCAGCGGTGGTTGAGGTTGTTCTGGGTGTTGGCGCCGTTCGTGATCGAGTCGCCGAGGGTGACGATGGCCGAGCCGCGGTCGCGGACGGCCACGCCCGAGAGGAACAGATATTGACCGATCGTCTGTACGGGGGTGAGCGTGCGCGCCGCTGTCACGTCCCCGTCGGCGATCACGTTGTCCTGGAAGGCGAACGCGGCCAGCGTGGTGACCGGGGTGCGGGCCGGCAGGAACAGGCTCACGGCCAGGTCGGCGCCGGGCTTCACGTGCAGCCGGACCGGGTCGCTGAGCAGGGGCGAGCCGGCCGGCACGATGGCCTCGGCCCGGTTGCCGAAGGTGACCCGCCGGTCGGTGCCGGGGACTATCGCCGTGCTGGCCCCGGTGCCGGCGCGCAGGGCGACCCGCACCGCGCCGACGCGCAGCGGGGTGGTGCCGAACTCGTTGGTGATCCGGACGCGGAGCTCGTCGCCGCCGGCGCTGAGGTGGACCACGTGGCGGACGGTCTGCGCGGCCAGCACCAGCGGTGGGGTGGGCGGGATGGTGGTGGGGGCGGCCGCCCACGAGGCGACCCAGTCGTAGTCGTCGTCGGGGGCGGGCGGTGAGGCGGCGGCCGCGGCGGGCACGGCCAGTCCGGACGCGGCGGCGGTGACGGCCGCGCCGGAGGTGAGGGCGAGGAGTTCACGGCGGGTGGGCATGGGGCTCCTTCAAGGCTGTGGGGACGGCAGCGAAGGGGGACGGCGCTGAAAGTTTCGGAAACAATTCGAACCGACCTTCGTAACGTAAAGGCGTTCATCTATGTCGTCAAGAGATCACAAGCTGATCATGACCGGGCAGGGGGATTGAATCGTTTCCGGTAATCGTCGGAACTTTCGGGGAGGACAGACGCCAGCGGCGACGCTGCTCGCGCCGCCGCTGGGTCAGGGAGAGATCAGGCCGTCGAGCAGGCCAGGTTGCTCACGTCCGGTGGCGCGGCTCCCGAGCCGATCAACCCGAACGTCGTGTGGCTGCCGGCGGCCACCGTGCCGTTCCACGCGGCGTTCTTGACCGTCACCAGCGATCCGCTGCTCGTGGCGGTGCCGCTCCAGGCCTGGGTCAGGCCCTGCGAGCCCGGCCAGGTCCACGTCACCGTCCACTTGCCGATGGACGAGGTGCCGGCGTGCACCATCACCTCGGCCTGGAAGCCGCCGTTCCACGAGCCGGTCACGTTGAACATCGCCGAGCAGTCCGACCCGCCACCGGGAGGAGGCGTGGTGGTGGTCGGCGGCGGGGTGGTCGGAACGGGTGTGCCCGGCGTCGTGCCGCTCCCCCGGATGCCCGTCACCTCGCCGTTGCCGCCGTCGAAGACCACGTCGGAGCAGCCGTAGAACGTCTCGTTGCTGTCCGAGCGCTGCCACACCGAGTAGATCAGGTGACGCCCGCTCTTGCCGGACGGCAGGTTCGCGTTCCAGTAGTAGTAGCCGTCGTCGCTGCCCGGCCCGCCGTTGTCCGGCGGGTTGGTCACCGTGTCGAACGGCGTGGACTCCAGGTCGCTCCAGGCCAGGGCCCGGGTCGGGCTCCAGCTGTCCTTGGTGATGTAGAGCCGGAACGTGCCCGGGTGCTTGGCCCAGTTGTTGTACTTCACGCCCAGCGTCGCTCCCGACGTCAGGTGCGTCACCGGCCAGTCGTTACGGGCCAGGTTGAAACCGGTGAAGTTGTACGGTCCACCGGTGCCACCGGAGCAGAGCTGGCCGTCGGGGATGAAGCCCGACATCCGGCCCGCACCGTCCGAGCGGAGCACCGCGAACCAGTTGTAGAGCGAGGTCGTCCCGCTCTGGGCCACCGCCGCCGCGCAGGCCGGATTCGTCGGGTTGATCGCGCCGGTCGAGTCCTTGCCGTCCTTGTAGCAGAGCCACGTCCGGCTGCCCGGCACCATGATCGCGCCATGGGCCTGAGCCGTGGTCGACGTGATCACGAGGCCGGCGCCCGCGGCGAGGAGCGCGGCTACGGCGTACATCAGAAATCTCTTCATGGGTCCCTCCGAATCAGCCGTTGGGGAACAGCCGGGCGAAGTCGGCGTAGCCGGTGGCGACGTCGACCTGGGCCCAGAACCGGTGGTAGTTGAACGTCGGCGCCGGGCCGCCGTTCAGATAGGCCTCGACCTTCGGGTAGTCCGGGTCGTTCTTGTAGAAGGAGCGGATGTCCAGGAAGGACACGCCCGGCTTGATGGCGTCGCCGTTGGGCATGGTGCCGCTCCAGCCCGGCGGGATGTAGATGCCCTGGCCGGTGGACGCGTTGTAGGTGTCGTCCATGCGGTTGTAGTCGGCGCGGGTCTCGGTGACCGACACGCCCTTGGCGTCCTTCTTGGTCCAGATCGCGTCGAGCAGGTTCTTGGCCGCGGTCTTGGCCGTGGCGCTGCCCGACTTGGCCGCGTAGTAGGTCAGCAGCTTGGCGAACGAGCCCGCCACGCCGAGGTCCTGGCCCTTGCTGGTCACCGTGACGTGCAGGTTGGTGTTGGCCGCGGGCGACGACGGGTTCCAGGTGGCCGGCGCGCCCGACCACGCCATGTCGGACGGGATGGAGAAGTCGGTGGCGCTGATGGTGCTGTTGGCCAGCGCCCACGGCACCCACTTGTCCAGCACCGACTTCGCCTTGGCGTCACCGGTGATGTAGTAGTACTCGGCCAGCCGTTCGAGGGACCACGTCTGCATGCCGAACCAGCGGTTCGACGGCGGGTCCTCGTAGACCGGAGCCTCGACGTAGGCGAGACCGTAGAAGGTCGGCACCCCGGCCGGGCGGGACTGGTAGCTGCCGTTCCAGCTGTTCGTCGCGCCGCCGGCGATCGCGCCCTCCGACGACTGGAGCCACTGGTAGAACTCGAGCTGCCGGTTGAGGCTGGCCTGCCAGTCCGCCTTGGCCGTCGGCGACTTCGGGGCGAAGGCGCTGACGTTGGACAGGATGTAGGCGGCCATCGGGTTCTGATATCCGAAGTGGCTGGTGCTGGAGCCGATCCGCCACGCCCAGCCGGCGTTGGTGTCGGTCGCGCCGCCCCAGGCGTAGTACCAGGACATCAGGTTGTTGGAGGCGTTCTTGCCGGTGCCCGCGGCGCACGAGGTCGACGCGCAGCCCGGCTGCTTGAAGTACTTGTCGTAGAAGGAGTAGCGCAGGTAGTCGCCCATCTTGGCCGCGTTGGCCACGGCGGCGGAGATCTGCGACTGCTTGCCCTGCTCGGTGGCCCAGGTGTACGCCCAGTACGCCGCCTGCACCGCGCGGGAGTCCGCGTCCGGCGCGTTGGTGTACTTCCACTGCTTGGCGTAGCTGGCGTCCTTGGTGAACAGGTCGAGATAGCCGTTGGGGCCACCGTGCTTGAAGGTGTCGCAGGAAGGCTGCGGCACCGTCTCGAACGTCGACTCCTGCGGGCCGCGCTGGAAGGTGTTGATGTAGACGTTCTTCGACGTGCCGTCGCCGCAGCGGCCGAAGCCGTAGACGTTGTCGACGTCCAGCAGCCAGTGCATGCCGTAGATGTCGGAGGTGCCGTAGGCGCTCTTCAGCTCGGCCGCCAGCGGGTCGGAGCCGACCGAGACGCTCTGGTCGAGCTGCGATGGATACTGCGACGGCAGCGGGTACTCGGCCGCGTAGGTGGCCGGCTTGGACGCGTCGTACTTGTCGTTGGTCGGCTGGTCGGCGTGCGACGGGATGATGTACTTCTCCATCGTCGCCCAGGCGCTGTTGAACGGCGCCCAGTCGCCGGCCGCGTGGCCGTGCTCGGCCTCGAGCCACAGCCAGTAGCTGAACGCCTCGGAGGTCGTCTCGTGGCCGTGGTCGGGCGCCTCGTCGATCAGCGTCTCGATCGAGTGGTAGGGCACCCCGTCCGGGCTGAAGTAGCCGTTGGCCGGGTTCTTGATGTCGTTGTAGAGCTGGGTGAAGCGGGCGTCGGCCGAGCCCTGCTGGGCCACGGTCGCGTTCACCGACGCGGCGGTGTGCCCGCTCGCGGTGGCCGAGAAGGTCGCGGTCGCGCCCAGGGCGGCCGCGCTGGTGGCCGCGATCGTGACGGTCTGGCCGGTGTTCCAGTTCGACGGCGTGAACGTCAGCGACGCCGGGGTGGCCGACACCGTGGTGGCGCCGGCGGTGCGGGCGACCGCGACGGTCACGTTCGCCGTGGGCGCCTTGGACAGGGCCAGTTTCAGCGTGGCGCTGCCGCCGGGCGAGACGGTCACCGAGGTGGCGTCGGCCACGATCGCCGGCGTGGTGGCCGCGTCGACGAAGACCGGCACGTCGGCCGTGTTGCTCTTGACCCCGTTGGCGTCGTACGCGATCGCCTGGAGGTGGTAGGCGGCGGCCTGGGTGGGCACGCCGGTCCAGGTGTACGTGTACGGGGCCGCCGTGTCGGTGTTGATGAGCAGGCCGTCGTGGTAGAACTCGACCTTGCTGATGGAGCCGCCGCTGGCCACCGTGGGCGTGGCGGTGATCGGGATCGAGGCCGGCGCGGTGTACCGGGTGTTCGCGGCCGGGCTGGTGATCTCGACGGTCGGCGCGGCGACCGCGCCGTTGCAGGGGGCGCCGTTGAGCGTGAACGAGGTGGGCACCGGGTTGGCCGAGCCGAATGTGCCGTTGAAGCCCGTGCTGACCGTGCCGTTGGTGCCGATGCCGCCGTTCCAGGCCGCGTTGGTCACGGTGACGTGCCGGGCGCTCTGCGCGTAGACGCCGTTCCAGCCCTGGCTGAACTTCTGGGCCGCGTCCGGGAAGTCGTACTCGAGCTTCCAGCTGGTCAGCGGGTCACCGGTGTTGGTGATGGCGATGTCGCCGGTGAATCCGCCGGACCACTGGCTCTGCACCTTGTAGACGACGGTGCAGCCGGGTGCGGCGAGGGCGGGGGTGCCGGCCGCGAGGGCCACGCCGGCGCCGAGGACGGCGGCGCCGGTGAGGGCCAGCCCGCGGCGCAGGCGTCTTCTAACTCTTTGTCGTGCTCGCACGTGGGGGAGTTCCTTTCTGCTCAGGAGCAGGTGATGGGTGAGGGGACGGGGTTATTCGTTCCGGCCACGCTGCCGAGGAAGCCGAAGCTGGTGGTGGCGCCGGCGGCGAGGGCGCCGTTGTAGCTGGCGTTGCGGGCGGTGACCGTCGTGCCGCTCTGGGTGGCGTTCGCGTTCCAGGCGTTGGTCAGGGTCTGGCCCGCGGTAAAGGACCAGCCGACGGTCCAGCCGGCGGTCGCGGTGGTGCCGTTGTTCTTGACGGTGACCTCGGCCTGGAAGCCCCCTTGCCATTGACCGGTCACCTTGTACGTCGCCGAGCAGGCCCCGGGAGCAGACGTGGTCGGAGGTGGGGTGGTCGGAGGCGGAGTCGTCGGGGGCGGGGTGGTCGGCGCGGGCGTCGTAGGCGCGGGAGTGGTCGGCGTGGGCGTCGTCGGACCGCCCGTTTTATCGCCATAAAGGATGCCGCGGCCGTTGGTGCCGAGGTAGACGCGCCCGTACACGTGGGGATCGGCCGCGAGAGCGTCACCGGCGTTGCCGTACTGATGGGCGTCGTCGTTGATCCGCACCCAGCTCGCCCCGGTGTCGTCCGAGCGGAAGACCCCGGTCACCCCGTCGACCGTGCCGACCAGGTAGACCGCCGGCCTCGCCGTTCCGGGCGCCGCCTTGCCGAAGGCCACGTTGATCGCCGACGTCACCGGGGCGAGCTTCGTGAACGTCGCCCCCGAGTCCGTCGAGCGCAGCAACCCCGTACTGCCGGCGAACCAGACCTCCCCGCCGGCGCCCGGCACGCCCTTGAAGTGCAGCCGCCCGGTGGCCGGGAGCGATGCCGCCGACGCGGTGAAGGTCGCCCCGCCGTCCTTGCTCGTGTAGAACGTCCCCGAGGCGTACCCGTAGAAGGTCTTGGGGTTGACCCTGTCGCTCTCGACGATCGCGCCCGCCGGCAGCCCGGACGAGGCGGTCCACGAGCTGCCCCGGGTCGTGCTGTAGTGCACGCCGGCGCCCTGCGGTGACCAGACCATCGACGTCGCGTCGGCACCGACCGCGATGGTGCCGCCGCCGGTGACCCCGGACGGCTCCTGGCCCTGGTACCAGTTCTTGCCGCCGTCGCTGGAGATGCCGATGTGCGGGGCCGCGTCGGCGTTGCCGACCCGGGCGAAGACCGCCGGGCTCAGCTCGGCGAAGTCGAGGCTGGTGTTGCTGCCCAGGCTCGGCGTGTCGTGGAAGTTGGCCGGGACCGTGTCGAGCGAGGCGTGGTGGAAGCCGCCGATGTCGCCGAGCGCGCTGACCAGCGGCGCCCCCGACGGCGGGCTGGCCAGGTCGAGGACGGCGGTCTCCTCGAGGCCCTTGGCCATCGGCTTGATCGTGATGGTCGAACCGGCGTCCCAGTTCGTAAGGTTGGTCGAGCCGTAGACCGTGGCGCCCGTGCCGTACAGAAAACGGTTGGAGTTGAAGGGATCAATGGCCAGGGTTTCGTTCATCCAGCCGAGCTTCGGTGTCGACTCCGGGGGTTGCGGATTGGTGTTGAAGTCGAGCCACGGGTTGGCCGAGATGTCCATGGTGTACCGCTTGGTGACCGACGGATATCCGGCGAAGTCCCAGATCCGGGTCCAGGTGGCGCCGTTGTCGGTGCTGCGGAAGAAGATCGCGTCGGGCCACCAGGAGATCTGGGTGGCCACCATCAGTGTGCCCGGCTTCTGTTTGTCGACGGTCAGGCCGGAATAGCCGTAGTACGGCGCGTCGGCGGCCGGGGGCGGCGAGATGTCGGCCCACGCGCCGGTGGTCAGGTCGAGGCGCTGGACCTGCCCGGCGCCGCCGTCGTAGGGGCCGCCGGTGTCGCTGGTCGCGATGAACAGGTAGTTGCCCTGCACGACGCCTTTGTGCGCGATGTATCCGGTGGGCTGGCCGGGCACGCGCTCCCAGGTCACGCCGTTGTCGAGCGAGCGGTAGACCGGGTTCTGCTTGTCGGCCACCCCGACGTAGATCTGGTTCGCGGCGCCGAAGGTGACCCAGGTCAGGCCCTGGTTCTGGTTGAGATAGCCGTTGGCGTCGTCCGGGTCCTGCACGTAGTTGCCGGCGTTCGGGAACGCGGTCACCTTGGCCCAGGTGGCGCCGTAGTTCGTGCTGCGCCACAACCCGTTGCCGCCCTCGGCGGCGTAATAGACAGTGCTGTTGTGGTGCGGGTCGACGGCGAGCCGCTCCCCCATGCCGCGCCCGGGCATGTTGCCGCCGTTCTTGAACGGCAATGTGGTGGTCTGCCAGGTGTTTCCCTTGTCGGAGGATCGGAGGATGGCGCCGTTGTTGGGGTCCCAGCTGTTGGTATACATCCCGACAGCGGCGTAGACCCGGCTGGTCTCCACCGGGTCGGGCGCGATGCTGACGACGCCGTTGTAACCCCAGTTGTCCTGGCCCACCCAGTCGAGCAGAGGCGTCCAGCTCTGCCCCGGTTCGTTCCATCGGTAGGCGCCGCCGATGTCGGTGCGCGCGTAGATCAGGTTCCGCTCGCCCGGGTTGAAGACGACGGCCGGGACGAATCCGCCGCCGTCGATCCGGACGTTCTTCCAGCCGTACGGCTCGACGGGCGCCGCCGCGGCCGTCAGGGGCCGGGCGAGCACTATCGACACGGCACTGAGCAGGACCGCGGCGACGGTGGCCGCGATGGTGGAGCGCCTCATCCAACACCTTCCATCGATGAACGTCATAGTGGGAGCGCTCCCAGAAGCGTGGGTCGCCGACATCTGGCTGTCAAGACCTGGAAACCCGTAGTTGACAATCGTGCATATCTTGGGCACCGTGCGTGGCTTGAGATCGTCGGCGGTGGGTACACGCCAGACCTAGCGGGGCAAACCGCTCAAGCTATTGAGACCGGTGAATCGCGGCGACTCTTAGGAATGAACCAAATACCGTACGTCAAGGATTCGCCGGGCGTTTTTCTACGCTGTGTATCATCTGGCCTTGATTACGGGGACGGCGTGGCGTTCGCTGTGTCAGTGGAAGCGGCGGTCGACGGACCACCGCGGTGGAGGAGCGTTTGATGAAGGTTTGCGTTGTCGGCACTGGCTATGTCGGGCTCACCACCGGCGTCAGTCTTGCCTTCCTGGGCCACCAGGTCACCTGCGTCGACCTCGACCAGAACAAGGTCGACATGCTGCGGGCCGGGCACTGCCCGATCTACGAGCCCGGCATGGAGGACCTGCTCGCCGAGGCCGCGGGAAACCTGACCTTCACGACGTCGTACGCCGAGGGTGTGCCCGGCGCCGACGTGGTCTTCGTGGCGGTGCAGACGCCGTCGGCCGCCGACGGCTCGCCCGACCTGCGATATCTGCGCTCGGCCGCCGAAAGCGTCGCCCAGAACCTCGACAACGACTTCACCGTCGTGGTCAACAAGTCGACCGTGCCGATCGGCAGCGGAAACTGGGTCGACGCCATTCTGCGCGACTCGTTCGCGCTGCGTGACGACCGGCCCGAGAAGTGCGAATTCTCGGTCGCGTCGAATCCGGAGTTCCTGCGTGAGGGCAATGCCATCCACGACACGCTCTTTCCGGATCGAATCGTCATCGGCTCGGACAATCCGCGCAGCCTCGAGGTCCTCAACCAGCTTTACCGCCCGATCATCAACCAGACGTTCACCGCGCCCAGTTTCGCGCCGCGCCCGGACGACACCACCGCCGTTCCGCTGGTCTCCACCGATCTCGCCTCGGCCGAGCTCATCAAGTACGCGGCCAACGCCTTCCTGGCCCTGAAGATCAGCTTCGTGAACGAAATCGGCCAGCTGGCCGGCAAGGTCGGCGCCGACATCACCGAGGTGGCCCGGGGCATCGGCCTCGACCAGCGCATCGGCTCGCGCTTCCTGGAGCCCGGCGTCGGCTGGGGCGGCTCCTGCTTCGGCAAGGACACCAAGGCCCTGATCGCCACCGGCGCCGAGTACAACTACGAGATGCCGATCGTGCGGGCCGCGCGCGACATCAACCAGCGCCAGCGGGCCATCGCCGTCGAGCGCCTCCAGGACGAGCTGCGCATCCTCAAGGGCCGCAAGATCGGCCTGCTCGGCATCGCGTTCAAGCCGAACACCGACGACCTGCGCGACTCGCCGGCCCTCGACATCGCCAACCTGCTCATCGCCCGCGGCGCCCGGGTCCGGCTGCACGACCCGATCGCGGCCGAGCGGTTCCGCAAGGAATACCCCGAAATGGCGCCCTATCTGGCCGAGACCCTCGACGGCGCCTTCGACGACTGCGACGCGGTCGTGCTGGTGACCAAGTGGGCCCAGTACCTCGAACTCGACTGGGGCAAGATGGTCGGCCTCATGCGCCAGCCGATCGTGCTGGACGGCCGCAACGTGCTCGACCGTGACCGGATGACGCGCCTCGGCTTCAAGTACCTGTCGATGGCCGGCTGACCTCAGCCAGCACCGCATCAACCGAACAGGCCACCCCGCTCTCGTCTATTCGACGATAACCGAGCGGGGTGGCCTCTTTGCGACTAGGGTCGTCCGTAGGCCCTTTATGGGCCATGACCTGCGGTTCTTCCTTAACCGGTTAAGCTGCCCCGTGCATCGCGGCCGTATCGTTATCGAGTCGATCAAGCGGAAATCATTGCGCAACGTGCCGGTTACCTCTTGACTGTTGTCCAAGTAGCGCTTCGGACGGCGGCGTCTTTGGACGCCGGAGGCGCGATTTGACATAGGGAGCGGTATGTTCGGTCAACCTACGAGCCCGCGTTTTCGCCGGGCTGCGCTCGCCAGCGCGCTGAGCGCCGGGCTGGTCTTCAGCCTCGCCGCGTGCGGCGGAGACGATTCTGACAGCGAGGGCAGCACTGACGCGTCGGCGTCGGCCATCGACTGTGCGCCATACACCAAGTTCGGCGACATCAAGGGCAAGACGGTCACGATCTACACGGGCATCGTGACCCCCGAGGACACCCCGCACAAGGAGTCCTACAAGCCCTTCGAGAACTGCACCGGCGCCACCATCAAGTACGAGGGTGACAAGTCCTTCGAGACGCAGATCCTCGTGCGCGCCAAGGCCGGCAACCCGCCGGACCTCGCGATCGTGCCCCAGCCCGGTCTGGTCAAGCAGCTGGTCGCGACCGGCAAGGCCAAGGAGGCCCCGGCCGAGACCGCGGCCAACGTCGACAAGTTCTGGGACAAGGCCTGGAAGGCCTACACCACGATCGACGGCAAGTTCTACGGCGCCCCGCTCGGCGCGAGCGTGAAGTCGCTGGTCTGGTACTCGCCGGCCGAGTTCAAGGACTCCGGCTACACGGTGCCGACCACGCTGGCCGAGCTCCAGACGCTGACCGACAAGATGGTCACGGACGGCAAGAAGCCGTGGTGCGCCGGCATCAGCAGTGGTGACGCCACCGGCTGGCCGATCACCGACTGGATGGAAGACTTCATGCTCCGGACCGCCGGTCCGGACGCGTACGACAAGTGGGTCAACCACACCATCCCGTTCAACGGCCCCGAGGCCACCGCGGCTCTCGACGCGGTCGGCGGCTACCTGAAGAACGACAAGTACGTCAACGGCGGTCTCGGCGACGTCAAGAGCATCGCGACCACCACGTTCCAGGACGCGGGCCTGCCGATCACCCAGGGCACCTGCTCGCTGCACCGCCAGGCCAGCTTCTACGCGGCCAACTTCGACAAGAGCACCAAGGTGGCGGAGGACGGCGACGTGTTCGCCTTCTACCTGCCGGGCAAGGACGCCGACACCAAGCCGGTCCTCGGCGCCGGTGAGTTCGTCGTCGCGTTCGCCGACCGTCCCGAGGTCAAGGCCTTCCAGACCTACCTCTCCTCGGACGTGTGGGCCAACACCAAGGCCAAGCTCTCGTCGGGCTGGGTCACGGCCAACAAGGGCCTCGACCCGAACAACCTGACCAACCCGATCGACAAGCTGGCCGGCACCATCCTGCTCGACCCGAAGGCGACCTTCCGCTTCGACGGCTCCGACCAGATGCCGGCGGCCGTGGGCTCGGACTCGTTCTGGAAGCAGGCGACCAACTGGATCACCGGCCAGGACACGAAGACCACGCTGGACAACATCGAAAAGTCGTGGCCCAAGTAATCACATAGCGTCATCGGGGCCGGTCGGAGATTTCCGACCGGCCCCACCCCTCTTCTCATCGTCCAGCGCACAAGGAGGTCCGGGTCGCGTGTTCAACACCGCCTCCACCACCCCCGAGAAAATCTTGCAGATGCTCGCGGCGCTGCTGCTCTTCGCCGCGATCCTCGGTGTCATCCTCTTCATCGCCGCCAGGTTCGGCGGCAAGCGCGGCGACAAGGTCGTCGCGTGGCTCTACCTGCTGCCGACCGTCTTCCTGCTCGCGTTCGGCCTCGTCTATCCCGGGCTTCGCACGATCTACCAGTCGTTCTTCGACGCGGCCGGCAAGACCTTCATCGGCCTCGACAACTACACCACCATCTTCTCCGACAACGACCAGCTCACGGTCCTGCGGAACACGGTGATCTGGGTCGTCGTCGTGCCGTTCCTGGCCACGGCGATCGGGCTCGTCTACGCGATCCTGGTCGACCGGTCGCGCTTCGAGTCGTTCGCCAAGGCGCTGATCTTCCTGCCGATGTCGATCTCGTTCGTCGCGGCCAGCGTCATCTGGAAGTTCATGTACGAGTACCGCCCCGATCAGGGCAACGTGAAGCAGATCGGCCTGATCAACCAGATCATCGTGTGGCTGGGCGGTAAGCCGGTCCAGTTGCTCATCGAGTCACCGCTGAACACGTTCCTGCTCATCGTCGTGATGATCTGGATCCAGGCCGGTTTCGCGATGACGATCCTGTCGGCCGCGATCAAGGCGATCCCGGACGACATCATCGAGGCGGCCCGCCTCGACGGTGTGAACGCGTGGACGATGTTCCGCAACATCACGCTGCCGAGCGTGCAGCCGACAGTGGTCGTGGTGCTGACCACCATCGGCATCGCCACGCTGAAGGTCTTCGACATCGTGCGGACGATGACCGGCGGTCAGTTCAAGACGAGCGTCGTGGCCAACGAGTTCTACAGCCAGACGTTCCGGGCCGACAACCAGGGCCTCGGCGCCGCGCTCGCGGTGCTGCTGTTCATCCTGGTCATCCCGATCGTCGCCTACAACATTCGCACGCTCCGTCGTTCGGAGGCATCATGACCGCGACTCCTGTGACGACGACGCCCCCGCTGACGCCCAAGAAGGAGACGGCGGCCGGCATCGCGAAAAGGAAGCTCAGCTCGCCGTGGGCGTCGATCGCGGCGATCGTGCTGGCCGTGCTGTGGACGATCCCGACCTTCGGCCTGCTCGTCTCGTCGTTCCGCCCGGAGCGGGCGATCAAGACGACGGGCTGGTGGACGTTCTTCAGTGACCCGACGGTCACGATGGAGAACTACAAGGCGGTCTTCGGCGAGGAGGGCGGCGTCAACCTGGCGGCGTACTTCGTCAATTCGCTGATGATCTGCATCCCGGCCGTGCTGATCCCGATGGCGCTGGCCACCCTGGCGGCGTACGCCTTCACCTGGATCCACTTCCCGGGCCGCAACTTCCTGTTCATCGTGGTCTTCGCCCTGCAGATCGTCCCGTTGCAGGTCACCCTGATCCCGCTGCTCGAGATCTTCGTGAAGATCGACCTGACCGGCACGTTCTGGACGCTGTGGATCTCCCACTCGGCCTTCGCGCTGCCGCTGGCGATCTACCTGCTGAGCAACTTCATGCGCGAGATCCCGAGCGGCCTGATCGAGGCGGCCCGCATCGACGGGGCCGGGCACGTGTCCATCTTCTTCAAGGTGATGCTGCCGCTGCTGACCCCGGCCCTGGCCGCGTTCGGCATCTTCCAGTTCCTCTGGGTCTGGAACGACCTGCTGGTCGCCCTCGTCTTCGCCGGCGGCGGCGACGAGGTCGCACCGATCACCTTGCAGCTCGCCAACCTGAGCGGCACCCGGGGCACGGCCTGGCAGCTCCTCTCCGCCGGCGCCTTCGTCTCGATCGTCGTTCCGGTGGTCGTGTTCCTGCTGCTCCAGCGCTACTTCGTACGAGGTCTGCTGGCCGGCAGCGTCAAGGGCTGAAACCCGCTCCGCACCACGAAGAGGCCGCGCTCCCCACGGGGACGCGGCCTCTTCTATGCTCTTCGCCATGATCGACCCGTCTTGGATCGCCGCGCCGGCGGGCACCGTGTTCGACGTCGACGGGCGGCGTTTCGCGTACGTCCCGGGCGGCACCGTGACGGTCGGCTACGACGCGAACCGCTTCTCCCCCACCCCCGAGCAGGCCGAGGACTACGCGGCCAGCGCCGCCGAGTGGGGCCTGACCGAGGACATCCGCGCCTTCGTCGACCGGATGACCTCGCCGCCGCGCACGGTCACGCTGGCCCCGATGCTGGTCGCGGTCGAGGCGAGGGACGCCGGTCAGTACGCCGTACCGGCCGGCCATCCGGCGATCGCCGCCCTGGTCGAGCAGGACGAGAGCCGGCGCCGCCGGACCGGGCAGCCCGCGCCGCAAACCCTCACCGTCCACGGCAAAGCCACGATCGAGTTCAACCCCGACGGGACGGTCCGGCGGGCGTGGCTCAAGGACAAGCCGTCGTACGACGTCGAGGTCGCCCGGCTGGCGGAGATCGGCCAGCGGTTGCCGACGCCGGAGGAATGGGAGCACGCGTGCGGGGCCGGCGCGACGACCCTGTGGCGGTGGGGCGACACGTGCCCCCTCGACGACGACCCGTACGCGGTGCGGACCGTCCAGTACGAGCCGCATCCGTTCGGCCTCCAGATCGGCCAGGACCCGTACCGTGACGAGCGCACGGCCGACCCCGGCGTGGTCTGCGGAGGCGACGGCGGCAGCATGGTCTGCGGCGGCGCCGGAGCGTTCGTCTCCTGGCTCACCCTGGCCACGTCCTACCGGGATCCGCACCATGGCGCCGCGGTCCGCGACAACACGTACGGCCTCGACGAGATGCTGATCCGCCCGGTCATCCCGCTTGAGGCCTGAGCGGGAACTCGTCCCGCGGCCGCTCGCCGGTGATGGCCTGGCGAAGGCGGTCGAAGCCGTCGGTCAGCGCGACGCGTTCCACGCGCTCGAAGGGCGGCACGTCGACGGTCCCGGCGCCGGGTAGGCCGACCAGGACGACCCGGAAATCCGGGCGCCTCGCCTGCTCGCTGAACGCCGCCTCGAGCTCCAGCTTCTGTCTCTGCCGGCTGGTCTTGCCGCCGACGAACAGGGCTGCCGCGCGGGACCGGGCGAGGCGTTGCCGCAACCCCGGTTCCCAGGTGTCCAGGAAGCCGGACGTGTACAGGTGGGTGCACGCCAGCAGGCCCGCCTGACGCAGTTCGGCGGTGAGACTGTCGACGATGTCGCGGTTGCTGCGGTCGTAGGACAGGTAGACGTCGTAGTGCCGGGTGTACTCCTTGCCGAGGACCGAGGCGGTCGCGGCGGAGCGGTCGCGGGTCAGGTCGGCGCTGGCGTTCATCTGGCGGACGTCGGCCCGGGGCAGGCGATCCTCGCGGTCGAGCAGGGAGATGCGGACATCCTCGCAGTCGGGGCAGGCCATGTCGCGGTCGCCTCGCGCCTGCCTTCGCCGTACGAGGTCGACGGGCACCCGGTAGGCGCAACCGGGGCAGGTGAACACGCGGTCCCGCTCGACCGAACCCGGAACCGCCCTGGCCTGAAGGTGCTGGCGGACGTACTCCTCGAAGAGGAACCTGGTCTGTTCGCTGGCGCCGCCGCTGAAGTAGACGGTGAGCTCGCCCTGTCCCTCCTGGAACTGCCGGATCCGCAGCCCGCAGACTCCACCGACCCGCGCCCGGTAGTCGCTGGCGTCGCGCCACATGCCCTGCCGCTGATATTCGGGGACGTGGCCGAGGCGTACGGCAAGCGTGGCATAAACGCTTTGCACAGCCCCGTCGAACCGGAAGACGATGTCGGCCGCCTCCTGCTCGGGCGAGTCCGGCCGGTCCACCGTCAGCTGCGACGGGAAAACCAGGTCGATGCCGTCCGCGGTCGGCTCGCGCAGCACCAGGTCGTGGCGCAACAGCTCCTCGACCACCGCGATCAGCAGCAGCCGCTCCTCGGCGGCGGGCAGCCGGTCCTCGGCCGGCAGCGGGAAGCGCCCGGCCAGCGCGTCGTCCTCGGCGATGTTGCCCAGCCCGTCCGGCTGGTCCCGGGCCGCGATGACCAGGGCCGCCGCGTACGAGTCGAGCAACTCCGGCCGCAACAGCACGAAATCCCCGAACGACAGGCGCCGTACGAGATCTCGGAGCTCCAGGACCCGTACACAGGTCTCGAAGCTCGCCCGCAGCTCCTCCTCGCCGATGCCGGCCGCCTGCGGCCGGAAGGCCCGGAACAGGTCGGCGGTGGTCGCCATCTGCCGCGTGGCGGCCTCCCGCAGCACGTACGCCTTGATCGACTCGAACAGATCGCTGGAGACCGAGCGCGGCAGGGCCGACCAGTCGATCACCTCGCGGATGGCCTGGCCCAGCTCGGCGATGCCTTTGCTCTCGCGGGCGCTGGTCTCGAAGTAGCCGGCCAGCCCCAGCCCTTCGCGGACGCCGTCCACGCGCACCCGGCCGACCGGCCGGCCGCCGATGTCGGTGCGGGCGGCGACCAGGATCAGCGGCACGTCCGCCCGCAGGCGCATGGCCCGCGCCCAGTAGTGCACGCCGGCGAACGGGTCGATCTCGCTGCGCGAGTCGAACACGATCAGGGCGGCCGCCACCTCGGCCAGGTGCAACTGGTGCACGAGCCGGTAGGCGGGCTGCCCGGCCATGTCCCACAGCAGGATCTCCCGCCGCTCGACACTGCCGTCGGGCCGTTCGACCTCGCAGGTGTCGAAGGTGCGCACCTTGCGCGCGTGGGTGGAGTCGGTCGGCGCGTACGGCTCGCCGGCCAGCACCAGCCCCAGACCGGACTTGCCGACACCCGTGTCACCGAGCAGGACGACCTTGGCGTTGGCATAAGTGCGCGTCCGCTCGTCGGGGCTCTCGGTCGCGAAGAGGCGCGCGTAGTCGGCCTCGTACAGCTCGACGCCGGTGGGGTTGATGCTCCGGCGGGCGAAGACGGGCCGGCCGGGAGCGGCGGCGAGGCCGCCGACGAACTCGTGCGTCTCGCCGAGGTCGAGCCGGCCCACGGGCTGCCAGGTGTCGGTGCGCCACAGCCGCAGCGTGCCGTCCAGGCCGATGGAACAGAGCAACCGCCCGTCGGCCGAGAACTCGACGCTGAGCAGCCCGGCGGTGTGCCCTTCGAGGGAGACGGTGGCGAGATTCCGTCCGATGATCAGGATCACGGGATCCTCGCTGCCGACGGCACAGAGGCGGCCGTCCGGTGACCAGGCGGCCCATCGGAGCGGATGGTCGCCGTAGGTTCGCCCGGTCTCTTTGGAGGACACGCCGTTCTCGTGCAGGAAGAGCACCTCCGAGCCCGACGGTGACCAGAGCGCGCCCAGGGCGTAACGGCCGGACGGCATGTTGCCGATCCTCGTTCCGTCCGCGGCGGAGAAGATCTCAGCGTGGTCCTCGCCGGTCGCCACCACGATGCGGGTCCCGTCCGGCGAGAAGGAGACCACCGGGCGCAGGCTGCGGTCGGATTTGTAGGTGAAGCTCCACTCCCGCAGGGCACGCCAGCCGTTCTGGTCGACCCGCACACCGACGACCCGGTGTCTCTCGACGTAGACGAACTGGCGGGGGTCGACCGGCGACCAGGTCACCTGGAAGTGATCCTCGCGCGGGCCGCTGAAGGTGAAGGCGTGCCGCGCCTCGAAGCCGTCGACCTCCCACACGTCGCCACCGAGACCGGCCGTCGCGAGCCACCGGCCGTCGCACGACCACGCCAGCGCGGCCACGGCACGCCCTTCCGGGCTGGGCAGGAACGCCCGCCGTACGAATCCCGGCAGCTCGGTCATGCCTGCACAGTAACGATCGGCCGCCGCCGGAGCGCGACGACGGCCGATCGTCCCGTCTACGACTGGCCGCGCGGACCGTCCGGCGCCAGCGTGTCGACGAACTCGTGCGGGCCGTGCACGTCGGTGCTCAGGCTCGGGGTGCCGGCCTTCAACGTGGACACCGCGGTCTTGTCCGCCACCGCGGCCACCTTGTCGTAGGCGGCCTCGCTCAGCGCGTACGCGACCCGGTAGTCGTGCTTGGCGAAGGCGGCCTTGGCCACGCCGAGCAGGGCGTCCGCCGCGTGCAGGCGGGTGCCGGCCGGGACTGTCGCCGCGAGGCGGTTGGCCGCCTCCCAGTAGGCGGCGGTCAGGAAGCGGTCGCTGTTGTCGCGGTCGAACTGGCTGAAGTCCCAGTTCACGTCGATGTAGCTCATGATCGAGTTGTTCTCGTCGCCGGCCCAGACGTAGAAGAAGCCGCCCTCGGGCCCGTAGGCCACGCCGGTCTCGCTGTCGTAGCCGTCGTGCGGATGTGACATGCCCAGGTGATGGCCCACCTCGTGGATCTGGGTGGTGGTCAGGCCGTACCCGGACTCCACGATCTCCGGCGAGATGAAGTTGAAGACGTACGTCTGGTCGCCCGTCACGTAGTCGTCGTCGGCGAAGCCCAGCGCGGGCGAACCCACGCCGGCACCCACCGCGTAGTTGAAGACCGGGAGCTCATAGTCGACCCGGCCCTGGTCGTCCTGCGTACGGGCGAGGTTCTCCCGGTTGTAGAGGTAGAGGTTGGCAAACGCGGGATAACCGGTCTCCGGATAACAACTCTCGTCCTCGAGCAGGCCGACGTAGCAGGCCTCGGCCTTGGCGTCGTACGGAAGGTCCTGACTGTCGAAACTGAATTTGTTCCGCCACCGCAGCTCACCGAGCTCCCGAAGGAGCAACCCCGGGGTCTGGTAGCGCGTGGAGGCGTCCACGCCGGGCCATCCCTCGTACGTGTTGCTGTCGATGTTGATCGTCTTCGGCGGCTCGGCCGTGGGCAGCTCGACCGGGTAGAGCGGCGAGTTGGTCATGAGCAGGTTCAGCGCCACATAGCGCGTGATCTTGCCGAGGTCGCTGGGGAGGGCGCTCGGCGCGCGGTAGCCGCCCGCCGCGTACTCCCAGACCGGCGGCATCCGGTAGTCGGCGGCGCCGTCCCCGTCCACGTCGGCGTTGGTGATGTCGTAGTTGCCCGTCCACGACTCCGGTCCCGCCGACAAGTCGTGGAACCAGACCCGCCGGGTCCGCCCGAGCCCGGTCTCCTCGTCGTCGGCGGTCGTGCCGCCCCAGGCGATCATCTTGCGGCTGTCGCGGTTGGCCCCGAAGTCGTAGCCGGTGTCCGGATCGGGCTCGCCGGTCTTGGTGTAGACGTGGAACTTGAAGTCGGGCCGCCCGTACCAGTTGACGAAGAAGATCGTGTTGCGCCGGGTGTCCACACCCGACGGCGGGTTCAGCGCGAGCCACTTCTCCACGCTGGGCGCGTCGATCGCGTGGTTCTTCGTGATCGTCGTGGTCCGCTTCGGCTGAGCGTTGTAGGCCGTCTGAAATTCGGTCAGCGGCGCGGGTTTCGCCATTTTGGTCAACTGCGAGAAGAACCTGTTCTCGTACGATTTATCGGCGTACCGCAGCTTGTAGTCGTACGTGTAGGTGATGCCGAGTTTCTCGGTGACGCCGTACGGAAGCCGCGACCGCACCACGGGCTCGTACGTGCGGGCGAGCTCCTTGGTGAACGCCGCCCGGCCGGTCTCGTAGCCGACGAAAACCACGTTGACCGGCACCTTCTCGGTCAGGCGGGGCTGCCCGCCGGGACTGAGGAACTGATATTTGTACGACGGCGACGCCGCCCCCGCCGGGGTCGCCGAGGCACCGACGAGCACAGCGGTCAGCACAACGATGAACACGCTTCTTCGTCTCATCCCGCCACCAGACCATCAACGAAGATCGATGGCAAGCGTCACTCTTTCGGTGGTCTTTTCTTCTCCCCTCGGATCACCGCTCCGGGCTTTCCGCAGGTCGCCGCCCCGCAGCGCCGTTCTGGTGGCTTGTACCGGCCGCTATAACGGTTCGCATGGAGGCCATCGACCAGCTCGGCGACGACGACCCCGCCGCCGCCCAGCTCCTGTGCGTGTGCGCCGTCCTGCACCCGGCACCCCTTCCGGTGGACGTCCTGACCCCCGGCCTGCCCGCACTCCCCCACCCGTTGGGCGCCGTGGCCCCGTCGTCGTTGCCGGCGGTGGTCGAAACCCTGACCACGCACGGCCTGGCCGCCTCCGACCCGGGCGGCCTCACCATCCCCGACCCGGTGCGGGACGCGGTCCGGGACGACCTGGGCCCCGAGGCCGTCCGCGTCTGCCGCGCCTACGCGGGCACGCTGATCGCCGCCGCCGCACCGGCCGAGGTGGAGAACCCGGACACGTGGCCACGCTGGGCGGCGCTGGCCCCGCACCTGATAGCCGCCGACGCCGCCCACAGCACCGACCCGGCCCTGCGGACGGCCGCCCATCGCCTGGTGGCCTCGTTGCTGCACCGGGGCAAGCCGCGCCCGGCCCGCACCATCGCGGCCGAACTGCACGCGGCGTGGCGCACCGACCTGGGCCCCGACCACCCCGACACGCTGACCGTGGCCCACGAACTGGCCCGCGCCCTCCTGGCCGGCGGCGCCCTGCTCCCGGCCCGAGCCCTCCTGGAGGACACCGTCACCCGCATGATCCGGGCGCTGGGCCCCGCCCACCCCCAGACGCTGGCCACCGCCGCCACCCGCCGGGGCGCCCTCCTCCGCCTGGGCGGCGCCCCCGGCAAAACCTTGCGGCGCCGCGCCTGACATGCCAAGAAGACTCCTGACATGGGTCGCGCTAGCGGCCCTGGCCGGCTGCGGCGACGCCCCGAAGCCCCCGGCACCGATCTCCGCCGGCGTGAAGACATCACCGGCCGCGTCACCGTCTACCCCAGCATTGTGGCCGACCGCCGTAGTCGCGGCGATGCCCTCGGCGATGGTGAGCAGATACGAGGCGCGACTGGCCGACTTCTACGACGCCGCCACCCTCGAAGAGCTGCCGGTGTACATCTGCGTGACGCTGGCCGTCAACGGTCGCGAACCGTTGACCTGGCCCTACGAGGACCAGCTGGAGGGCGGCGCCGCCGCGGTCATGGCCCGCGCCGACGCCTACGACACCCAGGAGGCCGCCGGCGTGCACGTGTACGCCGACCACAGCGTCCGGGACGACGCGGAGTACGTCGACCGGCTGGCGATGGACGACACCGCACTGGTGCAGCTCTCACTCGAGCACTTCTGCCCGGAGATGGCCGAGGCGTGGAAGGACCTGCAGCCATCGGTCCGCGACGGCGCCGCCCTGCAGAAGAAGCGGAACGCCAACGCCGCCGAGGACGAACACAACCTGACCCACCCGGCAGAGCGTTTCGCCGACGGCCGCTACACCGTGGGCCGCGAGGCGGGAATGGTCCTGCCCGGCACCTACCGTCTCGAGGGCCCACTGGCCGACTGCTACTGGGAACGATCCACCGGCAGCGGCGAGATCATCGACCACAACTTCATCACCAACGCCCCGTCCGGAGTGAAGCTCACCGTCCGCTCCGGCGAGGGCTTCACCTCACGCGGATGCACCGACGACGACAAAAGATGGGAGAGAGCAGACTGATCTGGGAAGTGGGCGCCGTCGTTGTGACCCGGATTCCCGTACGTCTCTAAGGCTTGAGCGGAAGCCTCCGGGCCGACGTGATGACGTGTTCGAACCACTGGTCCCGTGGCGTGATCTCTCCATCCACGGTTCGGTAGGGCTGGACATGGCCGTCGGCGTGTTCGAGAAGGGCGTACGCGTCGGGGGCGGCCAGTTCCTCACCATGTACCAAGCGACTGCGCCACGGCGCCGGTGCGAGGTTCCAGCCGGGAGGCGGATCACGGAAGTAGAGACCGATCCACGCTGCCTGATCCATGCTCAGGTGGCGACGTCGCGGCGCAGGTACAGGGCGGCGATCCCGCCCGCCGGGATCAGGAGCCAGCACGAGATCAGGCGGTAGATGACGACTGCGGCGGCGGCTGTGGCGGCGGTGGCGCCGGCGGCCGTGAGGCCGGCTACCAGGGCTGTGTCGATCACGCCGACGCCGCCGGGGGTCAGCGGGACCTGGCGGACGATCTGGACGCCCAAGTAGATGCCGGCCAAGGTCATGACGCCTACCGGGAGGCCTACCGCCCGGCATGTCGCGGCCAGGCACAGGAGGTCGGTCAGCCAGTTGACGGTGTAGTAGAGGACTCCTGTTATCCATTCGCGGGCGCGCAAGGCGGCGCCGGCTCGCCAGGCCTCGGCGGCGGCGGTGAGCAGCTTGCGGGCGTAGACCAGGATCTTGTTGTCGGAGCGCCGGCGGCCGGAGTCGGGGCGTGGCGGGCGGTGCATCGCGCGGCGGCCGACCACGACGGCGGTGGCGGTCAGGGCGATCAGGGCGGCCACGACGATCAAGGGCTGCGGGGTGGCCAGCAGGTCGGGGTCGGTGGTCAGCAGGGCCGCGCCCAGAACCACGTAGAGCAGGGCCAGGCCGCCGATCGAGGTCAGGCCTGAGACGATCATCGAGGCGGCCGCTATCTCCTTTGTCGCGCCCGTGCGGACGTACTGGCGGCCCGCGTAACCGGCCGAGACGGCGGCGCCGGCGGGCATCGAAATGGAGATGGCGGTGCGGGCCAGGGTGACCGCAAGAGCGAAACGGGCGCGGATGCGTACGCGGAAGGCTCTCAGCAGTTGACGTTGTTGCCAGGCGAAGGCGCCCAGCGAGACGGCCTGCAGGGCCACCGCCAGCGTGACCCACCAGTAGTCGGCGCCGGTCAGGGCGCCCAGGAAATCGCGGGGATCGGGGAACCGGCCGCGCAGGCCGTAGGCGGCCAGGGCGAGCGCGGCGACGAGGATCAGCGGCAGGCGCAGGCGCGGCCACCAGCGCCTGCTGACACCGGCGGCCGGGGCCGCGGGGTCGGGCCGCAGCTCAGACCGGGTAGGAGACACGGGCCGATCCTGGCAAACGCGATCAACCCGCGGCTACCTGCTGTGATCTAGTCGCCGGAGAAGCCGAAGAAGTAGAGCTCACCGGGCAGGCCGTCGTCGCCGTGCAGGACGGCGACCCGGCCGATCCACCGATGCTCGGCCAGGTCGTCGATCGCCTTGACGTGGGCCCGGGTCAGTTTCTCGACGCCGGCGACGGCCCGGGCCTCGGCCGGGGTGACCGGGACGATCACGCCGTACTCGGGTTCGCCGTAGCGCTGGACGGCCTCGTGGAACGGGATGGTGGGATCGTCGGCGTACGGAAGGTAGCCGTACCGTGGCTCCTCGCCGTCGTTCAGGACCCGGTCCATGTCGAGGATCGAGTGGGTGCCCGACTCCTGGACCGCCTCGTCGTCCCACAGTTCGTCCATGGTCCGCGGGCGGTTCGGATAGTCGGCGGCGGACTTGCCCATTTCGCCGGGGACGGCCCACCAGTAGTCGCCCTCGTCGAAGACCGAGCGCTGAAGGGCCTCGAAAGCCGCGTTCAGGTCGGGTCGGTAGTCGGTGTAGTAACTCCAGCCGGATGCGCCCACGGGCGGAAACTGTAGATCATGGGAGCGGGGCGGTGCCGCCCCGCTCCCAGTCAGCGCCTTCAGCAGCGGCCGAGGTCCTGCCACTGGTCGGTCCAGCCGGGCTCGGAGCCCTGGGTCCAGTACTTGGCGCGCCACAGGTGGACGCCGTCGCCGGACTTCGGGCCGCTGGGGTCGCCGTAGCGGCTGCGCTCGTGCTTCACCAGGTTGCCGCTGGTGTAGACGGAGCCGACCGCCCAGGCCGGGGAATCAGCGCAGTTGGTCGCGGGCGGCGGCGTGGTGGTGGGCGGAGTCGTCGGAGGAGTTGTCGTGGGAGGCGGGTTGGAGCACGTGCCCGTTCCGGCGACCGTGTCGACGAACGTGTTGCCGGCGGTGCGGTAACCCGAGGCCCGCGAGGTGGCCTGCGACGGCGAGAGCACCTGGTTCTTGGCGAACAGGACCCAGTCGACCTGCTCGATGTACGTACTCAGGCCGCCCGTGTGCGTCGCCGTGTCGATGAACCACAGGTTCCAGTTGATGGTCATCGTCTGGCGCGGGTAGTACTTGCCGGAGTGGTCACCCACCTGCACGCCGTCGATGAAGTAGACGATGTGCCCGTTGGCGACCTGCGCCACCAGCTCGTGCCAGCCGTCCAGGCTCGAGCGCTGCTCAGAATGCACGTTGTCGGCGAACCACGGCTCGTTCCGATAGGTGTACCAGCTCGTCTGGTAGTTGATCGGGCCGGTCTCGCCCCAGCCGCCGTTCGGCAGATATTCGGAGATGTCCAGCTCGCTGTAGGTCGGGTCCATGTCGCCGTTGAGCGGGCTGATCGTGAAGAACGTCTGGTTGATGTGGTCGCCGTCGTTGCCGCTGACCGGCGTGTCGGTGAACCGGATGCGGGTGGCGTAGGTGCCGTCGAGGTAGCGCTTCTGCGTGGAGTAGAGCTCGGCGTGGTTGGTGCCGGCCCCGGTGCCGTCGGTCGAGGCGGTCAGCTGGAGCACCTTCTGGCCGCCGGACGTCGGGAACGTGATGTTGTTGGGTGACCAGTTGGCGCCGGGCACGCCCGGGCCTCCTTGGTAGCTGCGCGGGGTCCAGCCGTTGGCGGTCAGCGCCGGGTCGGCCGACGTGCTGTAGTGGAAGTCGTCGAAGAGGTAGCCGCAGTCCGCGGCCTCGGCGGGTCCGGAGGAGAGGGCGACAGCGCCCGCTCCGGCCAGGACCCCGGTCAGAATTGCCGCCAATCTTTTCTTGAGCATGGAGATGGACCTCCTGATAAACGGGGGGATCACGTAACCGTGCCGTTCGTACGCGGTATCTCCAGGCGGAAATACCGGGCTTATGCCGTACGGCGGATGCGCCCGGCATACCGGGCTTCCACCGCCGCGTTGTGCTCCTTACCGCCGGGCACGTTGTCCGACAGGTAGACCGGCGGTGTCACGCCCGCGGCGAGCAGGCGGGCCACCACCTCGGTGACGATCTGCTGGGCCAGCAGGGCCGCGGTGATCGACGAGACGGCGCCCACCGCGCCCCCGCCGGGGAGCGGAAGGACGGCGTCACCCTTGGGGGCGCCGTTGTCGAGGACCACGTCGGCGATCTCGCCCAGCTTGCGCCCGCTGGGGTGGCGGGAGCCGACGCCGGCCGAGTGCTCGGCCGAGGTGATCGCGATCAGCCGGTGGCCGCGCTCCTTGACCAGCAGCGCCATCTCGACCACGGCGCCGTTGATGCCGGAGTTGGAGGCGATGACGAACGCGTCGTCCGGTTTGACCGGGGCGAGCTCGTACAGCCGGTGGGCGATGTCGGTGCGCCGCTCGACAGTGGGGTCCTGCAGGACGGAGAGCGGCTCGCCGCCGTACAGGACGACGTCGCGCAGCGCGATCCGGTTGCTGGGGACAAGGCCGCCGGCCCGCCCGGCGAGCTCCATGGCCAGCGCCTCGGAGTGGCCGCACCCGAAAGCCTGGATCACACCACCGGCCCGTACGGAATCGGCCAGGATCTCCGCCGCCAGTCGGACCCGCTCCACCTGGCCGGTGCCGACCCGCGCGATCGCGGCCTGGATCTTCTCGAGGTAATCGCTGCTGGTCAGGCTCACGGCTGTCCTTTCGCACGCCCGCGCTTGCGGGTGGGGTTCTTCTCGGGCAGGCGATGGGCGTCCACCGCGCGGACCGTCACTTCGAGGGCTTCGGCCGTACGCTCGTACGTGCGCTGGGCGACGGCGACGTAGATGAGGTCGAGCACGAGCAGTTGCGAATGCAGCGCGGAGAGCGCGGCCAGGCGGAACGTGGTCTCCTGCACCGCGGTGGTGAAAACGACGTCGGCCACCTCGGCCAGCGGCGACCGCCCGAAACTGGTGACGGCGACGGTGAGCGCCCCGTGGTCGGCCGCCTCGGCCAGGGTCTCGATGACCTCCCGCGTACGGCCGGAGTGCGAGAGCCCGATGGCCACGTCGCCCGGCAGCAGTAGGGCGGCGTTGGTCAGCGCGGTGTGCGAGTCGGTGCGGTGCCAGACGGGCACGCGGATGCGCTCGAGCCGGAACGCCATCTCGCGGGCCGCCGTGCCGCTGCTGCCGAGCCCGAAGATCTCCACCCGCTGGGCGCCCGCGATGGTCTGCGCGACCCGCTCGACGGCGGCCACGTCGAGGCCGGCCGCGGTGCTCTGGATGGCGCGGGTGTCGGCCGCGGTGACCACGCCGAGCACGTCGGTGAGCGGGTCGCCGGGCGCGATGTCGCCCGAGATGTCGGTCTCCCAGCGGGCCTGCTCGGCGCGCCCGGTCTCGGTGGCGATGGCGACCCGCAGGTTGGCGTAGCCCTTGAAGCCCAGCGTGCGGCTGAACCGGGTCACGGTCGCGGTCGAGGTGCCGGACCGCTCGGCCAGGTCGACGATGCTGGCGTGGGCCGCCGTCTCGGGATCGGCCAGGATCGTCTCGGCGATCCGCGCCAGGGCCTCGGGCAGTTGCTGCCCCTCGGTCCGCAGGCGCCCCAGCAGGCCACCGCTCTCACCGCTCACGTCGGTCATCCTTTTCATCGTTGCCGTCTGCCGATGAAAATTACGACCGTGGAGCCGTCTAGTCAATAACTGTCTTCTATGTTTCGATCGGCGGAGGGAGATGGGATTCGAGCCGGAGGACAACATCGGCCATGTCGACCCCGAGATGGGTCACAGCGATGATCAGTTGACGAACGATGAGACGGAGGCGCTCTTCGGGCAGGCGGTGCGCGTTGACACTCAATGAATCCAGCACCAACTCGACCACCTGCCTACTCGCAGCAGGTAGGTCCAGCACGGCGTAGGCCGCGTCTCTGTAGGCCTCGTCGAGCTCGCCCGGCGCGACCGCCAGCCACATGCGGATCAGGGTGTGCGCCACCGAGGAGTGGCGTCCCTCGACCGACGCGGAAAACTGGGTCAGCGCCGACGGGATCCGCCGGATCAGCGGCTCCAGCGCGTGGAGGAGCAGGTCGTCACTGAGATGGTTGGTCAACTGCATGGAACGAAGCGCGGCCGGCAGTTCGACGCTCGCCGGGAAAGGCAGTTCGCCCCGTGCGTGCTCCCGGCCGTTGATCCAATAGACGTTCGGTGGTTCCGGGAGGTCTCTTGTCCAGTCCAGGGCCAGCTCGAGGACCATGTCACGGCGGCCGTCGCGCCAGTCCCGGGTGACTCTGAGGACCTCCATGGCGTCCATCCACATGGTGCCGGGGACGGCCGCCTGCCATTGCAGGGCCGAGTTGCGCAGCCACGCGGCAGGATCGGGAGTGCGGCTGAACAGGTCCGACGCGCGCAGTTCGCCGCCGCAGGCCAGGGTCAGGATCATCAGGTTGTACGAGTAGGTGGCCATCCAATGGTCGACGCGTTTGCCGATCGGGCGGTAGCGGCTCTCCGTGTACTGGGGCCGGGTCACCGCCTCGGCTGTGCGGCCGGCCAGCCATGCGCGGAGCCGGTCACGGTCGGTGCGTGCCAGCAGGCCGGCGATGAACGGCAGCACGGTGGCCCGGGCCGTGATCGGCGTGAATCCGAGCAGCGCGCGCAGCAGGTCGTCGTCGTTCTGGGCACCCAAGCGCATCGGCAGGGTGCTGGCCGACTCGCGCGCCTCGGTGTCGCGCACGGCCTGCACGACCAGCCTCGCCACCAGGTACTCGCCGAAGGTCGCGTGCAAGAACTCGTACGTCTGAAGCGTTTGACTGTCCTGCACGGCCTGAGCCCGCTGGATGAAGAAGAACCGGCCGACCATCTCCTGACCGGCGGTGAGAGGGCTGCGGAAACCCTCGGTGCGGCCGGGCCGCGAGGGGCTGAGGCCGAGGCCGGCGAGGTCGTCGTCGAGCTCGCGCTCGGTGACCCAGAGCCGCAGCCGGTGGAACATCGCGAAGGCGACCACCGACAAGCGCAGAAGCTCCTGCTGGACGAGGCCGGGCATGGCGGCGTCGGGTTGCCCGGCGTGCAGGCGGCGCACCTCCCGTTCCGCGAAACTCGTCAAGAGCCGCTCGTAGAGCTGCCCGTCGTCGAGGGTGGCGGCGCCGTCCTGGAGCGCGTGGTCGGTGGCGTCGTAGAGGGCCAGCATGAGCAGCAGGAGAGGCTGCTCGGCGAGCGCGCGGAACCGGAGCACGACGTCGGCGGTGAGCGGCGTGAGCCGGGCGTTGGTCCGGTTCCAGACGGTCAGCCAGCGCCCGACCTGCTCGTCGTCGAACGGTTCGAGCCGCACGGCGAGCGCACCGGCCGGCAGGCGGGCCCGGTCGGCGACGGCGACCCGGGTGGTGACGAGAACCGCGACCGGCCGCCCGAGCACGGCCTCCCGCTGCTGGAACTGGGCGACCTGCTGAAGATAGTCGGACTGGTGCAGCCCCGTGGCCTGAAGGAGTTCGTCGAAGCCGTCGAGAAGGATGACCGGCAGCGCCTCGGCGGCGTCCCGCGACAGCTCGGCCCACGACACGGTCTCGCCGATCTCGCGGCGCAGCGCCAGCTCGACCTGGTCGCGCACGTCGGCCTCGGCCGGCACCTCGCGCAGCGGCACCCGGCAGGCGAAGAAGTCCCCGGCCGGCAGCCGGGCGGCGAGGATCCGCGTCAGCGACGACTTGCCGGCGCCCGGCTGCCCGAGAAGAAGAAGTGGCGCCTCGGTGGCCTGGGTGGTGGTGAGGTGGGCGGCGAGAAAATCGGCGAAGTCGTCCCGAACCTCGGCCTCGCTCCACCATTGCTCGTCGGCCGGGCGGCCGCCCGGCCCGGCGGCCCGCACCCGGTAGCGCGGATCGAGATAGGCGGCGCCGAGCGCCGGCAGAAGAACGTCGCCGGCGTCACCGCCGAGCACGGGCCGCTCGAGATCGGCCCGGTAGGCCCGGGCCAGTGCGTCCCGATGCCGCCCCGGGTCCCGTCCCGAGGTGGCGAGCAGCAGCAGATCTTCCAGCCGCTGGAGGCCGCGGGCGGTGGCCGGCGGGCCCGGCCGGGTGCCCCAGAGCGCGAACTCGGGGATCTCCACCGCGAGCCGCCGCTGCACAGCGTCAAAGCGAGCCAGCGCGCGCCGGCCGAGATCGGGCACGGCACGATCCAGAGGCGTGAACCAGGATCGAAGTTCGCTGTCGTACGGCTGATCCGGCCCCGGAAGCGGCACAGGAGCCGGCAGAAGTCGCTCGGCACCCTCAACGGCCCCCGCCGCGCCCAGCTCCTCGAAGAACGCGGCCACGACCAGCACGACATGGGCGGCTTGAAGGCGAACGCTGCGGTCGTGGCGCCCGAGACCGCGTACGGACTCAGCAATCCCACCCGCCACCAGCCCACCATGCCGGACCACAGCGGCCCGAACGTCAAGCGGCCCGGCGTCCTCCCCGAACGGCACCGGCCCACCGAGAATCGCGACAGCGTCGGCATAGGTCAGACGAGAGGGCATCGCTCCATGATGGCGTAGCCGTCCTGTACCTGCGCCACGACGCCGTCCACCCCTGACCGACAGTCGTGGCGCAGGCTCTCCAGGGCCTCGCTAGAGAAGATGAAGCGCGACGTCGTAGGCGCCGTACGCCTCGGGAATCCGGGTCACCACGACGGCACCCATCTCCCGAGCCTCATGCACGACCTGACCCACCATGATCGGCCCGATGAGCGCGGGCTGCATCGGATAATGCTCCAGCCGCGATGAGGCGACGTTCCCGGCTTCGAGCGCACCGAACCACGTCAGGGTCTGCTCGTTGAGGCCGGGGACACGGAAGAAGTGCGACCAGATCTTGTCGGGGTATCGCAACGCCGCCTGCGCCTCGGCCACCGCGAGGGCAGGCATGGTCAGGCTCTCCTCGCCCACCTGGGCATTTTCCAGGAGCTTCATCAACTTCGGATGCCCCGCGAACATCTCAACGACTGCGGAGGCGTCGAGAATGCGCGGCGGACGGGTGGCGATCATGCGGCTTTCTCCGCGTTGCGGCGGGCGATGATTTCGGCGAGTCGCGCATCCGCCGCGTCTTGCTCGGCCTGGAACGCGTTCCACTCCTCTCGGGTCCAGGGGCCGGGCTCGGGCAGGCCGACCGCCGCGGCGAAATCCTTGACGACTTGGGACGGGTAAATGAATTCAGGGGTGTCATCAACCATGCCGGGGATAGTAGCGGGACTAGTAGTCCCTTGACATCCACCCGTACGAGTGAATTCAGGTCGTCAGGCTCCACAGCACCCGCGATCCCCGCACAGCCAGCGCCACTCGCTCGCCCCCGGCCGGGGAACCGAAACGGTGGACGGCGTCGCAGGATTGGTTGCCGGCCCAGCCGTACGTGACCGGAAGCGCCCCGAGCCGCCGCCGGAGGTCGTCGTTCCACACGGGCTACTCGAGGCCCTCTCGGGAGATCGGGGGGCCGACCTGGAAGTCGCGGAAGGTGGCCTTCAGGCCGGCTCGCTCGGGGGAGCAACACATGACCCCCACCTCGACCGTGGCGGGGAGGTTCAGGTGGCCCAGGCGCAGCAGCTGCCATGGCGTTTCGCCGGTGCGGTAATGGACCGCCAGCGCCTCGCCGAAACGGGTCACGCGCATGGCTACCTCGCCGGTGAAGTCCGGGACCGGTGTCATCGAGACGTCGGAGAAGTCGCGGGTCAGGACCGTGCTTATCTGTACGGCTCCTGACGTCACCTCCAGGCCCGTCTTCAGCCAGTTGCGCTCGTCGGCCCGGACCATCAGGCCGGCCTGGTCGAAGCGGGTGGTGTGCTCGGCCGAGACGATGGCCTCGGCGGTGAAGTCGCCGGTCGCGGGCTGGTGGTAGAAGTGGCCGTTGCCGGTGGTCCAGCCGTAGAAGGTCGCGCGCCAGAAGTCGGTCCTCATCTCGGTGGTCGCCTCGATCACGCCGCCCTGCGCCGACCACACGCTCGGCTCGTTCAACCACTTCATGGTGGCGAGCATAAATCGGATGCGGGCGCCGCGCGGGCCCGGCATCATGCTCACACGCAACGCCGACAGGAAGGAGGGTGCCGTGATTTCCGCACGCATACCGATGCCTGGGAGGCTTCGTTGTTGTTCCGCACCATGGCCGAGGGAGATCTCGGCCGCGTTCTGACACTTCTCGACGACCCGGCTCGCTTCGAGCGCTTCCTCGAGACCGGCAACTACCGTCGTGAGTGGACCTGGCTCGCCGTCGACGGCGACGAGATCAAGGGTGTCGCCGTGTGGTGGGGCTTTCCCACCAGTGAGCGGCCGCTCGCCCTCGACACCCTGCGGGCCGCGCCCGATCTCCCCGACCCGGCCGGGCTCTGGGCCGCGCTGATCCGTCAGGTGCCGCCACCGTTCGAGTACCACATCTTCACGCTGCCGGGGCACGAGAAGGACCCCGACGTGACCTTGCGCCTGGCCGCCGCCGAGATGGCCGGGCTCGGTGACGTCAACGAGCGGCTGCGCTATCAGTGGACGTCCGGCGATCCGCTCCCCCGGCGCTCGGCCCGGCTCACCTTCGCGCCGGAGCCGGACGACGAGAAGGTCGCGGCGCTCTTCGCCGCGATCTCGGAGAACAGCCTCGACGTGGCCACCCGGGAGGGTGTCGCCCGGCTGGGCGCTCTGGAGCACGCCCGCGAGGACGTCGCTCTGTACAGGCAGATGCGCGGCCCGCGTGACCAGTGGCGCGTCGCCTTCGACCAGCGGGGCCGGGTCGTCGGGGTGGCCCTGCCCAGCGCCAACGACGGCGGCCCGGTGGTCGGCTTCGTGGGCGTCGTGCCGGAGCAGCGCGGCCACGGCTACGCCGACGACCTGCTGGCCGAGATCACCCACATCCTGGCCGAGGAGGGGGCGACCACGATCCGCGCCGACACCGACAAGGGGAACAAGCCGATGGCCGCCTCCTTCGAGCGCTGCGGCTACCAGGTCTTCGCGATCCGGATCGTCGCGTCGATCTCGCTCAGTGAGGTCACAGGCTACTGAGCGCAGACTCGAAGTCATGACGGATGGGGTGCGGGTGCCGCCTCGCTGGATCGTCACGAGCGCGTGGCGGGTGCATCGGGGGCTGTACCGCGCGAGCGGTGGCCGGTTCGGGTTGCGGCGGCCGCGCCCCGGCCGTTATGGGATGTTCCGGCTCACCACGGTCGGGCGGCGCAGTGGCCGGGAACGCAGTGTCATCCTGGCTTATCTGGAGGATGGCCCGTCGATCGTCACTCTCGCCATGAACGGCTGGGGTGACGGCGAGCCGGCCTGGTGGCTCAATCTGCGGGCGCGCGAGACGGCGTACATACGGACGCCGGACGGCGAACGGACCGTGACCGGACGCGCAGCGCTGGGCGCGGAACGCGATCGTCTGTGGCAACGCTGGCGTGAGCTCGATCCGAGGCTGGACGAGTTCGCGGCGCTGCGGGCGACGGAGACGGCGGTCGTCATCCTAGAAGCGCCAGCAGGCTCACCACCCGCGGATCGGTGACGGCCGACGGCTGATGCACCACGTGATAGGTGACCGGCGGCAGGTCCTTGACCGGGATGCCGGCCAGGCCGCGCGGCACCGGCACGCAGCCGTTGACGATGGCCAGGCCGGCCCCGAGGGCGACGAAATGCGTGATCAGCGGCCAGCCCTCGGCCTCCACCGCCACCGTCCACGCGGCGCCGGCCGTGCGCAGCGCCTGCTCCAGCATGATCCGTTGCGGACGGTGCTGCGGCGGCACCACCAGCGGCTCCCCGGCCAGGTCGCGCAGCCGGACCGAGCGGCGCCGGGCCAGGCGATGACCCGACGGGACGAACAACATCTGCGGAAAAGACGCCAGTTCCCGTACGGCCAGATCGGGCGGCAGCACGTCGAGGACGCTCACCCCCACGTGGGCCTGCCCGCCCCGGACCGCCGCCAGCATCTGCCGGTGGTCGCAGTTGATCAGACGCAGTGGTGTGGCCGCGAGCGCCGCCTGGATCGCGTCGCCGAGCAGGTAGAGATACGCACCCTGGCCCGCGGCCAGCACCACCGGCCGCCGCTCGGGCGCGCCCGCGAACTCGGCCAGGAACGACGCCAGCCGCTCGTCCTGGCCGCGGGCGAAGCGCGCGACCGCCTCCCCGTCCGCGGTGAGCACCAGGCGGCGGCCCTCGCGGCGGTAGAGCGGGCGGCCCAGCGACTCCGACAGCTTGCGGATCTTCACGTGCAGGGCGGGCTGCGAGATGTGCAGTTCCTCGGCCGCGCGCGTGAAGTTGAGGTGGGCGGCGAACACGGCGAACGCCGTCAGGTCCATAGCGCAGGACTATAGCCGGACCCCGATAGATAGTTCTGCTCTAGCACGACAGCACGCACGCTGAGAGGCATGAGAAACCTAGGCGTGGACATCGGACGTGTGATCATCAACGGCGACACCGAGTTCTTCAGCGGCGACACCGCCACGATGCTGGCGACACCGGCCGTGCCCGGAGCATTCGAGACCCTGCGAAGTCTCGTGCCGCTCTTCGACGACGTGTGGCTGGTCTCGAAGTGCGGCGAACGGGTCCAGCGGCGCACCCGGCAGTGGCTCGACCACCACGACTTCGACGCGCGCACCGGCATCCCCCGCGACCACGTGCGCTTCTGCCTGAAGCGGCCGGAGAAGGCGATCCACTGCGCCGAGCTCGGCGTCACCCACTTCATCGACGACAAGCTCGACGTGCACCAGGCGCTGCGCGGCGTCGTGGAGCACCGCTATCTCTTCGGGCCGCAGCGGCTCACGCCTCCCGCATGGGTGACGCCCGTGAAGGACTGGACGGAGCTAAGCGCCCGGATGGACGACGACCTTCACGCCCGTACGGGAAGAGGCCGTTGACATGGCATTTTCGACGTCGCCGAGCGGGAACGCGTGGGAGACCAGCGGTTTCAGCTCGACCAGGCCCCGCGCGGCGAGGTCGATGGCGCGGGGATAGACCTCGCCCATCCGCCGCACCATCACCAGCGTCAGGCCCTTGCGCCGGGCGGGCGCCGCGCTGAACGTCGTCCGGTCGCCGTCCGGGATGCCGACCAGCACGACCCGCGCGCCCGGCCGGGCCAGCCGCAACGACGCCTCGACGGCACCGTCCGATCCGGACACTTCGAAGACCACGTCGGCCACGGCCTCCGCGCCCGCGGGCTCGGCGCCGAGGCTTTCCGCCGCTTTCTGCCGATGAGGCAGAGGATCGCTTGCGAGTACGCGTGTAGCGCCACCCAACCGTGCGAGCTGCACGAGCAGCAGGCCGATCGGGCCGCACCCGATCACCGCCACCGTCGACGCCATGCGCAGATGGCTGAGGTCCATCGCGTGCAGGGCGACACCGAGCGGCTCCAGCAGCGCGCCCTCGTCGTCGGAGAGCCCGTCCGGCAGCCGGTGCAGCCGGTGCGCGGGCCAGGCCATGAACTGCCGGAGGCCGCCGTCGCAGTCACCGTGCCCGGCGAAGACGATCCGCGTGCACAGGTTCGGATATCCGGCGCGGCACTCCTCGCAGGTCTCGCACGGGACGGCCGGATCGATCGCCACCCGGACGCCGTCGTCGGCCCCGCCACGGATGACACCGGCCATCTCGTGGCCGAGCACGAGCGGGCGCGGCAGCACGGCGTCGCCGATGCCGCCCTCGGTGAACCAGTGCAGATCGGAGCCGCAGATGCCGACCGAGGTCACCTCGACGAGCCGCTCACCGTCACCCGGAACGGGACGGTCTTCCTCATGCAGCCGGATCTCGCCGGCACGGTGGAGACGGGACACGATCACGACCCGACGCTAACACCGCAACGGTGTATCGCGAACCGGCGATGAACCCTGCATGATCGACGGCATGTCTTCCACCGACCTCCTGGCACCGGGCGGCGTCACGCACGTCCCCGGCGTCTACGACCCGGCCAGCGCCGCGCTCGCCGTGCGGGCCGGCATCCGCGCCGCGTACCTGTCCGGCGAGGCCATCGCGGCCACCATGCTCGAACCGTCCACCGTCTCGGCGACCCAGATCGCCGACCGGGCGGCGGTCCTGAGGTCGTTCCTGGGAGGTGTGCCCCTGCTCGCCGACGCGAACGTGGGCTTCGAAGATCCGGACGCGGCGGTGTGGGCGGCCCTGTCCTACCAGCGGGCGGGCATAGGCGGCATAGTCCTGAGCGAGGGTTCGGCCCTGAGGGTGGCGGCGGTGAAGGAACGCGCCCCCGGCGTCCTGGTGATCGCCTCGGCCCCGGGCGACACTCCCGGCGAGCTCATCGCGAGCTGCCGGGCGCTCGCGGCGGCCGGCGCGGACGCCGTCCTCCCGCTCGGCGCCCGGGAGACCGACTTGCGCTCGCTGCACGCGGCCCTTCCGGATGTACGCCTTGTGCTGAACCGCACGGAAGGGGCAAGCGGAGGCGGCCGCCACCTGAGCGACCCCGAGCTGGCCGAGGCCGGCGTGATCCTGGTCCTGCACCCGTTGACGGCCGTGCTGGCCGCTTTGCGGGCCGCTTCGGTCGCCTACCACGCCTTGGCCGCCCCACCCGCGACGCCCGGCCCCGCCACGCCCGGCCCCGCCACGACTGGTCCTGCCACAACCGGTCCCGCCACGACTGGACCCGCGGCGACCGGTCCCTCCACGACTGGGCCCGCCGCCCCGGGGGCCACGCCTGGATCCGCGGCACCTGCACAGGCGGCCGCCGCAGCGACCTCCGCGCCCGACTTGTCCGCCTCGACCATTCCGGCGGCCCGCGCCTCGTCGAGTGGGCCGGCGGAGACGGTCGACCGGATCGACCTGATGCCGCCGGCCGTGCTGGCCACGTTGACTCCCGGCCGGGCGGCAAGCTTCCAGCCGGAACCCGTCGCCCTGCTCCCGGCTCCGGCGCCCGCGACGGCCCCCACGCCTTTCGGGGCTCCGGCCTTCGGCGCGCGCGACGATCGTCCCTGGGCCGCTGCCGAACCCACCGAACGTCCCTGGGAGGCCGTCAGCCAACCGGATGAACTTCCGGCGTCCGCTTTCGATCAGCCCCGCGCGGGCGTCGCCCCGGCCCAGCGCCCCGGCGCCGCGGTGGCCGGCCGCACCTGGACGAGCATCGCCCGGGAGGTCAGCCGCCTCGGCACCTGAGTCACCGCCGGACCCGCGCGGGCGGCAAGCGCTCGCGCGGGCACGTCAGCTCGGTGTCAGCTGCGCGAGCGCGGCAGGCAGCACTTCTTGTACTTCAGGCCGGAGCCGCACCAGCAGGCGCCGTTGCGCTCCGGGGGCCACGGGATCTGGTTGGTGCCGCCGGCCAGCCGGGTCGCGTAGCCGCCGCGCACCTGCGGGTCGGCCGGGTCGCCGTCGGCGCCGGCGAAGCCGGTCAGGCCCGACACCGTGCCCGGCAGGACCGCCAGGCCGGTGCGGCCGGCGGCGGTCAGGCGGACCAGTTCCTTCTCCAGGTGGGCCCGGTGCTCGTCCCAGTTCGACCCGTACGGCTCGGACAGCGCCGGCCACTTCTCCAGCAGCTTCTCGAGCTCCGCCTTCGGCCAGAACAGCAGGTCGTCGGCGGGCGTGCCGGCCGTGCGCGTGGCCGCGTTGGCCAGCCGGGTTTCGAGCCGGTCGGCCAGGTTGTCGTGGTGGTCGTGCTGAAGGCCCAGCGCGTGACGGGTCCGGTGGCGCTGCTGGAGCAGGAAGAAGAGCTGGCCCGCGTCCTCGGCGCTGGACGGCTCGGCGGCGTCGCCCCGGCCGGACAGCACCTCGTTGAGCGCCTCGGTCAGCCACTCCTCGGCGACCCGGTCGCGGCGCCCGGCGGCGAGCGCGGCGCTGACGTACGCCGGCGCGTCCCCGTACTGGGTGAGCAACGGCCGCAGCGGTTCGAGCGCGGCGATCGCCTCGTCGTCGCGTCCCGTCCGGAACAGGACCCGGGCCAGGAGCGCCTTGGCTCCGGCGGCCTGGTTGTCGTCCCGCGTCCCGAACGCCTCGACGGCCCGCTCGGCGTACCGCAGGGCCGCGTCGAGCTTGCCCCGGCTCTCCGCGATCTCGGCCGCGAGCGCGAGGGCGTACCCCGCGTCGTCCTTGTCGGCCAGCTTCCCGGCCCCGGCCGCGTCGGCAAGCTCGGCCGCAACACCCAGCGGATCGGCCGCCCCCAGGGCGCTCTGCCGGATCTCAGTAAGGTCTGCGCTGGTCAGATCGGCTTTAATTGGCACGCCGTCACGGTACAACTTCCCGCGGACTCATGACTGTTGATCTGGGTCTCACTCCGGCCCGCGCGTCGCGCCGATATCGGGGCAGGGCCAGCCGCTGGACCGAGCCTCCTACTATCTGGGCCGACATGCGGCCGGGTGCGAACCGGGAGCGGGAGACAGACGATGCGGGCGCGGCGACGACATCACGGCCGATGGCTGGCGGCGGCCGTGCTCGGGCTGGTCGCTCTCGGCTGCGCACGGCCCGGCGCCGGTGACGGCGACTCGTCCCCGCTCGTCACGCCCACCCCGTCGCTTCCGGCCGCGACCGCTTCCGCGCCGCCGGACGACGCGGGCGCGCAGGCCCAGCCGCCGGGCGACGGCGCGCCCCACCAGGCCGAGAACAATGGCTGGAAGCAACGTCACGACCTGACCGCCGCGGAGCAGCGCGCCGGCGACGCCCTCGCCGCCCGCATCCGCCCCGAGCTCACCGCCCTGCGCTCGGCCGGCGACTACACCCTCGCCTCCACCCAGCGGGCGCTGCTCGGACTTGGTCTCGATCCCGATCAGGTGCAGGTGACCGCCATGCGCACACCCGTCGGCGAGGCCACTCCCCCGCCCGGTGCCGTCTTCGCCGTCCACTTCCCCGAGGCCGGGTGCGTGATCGGCGACGTACGGCCCGAGCGTCTTCAGATCGAGGTGACCGGCGCCGCCGCCGAGTTCGGCTGCCTGGAACCGTTCTCCCACTGACCCGGCCGCTACGGGAAGTCGACCGCCGTCAGCCAGCGCGCGCCCGGTGCCGGCCGGTAGCCCCAAGCCGTCAGCTCGCGGACGACCGCCGGCATGTGCGCGGCTCCGAAGACGACGGCCACCTCGGCGTCCTCGCTCGCGAACTCGCCGTCGATCTCGCGGAGGGCGCCGGCCAGCAGCTCGTCGCGTTCGGTCATCACCTTGCGGTGCAGGAACTTCGGCCACATCTCGACGTCGCTGTCGTCGTCGATGTCGAGCTGGTGGCCGGTGAGCCAGTCCCGGCCGTGCAGCGCCATGTCGACGGCCAGGGCCGGGGTCAGCAGCGCCACATCGAGCCAGGTGTCACGGGGCAGTTCGCGGTTCGGCCCGGCCTCCAGGCCGTGCACCTGGTCCGGGAAGATGATCGGCACGCCGAGCGAGGCGTAGTCGATGTCCTGGTGGACCAGGTCACGGCCGATCCGCTGCCGGGTCAGCTTCAGGGCGGCCACGTAGGCGAAGCCGGTCGAGCTGGGCCCGTCGTACTGCTCGGCCACCACCGCCACGCACGGTTTCAGGCGCTCGTGGATCGCCCGGTAGTAGTCCGGCCGCCCGATGTGGATGGTCGGGACGACCACGAACTTGAGCCCGCCGGGCCGCCGCCGGAACACCGTGATCGACGTGCGGATCCCGACGACGCTCATCTCGGTCAGCTGCACCCCACCAGAGTAGGAACCGCGTGAAAGACGTCCCTATTCGATCAGCACCCGGACGTCCCAAGGGCCGAGGGGCAAAGTCTCGCCGGCGGTGAACGAGTCATCGCCCAGGGCGTCGGAGGCCGCGCCGGGCAGCACGATCTCGGCCGGGCTGAAGGACCAGTTGTGGACGAAGCGCAGCCGTCGGCCGTCGGCGGCCGTGGCGCCGGTCGCGGTCACGGCCGGGGGCAGCTCGGTCCAGGCCGCGGCCGGACGGAGCCACGTCATCAGGGCCCGGGCCAGGTCGATGCCGGGGATCGTGCCGACGTACGTGATCCGGCCCTGCCCCACGGCCCGGGTGGTGATGGCCGGCCACTGACCGAAGTGGGGATGGTCGTAAGACGCGACCACCTCCGCGTCCGTGGCGATCAGCCCGTCGGCCCAGCGGGTGGCCGCCGCCCCGGCCGTCAGGTCGAGCACCGGCGACGTGACCGGCAGGTCGCCGGTAAGGTTGCTGAACTCGTCGTACCAGACGCCGGCGGCCTCGGCCAGGCGGGCCGGCATACGGTCGGTGCGGGCGCGCCCTTCCGGGTCGCCGTAGGCGGTGCGGGGGCCGAGGACCAGGTGGCCGCCGGACGAGGCATAGGACAGCAGCCAGTCCAGGGTGGCGTCGTCCGCCATGTAGAGGCCGGCCGCCACGAGGACCGGGGTGCCGGCCGTGCGGTTGTGGGCGTGCTGGACCCGTACTTGAAGACCGGCGTCGAAAGCTCCCCGATAGAACGGGTCGACGATGCCGTGGTAGGCGCGGGAGTCGGGACTCCCGTCGGCGTGGGACAGCGGCGGGTACTTCTGCATGAGCCACTTGCTCGGCAGGTCGAAGACGACCGTCACGTCCGCGTCGGGGGTCAGGCCGGCCACCAGGTCGCCGGCGGCCGCGAAGTCGGCGCCCAGACGGGCCAGCTCGCGATAGGTGCGGCCGGGCTTCCCGCTGTGCGGGAGGACGCCACCCCAGTACGTCTCGGCGCCGAAGTGAAGGGTGTGCCAGTGCCAGTACTCGATCATGCGGGCGCCCCGCGAGACCAGGGCCCACGCCGCCTGGCGCCATTGGCCGTCGTACGCCGGGCGGTTGTCCCACGGCATGCCGATGCTCGACGCGTTGGTCTCGGTGACCAGGAACGGGGCCTGCTTGGAGGCGTACATCCGGTCGGCGCTCTGATAGAGCGCCCACGTGCCGCGACTGGTCCAGCCCTGATCGGCCGTGCGGCGGTCGGGCAGTTCGAGCGAGTCCTGCATGCCGTAGTACGGGTTCCCGGCGGTCACGTCGAGGTGGGTGGCCGTCGCCGTGTCGTCGAGCGCGGGTCGTTCGTACGAGAAGCAGGTCGTCACGAACTGATCGGGCCGAGCGTATTCGCGCACGATGGCGGCCTGCCATCCGATGAACTCGGCCGTCAGCGAGCCCTGGAACCGGCGCCAGGCCACGTCGTACTGGGGCTGGACGTTGCCGTCGGGACGCCACAGGTCGGCCCAGGTGGACAGCCGGTGCGACCAGTAGACCAGGCCCCACTCGCGGTTCAGCGTCTCGACGTCGCCGTAGCGCTGCCGCAGGTCGTCGGCGAAGCGCTGGAACACGCCCTCGTTGTGCAGGAGCTCGTTGCCGGGCTCGTTGTCCACCTGATAGCCGATGATCGCGGGATGGCCGGCATAGCGCGCCACGATCTTGCGGATGACCCGTTCGGCATGAAACAGGAAGGCCGGATGCGTGAAGTCGACTTCTTGACGAGCGCCCCACGGGATGCGGGAACCAGAAAAGCGCTCCCCCGCGATCTCGGGGTAGAGACGGGCCAGCCACGGGGGTACGGCATACGTGGGCGTGCCCAGGATGACCGAGATACCCCGCGCGTGGGCCTCGTCGAGCACCGGTTCCAGCCAGTCCAAGTCGAACTCGCCGTTCGAAGGCTCCCACGTCGACCACACCGACTCCCCCACCCGGATGACGGTGAAGTTGGCCGCCGCCATCAGATCGAGGTCGGTCTTCAGGCGCTCGTACGGCTGGTACTCGTAGTAGTAGGCGGCACCGAACAGAACCGGCATGTGTTTCCTCATTCCTTGACCGATCCGGCGGTCAGCCCGGACTGCCAGTAGCGCTGCAGCAGCAGGAAGGCCGCGATCAGCGGCACGATGGACAGCAGGGATCCGGTCACCACGAGGGCCAGCAGCTCCGGGTCGGAGCCGCTGCCGGCGGCGGCCTGGGCCGACCACGAGCTCAGGCCCACGGTGATCGGGTACAGCTTCGGGTCGTTCAGCATGATCAACGGCAGGAAGTAGTTGTTCCAGGTGGCCACCAAGGTGAACAGCAGCACGGTGATGAAGCCGGGCGCAAGGCTGCGGGCGGCCACCTTGAAGAAGATGCGAAACTCGCCGGCGCCGTCGATGCGGGCCGCCTCGATGAGGCTGTCGGCCACGGCGTCCTGGGCGTAGATCCGCATGAGGTAGAGGCCGAACGGGCTGACCAGCGACGGCAGGATGATCGCCCACGGCGTGTTGACCAGGCCGACCTTCGAGAACATGACGTAGGTCGGAATGGCCAGGGCGGTCGTCGGCACCATCACCGAGCCGAGCACCAGGCCGAAGAGCTTGCTGTTGCCACGGAAGCCGTACTTGGCGAAGCCGTATCCGCCGAACGCGGCCAGGAACGCGGCTCCCAGGGCGCTGACCACTGAGTACACGAGGGTGTTGAGCAGCCATCGGCCGTACTCACCGCCGTTGTGCCCGAAGGTCTCCCCGATGTTGGTGAGCAGGGAGAACGAATGGCCGAACCAGAGGCCGAACGTCGAGAACAGGTCGCCGGTGTTCTTGGTCGACGCGATGAGCAGCCAGAACAGCGGCAACAGGAAGTAGACGAGAACCGCGACCATGCCCAGGGTCAGAAGATTGCTGCGGCGCAGGGTCATGACTTCGGCCTCCGGGAGGAGATGAAGAGGACGATGTACGACGCCAGCACGATCACAAGGCCCAACAGGAACGAGACGGCCGCCGCGTAGTTCACGTTCTGGCTGGTGAAGGCCAGGCTGTAGGCGTACAGGTTGGGGGTGTAGGCGCTGTCGATCACGTTGGGCGCGAGCCGTTGCAGCAGGTTGGGCTCGGCGAACAACTGGAAGCTGCCGATCACCGAGAAGAGCAGGCAGAGCAGCAGCGCCGGCCGCAGCGCGGGCAGTTTGATGCTCCAGGCGATCCGCCACGCGCCGGCGCCGTCGACCGCGGCCGCCTCGTAGAGGTCGGAGGGGATGGCCCGCAGCGCGGCGTACAGAATGATCATGTTGTAGCCGGTGAACTCCCAGGTCACCACGTTGGCCAGGGAGCCCAGCATGGCGCCCGAGCTGAGGAAGTCGGGAGCGCCAGATCCGATCTTGTCGGCCAGCTGGGCGAACGGGCCGTAGTCGCGGCCGTAGAGATAGCCCCACATGAGCGTGGCCACGACGCTGGGCACCGCGTACGGCACGAAGACGCCGAGCCGGAACACCTTGGCCGCCCGCAGCAGCCCGCTGTCGATGGCGAGCGCGGCGGCCAGGGCCAGCACGAGCATGACCGGCACCTGGATCAGGAAGAACCGGAAGACACGGAACACGCCGCTGATCAGCCGGTCGTCCCCGAACGCCTTGACGTAGTTGTCCAGCCCCGTGAAGACCGTACCGCCGATCAGTTGTTCCTTGAAAAGGCTGAGATAGGCGGCGTACGCCAGGGGAAGCAGGAACAGCAGCAGGAAGAGAACCAGGAAGGGCGCGACGAACAGGTAGCCGCGGTTGGCCTGGCTGACGGAGGCGCCTTTGGTCGCGGCCGCCGTGCCGGCCGTCGCCCGTCGTGCGGTCATGGTGCTCACTGCCCGGAGACCTCGAAGCCCTGGTCCTTGGCGTACGACACGATGCGCGACTGCCACTGGTCGGAGGCGGCCGACAGGTCGGTCTTGTCGGCGATCGCCTTGCCCACGGTGTCCACCCAGTCGGTGACCGACTGGTCGAGGAAGGGCGGCCACTGGAAGTCGGTGTTCACGGTGGAGCTGACGCCGGCGAAGACCTCGTTGACCTGCTGGCCGCTGAAGAAGTCGTCCTTGAGCCCGGTGAACTCGGCGTCGGCCAGCAGCGCCTTGGTGGCCGGGAAGAAGTTCTGCTCGGTGTTGAACATCTTCGTGGTCTCGGGGTCGGTGTTGAGGAACTCGGCGAACTTGGCCGCCGCGATCGGGTTCTTCGTCCCGGCGATGACCGCGGTCGTCGACCCGCCCCAGTTACCGGACTTGTTCTCGCCGGCGTTCCACTGCGGCAGCGGGGCCGCGCGCCACTTGCCGGCGGTCGCCTTGGCGCTGCCGGCCAGGAAGACCGGTCCCCAGGCGGCGGTGATCCAGGTGGCGTAGCGGCCCTTGTTGAAGCCCTGGTACCAGGCGTCGGTGAAGTCGGACTCGGTGGCCAGCAGGCCGGCCTGGTCGAGCTTGCCCCAGTAGTCGGCGAGTTTCTTGGAGACCTCGTCGTTGACGTTGAGGCCGACGGTGGTTCCGTTCAGCGAGTACGGCTTGGCGCCGGCCTGCCATTGCAGACCGTGCCAGACGCCCGGCTCGTTGGCGGACAGACAGGTGATGAACGTGTCGGGGGCCGCGGCGTGCAGCTTCTCGCCCGCCGCGGCGAACTCGTCCCAGGTCGTGGGCACCGTGATGCCGTACTTGTCGAACAGGTCGGCCCGGTAGAGCATGCCCATCGGCCCGGTGTCCTGCGGATAGGCCCAGATCTCGCCGCCGAAGCCGGTGACCTGGCCCCACGTCCAGTCGACGAACTTGTCCTTGAGCGCCTCGGCTCCGTACGGCCGAAGATCCACCAAGCTCTTGGTCAGCGAGAACGTCGGGATGTACTGGAACTCCATCTGGGCCAGGTCGGGGGCGCCGGTGCCGGCCTTCAGGGCGGTGCGCAGCTTGGTGTACTCGGGGGTGCCCTGACCGGCGTTCACCACATTGACCTTGATCTGCGGGTACTTCTTCGTGAAGACCGCGACCTCCTTGGCGATGTCCGGCACCCAGGTCCAGAAGGTCAGCGTGGTCGGGGTCTGCATGGCCTTGTCGATGTCGGCCTGCGAGACGGGCTGGGTGGTGGTCGCCGAGTCGCCGTCGTCGCCGCTGCAGGCGGCGGTGAGGCCGGCGAGGGCGGTGGCGGACATCAGGGAGAGCAGTCGGCGACGGGAGAGGGAACGCTCGTACATGGCCAGGCTCCTTGGATGTTAACGTTCACATCAATGGGCGAAGGTTCGTAGTGCCTTGCGGACGGAGGTTTTATGCGGTCGAGCCGCGGATGATGAGCTCGTAGCTGGTGGCCGGCACCGGCGCGAGCGGCGCCGACGGATCGGCCAGGTGCTCGACCAGGCGGTTGAGGCCGAGCACGGCGACGGTGGCGTTGTCGGGGCGCACGGTGGTCAGCCCCGGGGTCAGATAGGCCGCGACCGGGATGTCGTCGAAGCCCACCACGCTCACGTCCTGCGGCACCCGGCGGCCGGCCTCGGCCAGCGCGCGCATGAGGCCGATCGCCATGTCGTCGTTGGCGGCGAAGACGGCGGTGACGGCCGGATCGGCGGCCAGCTCACGCCCGGCCCGATAGCCGGACCCGGGCGTCCAGTCCCCCTCGATCGGCGGCGGCACCTCGGCGCCGGCCCGCTCGAGGGACTGCCGCCAGGAGCGCTGCCGCTCCTGGGCCGCGTACCAGCGCAGCGGCCCGGCGATGTGGTGAACGGTGCGGTGACCGAGCCCGAGCAGATGCTCGACCACGGTGTTGGCCGACTCGCTGCCCTCGTCCTCGTTGACGGTGAGCACCACCGGCGCCTCGACCGCGGGCGCCCGCCCGATGGTCAGCACCGGCACGTCGGCCTTGATCGGATCCTCGCGCTGATCGATCGGCTCGGCCAGCACGATCGCGTCGACCCCCTCGGCGAGCAGGCTCTGCACGGCACCGGCGATGGTGCCGCGGTCCCCCTCGAAGGTGTTGACGATGCTCAGCGCGTACCCGGTCGGCCGGGCCGCCCGCTCCAGCGCCACCAACAGCGTGGAGGGACCGTAGAGCGCGGTGCCGAGCGAGACCACGCCGATGCGGTTGCTGCGCTCGAGCTTGAGCGCCCGAGCCGCCCGGTTGGGCCGATATCCCAGCTCCCGGGCCGCGGCCAGCACCCGCTCGCGCACGTCGTCGCCGACGTAGCGCTCGCCACTGAAGACCCGCGAGACGGTCTTCTGCGACACGCCGGCCAGTTTGGCGACGTCGGTGCCACCGGGGCGGCGGCCGCGGGCCGTGCTCTCGTCACCGCTCACGTCGCCTCCCGGTTCTGACTACGCAGTCACCTCAGCCGCGTGGGTCGACTGTCTTCGTAGTCACATCAAAGGTCAAGGCTTCGTTACCTTTTCGTGTCCTTATGTTTCGGCTGTGTGTCCTATCCGGTGACAGCCAGGAACTCCGAGTAGAACAGGCCCAGGCCGGCGGCCACGCAGATGCCGGCCACGATCCAGAACCGGATCACGATGTTGGCCTCCGTCCACCCGGCGAGCTCGAAGTGGTGGTGCAGCGGCACCATCCGGAAGACCCGCCGGCCGGTGGTCCGGAACGACACGATCTGGATCACCCAGGTGACGACGATGATGACGAACAGGCCGCCGATCAGGATCGACAGCAGCGTGGTGCGGGTGGCCACGGCGAGCCCGCCGATCAGGCCGCCCAGCCCGAGCGAGCCCACGTCACCCATCCAGATCCGGGCCGGTGACGTGTTCCACCACAGGAAGCCCAGGCAGGCGGCGGCCGCCGCGGCCGCGATCATCGCGACTTCGAGGGGGTCGCGGACCTCGTAGCAGTACTGGTTGGTGCGGGCGTACGCCTCGTCGCCGCACCAGTGCCGGTACTGCCAGAAGCCGATCAGCGCGTACGCGCTCAGGACCAGAATGGACGCGCCGGTGGCCAGCCCGTCGAGGCCGTCGGTCAGGTTCACGCCGTTCGACATCGCCGTGATGACGAAGACGAAGACCATCACCGAGCCGACCTTGCCGACGTCGAGCCAGCTGATGTCCCGGATGAACGAGATGTGCTCGCTGGCCACGGTCTGGCCGTTGGTGCTGGCGAAGTAGAGCGCGACGACGCCGAACCCGGTGCCGACGATCGCCTGGCCGAGCAGCTTGCCCTTGGCCGAGAGCCCGTCGGAGTTGCGACGGCGCACCTTGAGCAGGTCGTCGAGGAAGCCGACGACGCCGCAGAAGACGAACAGCCCGAGCAGGACCAGGGCCGTCATGGTCGGCCGCTCCTGCGCGATCTGCCGGTCGGGCAGCGTGGTCAGGGCGAAATGCCCGGCCACGTACGCGAAGACGGTGGCCACGATGAACACGACACCGCCCATCGCGGGCGTGCCCTTCTTGCCCTCGTTGCTGGCCAGCCCCAGGCCGCCGCGGATCGGCTGGCCGGCCTTGAGCGCGGTGAAGACCCGGATCGCGACCGGGGTGGCGAACAGCGAGATGAGGAACGCGACCGCCGCCGCGATGATGACGGCCCTCACGAACGGGAGCCCTTGACGAGATCATCGGTCACAGGGCACGAGCTTGCCATCCGGGCGCAAGTCAGCCCAGTTCTTCGAAAAGCGTGATGTGCAGGTCACCCGGCGCGTCCAGGCGAGCGTTGGACGACCGCCACGGCGTCTCGGTGGGCGGCGCGACGACGCCGGCGCCGGCTTCGACCGCTTCAGCCGTACGGGTGGCGACGTCCCCCACCTCGAACGCGATCCGGAAACGCGGAGCAACGGGCCGCCCCACCTCGACCTCGTCGACATAGCGGTGGTGCGCCGGGTTGGCCAGCTCCAGGGTGGCCCGCCCGGCCTCGAGAATCATGACCCGCTCGTCCCCGTCCCCGCTGAAGGCCCCTTCCTCGGTCAGCCCCAGCGTGTCCCGGAAGTAGGCCACAGCGGCGTCGTAGTCCTCGACCTCGACGATGAGCCGCATCTGCCGTACGCCATGTTCTTCAGTCATGCCGCCACCCTTCCCGCAGGGGGACCCCGGTGGCAACGACGCCGAGTCCTACCGGTCGGCGTCGAGGGTGGCCACTCGGCGCTTGCCCGCGGTCAAGCGGTAGCTGGCGTCGAGGAGTTCGGCTATCTCGGCCCAGTCGGTTCGTGGGGTCAGGTCGATGCCCACCCAGCCGGACGGGCCCAGGTAGGCCGGGACGTACGTGTCCGGGTTCTCGAGCAGGGCCTCGCGTTCGCCGGGCTCCGTGAGGACGATCAGGGAGTGCGGGTGGGTGACGTACTCGCCATCGACCTTGATGGATCCGCCGTAGTAGGCGAAGACCTTCGTGGTGTAGAAGGCGGGATGGCCGTGTGAGATCTTCTCGGCGGCGTCGGGGAAGGCGAGCGCCACCGCTCGGATGCGGGCCAGCAGCGGGTCCGCGTCGTCGAACATGATGGGATGCGCCATCTTGACAGTTGAGCACAGGTCGGGCCATCGGGCGATTCAGCCGTTAAGATCTCAGACTCGGGCGGCGGTGACGGCGGGGCCTAGGAGGCGGGTGTTGACCAGCATCGAGGACCTGTCGTCGCAGCTTTCCGATGCTCTGGCCCAGCTCGAGGGCCTGCGGACGTTGCACGAGATCAGCAAGGCGGTGCATGCCAGCCTCGATCTGACCCGCACGATGGACGCCGTGGTGCACGGGGTCACCAAGGCCTCCGGTTTCGAGGTCGCCGTGGTCAACCTGCTCCAGCTCGACGGGGACTTCGCCGTCGTGTCGGTCGAGGGCGACGAGGAGATCCGCCGGGAGCTGCTCGGCACGACCTCGACGCTGGAGCAGTGGCAGGAGCTGTTCGGCAAGGGCGAGCAGTGGGGGTCGCTGTTCTTCATCGACCACAAGCACGAGATGCCCGAGACGATGACGGTGTGGACGCCGGACATCCCGGTGCCGGACGAGCCCGAGGGGTGGCATCCGGAGGACTGCCTGTTCGCGCCGCTGTCCGCGCCCGACGGGGAGCTCGTGGGCGTGCTCAGCGTGGACCTTCCGCGTGACGGGCGACGGCCGGGGCTCGTACAGAGGGAGATGTTGGAGCTCTTCGCCCAGCACGCCGCGATCGCTGTGCAGCACGCCCGGCTCCACCACGAGCTGGAGGAGAAACGGGCGCAGCTGCACCACGCGGCCACCCACGATCCGCTGACCGGGCTGGCCAACCGGACGCTGCTGCGGATGTTCACCGAGGAGGTCCGCGGGGACGAGATGGGCGTGCTCGTCATCGACCTCGACGACTTCAAGGCCATCAACGATCTGGGCGGGCACGACAGCGGCGACCTGGTGCTGCGGGTGCTCGCCGAGCGGATGCGCAAGATCGTACGACCGGGCGACCTGCTCGCCCGTACGGGCGGGGACGAATTCGTCGTCGTCGTGACGGGCGAGGATGTGGCGTCGGCCCTGAACAACCTGGCCGACCGCATGCATGTGGCGCTGGCCGCACCTGTCGAGACCCGCATCGGGCCTCGACAGGTGGGCGCCAGCATCGGTCACGCCTACGGTTCCGGCGACTTCGCCCAGTTGTCGGCCGCGGCCGACGCCGACATGTACCGGACGAAGCAGCGGCACCGCCGGGTGACTAGCGCCAACTATCGTTGACGGTCAGCGTGCAGGCCGATCCGGTGGTGATGACCCGGTTGCCGCCGCTCTCCCACGTGACGGCCGAGCCGTTCTTCTTGACGTACTTGTATTCGACGCTGGTGTTCGGCGGCAGGTTGACCGTGCCCCGCCACACCGGGTACGTCGCCGAGGAGAGCGCGACTCCGCCGCTCGTGTTCCAGTTGCTCAACTCGTTGCGGTTGCCCAGGACGAACACGTTCTCTCCCCACACCGTGGCGGCGTTGGCGGCGAAAGTGACGGCGACCGTCGTGCAAGAACCGCCACCGGATGTACGTGCGTTGACGTGCAGAGCCAGCATGCCGTTGGCCGGCACGGTCGCGGTGAACTGGCCGCTCGCGTCGACCGTGTAAGCGGTTCCCGAGCACGTCGTACCGCTGACGTCGCCGTTCGCGACGTCGCAGTAGGTGCCCGCCGGCAGCGACGTCTGGAAGGTCCGGCTCAGCGAGCCGCCACGGTTGAAGACGGCGTACGCCGCCGCGCCGCGCCCGAACGCGATCTGGTTGCCGCCGTTCGACCACCAGTTCGTCACCGATGTGCCCGCCGCCGCGTTGTGGAAGCCGACCAGGTTGGCCGTCGTCCGTGTGCGGTGTTCGCAGGCCCAGCCGTTTCCGCAGCTCACCGCCGTGGTCGTGCCGTTCGACGAGGCCGGCGGGCCGGCCTCCGGGTTGCTGAAGGTGAAGCTGCTCATCACCGACGGCGTGCCGTACGGATAGGCGAGCATGAACGCCTCGGCCAGGTTGTAGTTGGTGCCGTCCTTGTAGGTCAGCTTGGCCCGGCCGTTGCGCTGGGTGTCGTGGTTGTCGATGAAGGCGACCGCGTCACCACTGCTCAGCAGCATCTGCCCGGGAAGGTTTTGCAGATTTTGCAGGTTCCCGTCACGGAAAGCGTTGCCGACCACGTCGCCGTAGCGGAACTCGGTCACGTCGCCGATGCCCGTGTACTCCGACGGGCTGGGCTCGCCGGCGCCGCCCTCGATGGTCTCCTGGAAGATGTACGGGGTGCCGTTGAGCTGTCCGTAGATCGCCTGAAGATCGGCCACCGGCACGTGCTTGGCCGCGTCGACACGGAAACCGTCGACACCGAGCGCGATCAGATCATTGAGGTACGCCACCAGCTTGCCTCGCACATAGCTGGACTCCGTCTTGAGGTCGGAGAGATCCACGAGCTCGCAGTTCTGGATCTCCCACCGGTCACCCCAGTTGGCGATGTCGTCGGTGCCGTTGCGCCCACAGTGATGGAAGTCGTCGTTGCCGTACGGAACCGCCGGGTAGGCGTAGTGACTGTACGTGGAGCCGGCCGTCCCCGTGCCGGTCGAGGCGCCGCCGGCCATGTGGTTGAGGATCGCGTCGACGTAGATCTTCACGCCGGCCGCGTGGCACGTGCTGACCATGGTGGCGAACGCGGCCCGGTCACCGCGCCGCGACACCAGCTGGTAGCTGACCGGCTGATAGTCCTGCCACCACGGATAACCCGCGCCCGGCAGCACCACGTGCTCCTGCGGCGGCGACACCTGCACCCCGCCGAATCCCTTGGGACCGAGCACATTCGTGCATTCCGAGGCGATCGACGCCCACGGCCATTCGAAGAGGTGGACGATGACGTCGCGCGGGCCGGGATTCGCGTCCGCCTTGGCGTCGGCGTGTTCCGCCCGCCCCGCGATCAGCACGCTCGCGAGGACCGCGAACAGCGCGAGGACGGAGACTTTTCTTCTCACCGATTGTCCCTTCATTTGAGATAGACGCCGTCCGTGCCGACCTTGCCGGGGGCCGGATTTCCGGGCAGCGAGAGGACGAAAACACGCGCGTTTCCCTTGCCGCCGGCATCGGCGGTCAGACTTCCGTTGGTGATGTTCCGGGTCTCACCGGTCACCGCATCGACGTAGGTTCCATTGGGTACGCCGGTGAAGGTGGCCCCGCCCGACAAGGTGACCAGAGCGAAGCTGTCCACGGCGCCCGAGGTGTACCGGCGTTTGAAGGCCATGCCGCCGCTGACGCCCTCGGTCGAGTACTGGCCCATCTGCAGGGCCGGGATCGCGCGCCGGATCTGGTTGAGCCGTTGGACGTGTTTGACGAGCGGCTTCGACAAGGTGGTGGCGACCTGTCCGCTGGCGCTGGTCACCACGCCGAAATCGCCGGCGGTCACGGAACCGGCGACGTGGTCGCCGTAATAGGCGCGGCCGGTCGTCGCGAGCGGGCAGGTCGGCCCGCAGTCGATGCGCTGGCCGGCCTGGAACTCGATCTCGGAGCCGTAGTACAGCGTCGGAATGCCGCGGAACGTCCACATCAGCGCCATGTTCTCGGCCCACGCGCCGGTGCCCCCGGCGTAGCGGGTCGACGACTTGTTGGGCCCGTAGTCGTGCGAGTCGACATAGACCGTGTTGTAGGTGGCGTCGTTCACCGAGTCGTCGGAGTCCTTGCCGTTCCAAAAGGCGTTCGGCGCGTCACCGAAGTTCATGTGCATGCGCATGTCGATGATGTTCATGCCGGAGAACTTCGTGTGGTCCGGGGCGTGGTAGAGGTTGCCGTTCAGGAACGCGTTGCTGCTCGTGGGCTGGTTGCCGGTGCCCTGCTGCTGCTCGTAGTTGAACTGCTCGAGGGCGGCCTGCGTGTCGTCGGCGCTGTAGTCGCGCCGTTCCTTCCAGGTGAAGAACTGGGCCGAGTGGTTCACCGAGCCGCGGTTCCACTTGTCGTTCACGAAGGCCGCGACCTCACCGAAGACGTAGAAGTCGCGGGCGCGCTCCGAGCCGTACTTGGAAAGCAGTTTGCTCTGGATCGCCGGGAGGAAGCGCCGGTTCCAGGTGAGCCGCGGGATGTGCACGGCGGTGTCGATCCGGAAACCGTCGACGCCCATGTCGATGTAGCGGTTGTAGACGTCGATCAGGAAGTTCTGGACGGTCGTGTTCTCGGTGTTGAGGTCGGCCAGGTCGTCGGCGAGCCAGCACGAGCGCGCGTCCTCGCCCTCCCAGTTCCCGATCCAGCATTGGTGATAGAGGCTCGCCGGGAACATGCCCGAGGTCGGCGACGGCCACTGGCAGTTGTGGATGGTGTAGCCCTCGGGGCTCTTCTGGCCGGTGGGGGTGCCCCAATTGCGGCAGGTGTTGCCGGCCGGCTCGGCGGTCTCCCAGAGGTCGCCGTTGTAGGGCCGGCCGTTGGTCTCCTCGAGCGGGTTGTACTCCTTGCCGTTCTCCTTGGTGCTGTAGAGCCAATCCCATTGGCCGTCCTTCGCGCCCCAGACCTTCGGCACGAACAGGTTCTTGGCGCCCCATCGGGACGTGTGGTTGTAGACGACGTCCTGGTAGATCTTGAGACCCTTGGCATGCGCCTTGTCGATGAGCTCCTGATAGGTGGCGCCGGGCGATTCGAGCCGCGGGTCGACCCGGTGGAAGTCCCAGCCGTGATAGCCGTGGAAGTCGTAATCGGACCGGTTGGTGACCACGGGGGTGATCCAGAGGGCGGAGAAACCGAGGCCCTTGATGTAGTCGAGCTTGTCGATGAGGCCCTGGAAGTCGCCGCGGAACATCGGGTCGTTGTTGGCGGCGTTGCCGGAGGTGACGTGCTGGCTGCCGCCGCGGTTGTTGGCGGCGTACCCGTCGGCGAACCGCGCGGTCATGACGAAATAGATGCTGTCCTTGCGCGGATCGCCGCCGAGCATCTGACCGGTCGTGCCGGCCGGAGGGGGTGTGGTGGGAGGGGGTGTGGTGGGGGCGGGTGTCGTCGGTTCAGGTGTCGGCGTCGTCACGCAGGGATTCGCGCTGCCGACTACGCCGCCGGTGATCGTGACGGTGCCGGCGCCGGTGCTGTAGTTGCGGCCGTTGTTGTTGTCCCAGGTGCCCTGGCCGTTGTTGAAGGTGATCTGAAGCCCGCCGGCGCCGCCCAGGTCAAGATCCTTGCGGTACCAGCCGGCGCACTCGGCGGCGCCCATCGCCACGCCCGGGACGGTGGTCCAGGCGCCACCGTTCGGAGCGTAGTGGATGTTGACGGTGCTCCAGGCCGCGGAGGGCTTGTAGTAGACCGTGGTGGTGGCGGCCGCTGCCGCTTGTTGCGGGGCCACCAGCAGCGGGGCAAGCAGGATCGTGACCAACCATCGGGGCATGGCTTTCCGATCTTTCGATTGAGGGACGTGACTCCTTTTCGACCCTCCACCTGCGGGGGAAGCGGTGACGGGTACGTAATCCGGTGTTCACATTGGAACGGACGCTAGCAAGAGCTTGCAGCTATTGGAAGAGTTTTCCGGCATGTTGCAAGTTGGTGCAGCCCGTTACGATGCGGCGATGACCATGGCGGCGCGCACCCACCTCCGCGACCGGAACCTCGGCTGGACCGTGGCCGGCGCGCAGCTCGGCTACGCCGCCTGGTATGCGCTGTGCGCCTATCTCACGCTGAGGCACGCCGCCGCGTTCGCCGGCCATTGGTACCTGCCGTCACGCGACGACGTGTACACCGCCGAGGCCGACATCTGGGCCGACTGGCCGTGGGCGACGTGGATCTCGCTGACCGCTCCGATGGCCCCGGTGGTGGCCGGCCTGAGCTTGATCGTCTCCGCGGTGATGTTCGTGACCGGTTACGCCCGGGGCCACCGGGCCCTGTTCATCACGTTGATCGCCGGAGCCGTGGCCGCCCTGCTGACCATCACCGTGTCGTTGACGCCGGCCGCCCAGCAGGTCACCGGCTGGCTGATGGACTGACGGTCAGCGAGCCGAACCCGGCAGCCGCGGTCACGTCCAGTCCGGGCCCGGCGCCGGGGGCCGTGGTCGCCTCCGGCGACAGTTCGTCGCCGGCCGTCAGCGTCGTGTCGCGGGCGATGCCCTGCTGGCGCCGCCCGTACAGGGTCACCTCGCCGGCACCGGACCGTGCCAGGACCCGCACCGGCACCTCACCCTCGGTGGCGATGCTCCACTCCCGAACCCCACCTGACATCCGAACCGGCAGCACCCGGTCCCCACCCGGCACCGTCAGCCGTACGGTGTCCGCGCCCCCTCCGAGGTCGACCTCACGCACCGTGCCGCCGCCCAGTTCGAACGTCGCGACCCGCACCCCCGCACTCATCCGGATGGTCCAGTCGATCCGCGAGTCGAGCACCACGTCGACCCTCCCCGCCCCCGCGGCGCCGGTGGTCCCGGCGGTGAGCCGGACGGTGCTGCCCCGCAAAGCGGCAGCGGGGGCCAGGCCGCTGCCGGCGGGACTGCTGACCTGGACCGGCCCGTCGCCCGGACGGCCCAGCGCGAGGTTCAGCTCGCCCACACTGCTCGCGAGTTCGAACGTGCCAGCGGCGAAGGCCGGAACATCTTCGCCCACCGAACCGCCGTCAGCCGCCGGACCTCCTTCGGCCCCCGGACCTCCTTCGGCCGCCTGGCCTACTCGGCCCGCCGGGCCGCCCTCGGGTGCGGGGCCCTGGGCAGCCGGTGGACCGCCCGCGGCCGTCGGGCCATCTGCCGGCGAGGAGCCGATCGAGGCGGCGACGACGACCGCCCCGACACCGAGAAGGATGACGGCGCCGAGCAGTGCGACTACCGCCTTCGGCCGTCCGTGGCGCCGCTGGACCGGTAGCGTCGCGGGCTCGCCGAGCCCGGGATCGGCCGCCACGTCCGGCGCCGAGTTCGCCGGCGGGACCACGGGGAATTCCTCGGTCGGCGGTTCCTCGTCGGCCGAGGTGGACGGTTCTTCCCGGTAGGGGTACCCGGCTGCCCCCGACAACAACGGATAGCTGTCGGTCGGACCATCCATCGTCGTCTCCTCGCTGCGGGGCGTCGCCCAGGGATACGGGCCACATCGGCGCTCCGGTTCAGAGATCGAGGCGATGGCGTCGCGGGGTAATTCAGCTCGGTGTGACGAGTGGAACCCCGCGCTCGTACCAAGTTCCCGTCTTGCCGCCGAGGTGGGCCGGGTCAGCCGGGCCCACCGGCACGAAACCGGCCTTGGTCAGCACCCTCTGTGAGGCGATGTTCCGGTCGGCGGTGGCGGCTCGCAACGTGCGCAGCCCGTGCTCGGTTGCCGCCACCTGGCACAGCTCGCGGACCGCCGCCGTCGCCACGCCGCGGCCCGCGACGTGTTGCGCTACCCGGTAACCCAGGACCGCGCTCTCGTTCTCGATGTCGTAAAGGTTGAACCGGCCCAGGACCGGGCCGTCCTCCTCCCCCACGAGCACGTAGAAGGCGCACACGCCCGCATCCTGCTCGGCCAGCAGCGCCCCGTAGCCTTCGGCGAACCGTTCGAAATAGTCGTCGCCGCGGTCGGAGACCGAAGCCGCGAAGTACGCCCGGTTCGCCAGCTCGAAGGCCAGGACCGCCTGGGCGTGGGCCGCCTCCAGTCGTTTCAGCATGCGAACACCTGTGACTCGTCGCTGAACGACTTGAACTCCAAGGCGTTGCCGGCCGGGTCACGGAAGAACATCGTCCACTGCTCGCCCGGCTGGCCCGGGAAACGCAGGTACGGCTCGATCAGGAACTCCGTGCCGGCCGCGCGCAGGCGTTCGGCCAGGGCGTGGAACTCGTCGTGCCCCAGCAGCAGGCCGAAGTGCGGGATCGGCACCTCGTGGGCGTCGACCTCACTGTCGCCGGCCGGACGGACCGGGCCGGCCACCACGTGGGTGACGAGCTGGTGGCCGTGCAGGTTCCAGTCGACCCAGTGGTCGGACGAGCGGCCCTCGGGCAGGCCGAGCACCGTGCCGTAGAAGGCGCGAGCGGCGGCCAGGTCGTCGACGGGGATGGCCAGGTGCATTGCGGGCCGGGTGGTCATGCGAGCCGAGTCTTCCACAACTCAGCCGGCCGCGGCGGTCGACAATATCTCGGTGACGACCCGGGCGGCCGCGTCCGGCCGGCCGTGCGCGGCGGCGGCGTGTGCCATCTGAGTTCGGCGGTACGGATCGGAGAGCAACCCGCCCAGAACGGCGAACAGGTTCTCCGGGTTGGCCTGGTCGCCGTCGAGGGCGGCGGCGGCGCCGGCCTCCGCGAGGTGACGGGCGGTGACGCGCTGCTCGTCACCCGCCGAGTACGGATAGGGGACGAGCACGCTGGCCTTGCCGAGCGCCGTGAGCTCGGCGACCGTGCCGGCGCCGCTGCGGGCGACCACGACCGCCGCCGCCGCGAGCAGGTCGGGCAGCTCGTCGTGGATGAAGTCGACCACGCGGTAGCGGTGGGCCATCCAGTCGGGGAGCCCGGCCGCCACCTGCCGCATCTCGTCGATCCCGTGGCTGCCGCACTGGTGGACGATCTGACAGTGCTCCAGCAGGCGGGGCAGCGCTCCGGTCAGCATCTGATTGATCTGCCGGGCCCCGGTCGCGCCGCCGGTCACCAGCACCAGAGGCAGGGCGGGGTCGAGCCCGTACGCCGCAAGCCCCTTGTCAGGGTTTCCGCTGAGCACCGCCGGCCGGATGGGATTGCCGGTGACGGCGGCCCGGCTGCGGGCGCGGGCCGGCAGATGGTCGAGGGACGCCTCGTGGCTGAGCAGCACGCGCGTGGCCACCCGGGCCAGAAGCCGGTTGGCCAGGCCCAGGCTCAGCGTCTGCTCGTGCATCACCAGGGGCACCCGGAACAGGGCGGCGGCCAGCCCGATCGGCACCGACACGAAGCCGCCCGTGCTGAACACCACCGACGGCCGCACCCGGGCCACGGTGAGCGCCGCCTGCACGATCCCGAGCGGGATGCGTAAAAGGTCGACGAAGTTGCGCATCAGGTCGCGGGGCTTGACCGAGCGCCGCACCTTACCGGTGGTGACCGCCTTGAAGGGGATCCCGTTACGCACGGCGATCGTGGCCTCGAGCCCGTCGGCCACACCGACCCAGAGCAGCTCGGGCGCGGTGCCCGTCTCGGCGAGCCGGGCCTGGAGCGCGTTGACCGTGGTCAGTGCCGGGTAGGTGTGCCCGCCAGTCCCGCCCCCGGTGACGATCATGCGAAACGCATGAAGGCGCTGACTGCTGTAGAGAGACATGACCGACAACTCCGAGTTCCGCGGCACCAGGTAGAGATCGAGGAAGTCTAGTGCGGCGCCCACGAACGTTCGCCGGATGGGTTCCGGCGGTGTGGTGGATCCTCGCCCACAGAGGTGAACGAGCGACTCTCCACCGGCATGGGTGGGGCGGGCCTCCGCCGGCCAACTGACCCGCCGGCCGCCGCCCGGGGTGGGTGGCGGCGGAGTCACGCCGGGCCGCACGGATACCGGGGAGGTGTGTGACCACTGCACTCATGTGAGCGGGTGCGGTGGTGGTAACGCTGCCCGGGGTGCGGGCGGCACAGCTCCTGAAAGCCCGCCGCCAGCCGTTGACCTCCAGCACACAGGCCCACGCTGCCGCTGGGCGCAGGTCTGGCGTAGCCCGATCCGGGCGGTGCGGTGCACCACCGGACCGGCACTAGCGCCACGCCGTCTAGGCATGAAGCATGGATGTCACGGCCGTCGAACCCGGTCAACGTTCATGGACACCGCACTAGCGACGTTGCCCGGCGGCGGCTTCAGGCGAGTAGGGCGTCGGCTCGGGTGAGGGCGGCGTTGAGCACCCGGGCGGCGGCGAGGAGATCGGCTTCGGGCAGGTCTCCCCACAGGTCGGCGGTCAGGGCGGTGGTGGTGGACCGGACGCGCTCCCACAGCGCCCGGCCCGCCGGTGTGGCCTCGATGGCGACGGGGTCGACCAGGCCCACCGCGGCGAGGTGTTCAAGGTGGCCTCGGGTCGTGGGCTCGTCGGCCTTGAGGGCCTCCCGGATCGGGGCGAGGTCGCCGGGGCGGACGACGGTCAGGGTCAGGACGACCCACTGGGGCTCGGTGACACCGGTGCCGGCCAGTTCGCGGTCCAGCAGGGCGTTGAGAGCTTTTTCCGTACGCCCGATGAGCTGCGGGCCGAAAGCAATGGTCATGACTACCTCCAACTTCGTTAGTGGCCCTAACGTTAGACCTCCTAACGGTTCCGGTAAAGTGGCCGGCGTGAGTGAACGGCTGGAGAACCTGACGACGCGGGCGCTGTCGCTGGCCGCCATGCGCTCGGACCGGGTGGTCAACGAGCGGCTGGCCGGGGCCGGGTCCCGCAAGTGGCACTACGCGGTGCTGGCCGCGCTGGACGAGGGCGGGGCGGCGAGCCAGGCCGGGCTGAGCCGTGCCACCGGCATCTACGGCAGCGACATCGTCGCGGTGGTCACCGAGCTGGCGGACCGCGAGCTGGTCGAGCGCTCCCCCGACCCCGCCGACCGCCGGCGCAACGTCGTCACGCTGACCGCGGCCGGCCGCCGCAAGCTGGTCAAGCTCGACCTGTTGCTGCGGTCCGTGCAGGACGAGGTCTTCGCCGAGCTGACCCGGGCCGAGAGAGAGCAGTTGACGGCACTACTGGCCAAGGTAGGCGGCCCGGACAGCCGAGAGCACTGACGCCTGCTCCACCGCGTCGGCCCGGCCGAACTCGGGGTCCGCCTCACCGAGGATCGCCGCCGACACCGCGTCGAACTCCAGGGCGTAGGCGCCGGCCGGCGTCAGAGTGAACGGCTTCTCGCACAGCACATGTTTTCCGCCCGTAACGCGGCAATTGTCCACTCGGTGTGCAGGGATACGGGGAGCGTCGAGCGACTGGCCACGGCCGTGAAGACGGCCCGGGACGAGTCAGCCGCCGCCGACACGGCCACGCGGCCCATCGCCCCGGCCCCCAGCAACCCCCACCGGACTCTGGTCATCGGGTCCCCGATCGATGCGCAGGTCCTGCTCCAAGGAGGCGATCAGCTCGCGCAAATCGTCCAGCCGCCGGCTGACCAGGATCCGGTCGATCTCGTCGGGCACGCCGTCGTGGTCGTCGTCGCGGCCCAGGGACGCGGTCATCTCCAGGCGGCGGGCCTCCTCCATCGAGTTCACGATGACCGCGATGAGGATGTTCAGCAAGAGATTGACCGTGATCAGCACGTAGCTGATGTAGTAGACGAGCGTCCACGGCGACACCGCCAGGCCGTCCTCGATGAGGTCGGGCAGGGTCTCCAGGGACAGCAGCACGAACAAGGTCAGCACCGCGCGGCCGATCGTGCCGTACTCGTCGGGATAGGTTGTTCCGAAGATCAGCCAGCCGGCCATGCCGTACACGTAAAAAGTCACCAGCGCCAGCGCAAGAAAGCCGCCCACCCCCGGCAAGCTGCGCAGCAGCGCCGTCACGATGGTCCGCAGGCCGGGTGAGAAACGCACCAGCCGGACCACCCGGGCGATCCGGATGACGCGCAGCGCGGCCGAGTCGCCGTGCAGGCCGGGGATGAATACCGCCGCGATCACGACGAAGTCGAAGATGTTCCAGCCGTGCCGCCAGAAGTCGCGCCCGGACGCCGTGATCCGGATGGCGATCTCCACGACGAAGACGATCCGGAAGAACCACTCCAGGCCGTGCAACCAGGGCCTGAGATGACTGGGGTAGGGATAGGTCTCGACGCACAGGAGCAAGGCGTTCAGACCGATCATCACCACAATGAAGATCTCGAATGCGCGGGACGAGGCGATGCGGGCGGCGCGGGACTTCATCCGGTGCACGGTACGGCGCTGATCACACATCGTGGCGACCGAGCCCGGTCCGTGATTGGGTCTATCGGGTGAGCGACGAATCCGCCAGCACGCCCTGGAGGGGGCGGGTAGCGACCCCGCTGCGCCAGTTTTTGAGCACCGAGGCCGGCAGCGCTGGTGTGCTCCTGGCCGCCATCGCCCTCGCGCTCATCTGGGCCAATGTCGCCGACGGGAGCTACGAGCGGTTCTGGGCGACCGACCTGAGCATCGACCTCGGCGGCGACGGCATCCACCTGACCCTGCGCGAGTGGGTCAACAGCGGCCTCATGACGCTCTTCTTCCTGGTCGTCGGTCTCGAGGCGCGGCGCGAGTTCGACCTGGGCGACCTGCGCGACCGGCGGCGGTTCATCCTGCCCGCGGCGGCCGGGGTGACCGGCATGCTGCTGCCGGTCGGCATCTTCCTGGCCTTCAACGCCGGTCACGACACCGCCGGCGGCTGGGGTGTCGCCATGTCCACCGACACCGCGCTGGCGCTGGGGCTGCTGGCGCTCGTCGGGCGCAACGTGCCCGTACAGGCTCGTTTGTTCCTGGTGACCGTCTCGGTGGTGGACGACGTGGTGGCGCTGATCGTCATCGCGGTCGCCTACACCGAGGAGATCCGGTGGATGCCGCTGGCGTTCGCCGCCCTCTTCTACGCCGCCACCTTCGCGCTGGTCAGACTCAAAATCAGGAGCGGTTTCGCCTACGTCCCGTTCGGTGTGGCCTTCTGGGTCGCCATGCTCGAGAGCGGCATCGACCCGGTGGTGTCCGGTCTGATCCTCGGGCTCACCGCGGCCGCGTACACCCCGGCCCGTGAAGCTCTGCAGGAGGCCAGCGACCTTTTCCGCTCCTTCCGCGAGCAGCCGACCCCCGAGCTGGCCCGCTATGCGCGGTTCGGGCTGATCAGCACGCTGTCCTGGAACGACCGGCTCCAGCGCACCTGGTCGGGCTGGACCAACTATCTGATCGTGCCGCTGTTCGGCCTGGCCAACGCGGGCATCGCGATCGACGCGAGCTTCCTGGGCCGTGCGCTCACCTCGCCGGTCACGCTGGGCGTCATCGTGGCGTACGTGGTGGGCAAGCCGGCCGCCATCACGGGTATGTCGGCGATGATCACGTGGGTGACCAAGGGAGCCGTACGGCCGTCGGTCGGCTGGTCGTCGGTGCTGGGCACCGGCACCATCGCCGGCATCGGCTTCACCGTGTCGTTCCTGATCGCCAACCTGGCCTTCGAGGGCGACGACCTGGCCGAGGCCAAGCTGGGCGTGCTGCTGGCCGGGGTGGGCTCGACGCTGGTCACCTGGCTGGTCTTCCGGATCACCAGCATGCAGTCGCGGCCGCGCCGGGCCGTGCTGCTGCTCGGCGACTCCGACGACATCATCGACCTGATCCCCGAGGTCGACCCCGATCGCGACCACGTGCGGGGCCCGGCGGACGCGACGGTCACGCTGGTCGAGTACGGCGACTTCCAGTGCCCGTACTGCGGTCAGGCCGAGCCGATCGTGCGTGAGCTGATGACCGACGACGATCTGCGCTACGTGTGGCGCCATCTGCCGCTGACCGACGTGCACCCGCAGGCGCAGATCGCCGCCCAGGCGGCCGAGGCGGCCGGGTTGCAGGGCAAGTTCTGGGAGATGCACGACCTGCTGCTGAGCCGCCAGGATCACCTGCGCATCGCCGACCTGATCGGCTACGCGGGTGAGCTCGGCCTCGACCAGGACCGCTTCCACGAGGACATGACGCGCGACGAGTGCACCGACCGGATCACCGCGAACGTCGAGTCGGCCGACCTCAGCGGCGTCGCCGGCACTCCGACGTTCTTCGTCAACGGCCAACGGCACTACGGGTCGTACGACGTGGAGACGCTCGAGAAAGCGATCAAGCTGGCCCGGATCCGGGCGAAGATCGCGTCGAAGCGGCCAGCTCCCTGACCACGTCGACGAAGAAGTCGATGTCGGCCTCCGTCGTACGCCAGTTCACGATCGCCGGGCGCAGGGCGACCTGGCCGCCGTAGACGGTCGTGCCGGCGTACACCCGGCCGTCGGCGATGATTGCGGCGCCGAGGGCCCGGTTGAGGGCGTCGTCCCCGACGGCCCGGAAGCAGACGATCGAGAGCTGCACCTCCGCGAGCCGTTCCAGCTCCGGCGCCTCGTCGATCCGGCGGCCCAGATGCCGGGCGAGGTCGAGGTGACGCTCGACCATGGCCCGGTAGCCGTCGCGGCCGTACGCGGCGAGCGACGCCCAGATCGGCAGCGACCGCGCCCGCCGCGACGACTCCGGCCCCAGCAGGGCGAAGCCGCTGTTCGGATCGCCCGGCCCCGGCAGATAGGGCGCTCCCGGCATGCCGAAGGCCGCACCGAGCCGGGCGGGCTCCTTCAGCAGGGCAAAACCGCTTTCGTACGGCACGTTGAGCCACTTGTGCCCGTCGGCGGCGATCGAGTCGGCCCGCTCGATGCCCCGTACAAGATGATCGGTCCTTGGCGACAGGGCCGCGAACAGGCCGAAAGCCCCGTCCACGTGCAGCCAGGCCCCGTGCTCCTCGGCCAGGTCGGCCAGCTCGGCGATCGGGTCGAAGTCGCCCGCGTTGACCTCACCGGCGTTGGCGATCAGCACGGCCGGACCGTCGATCTCGCCGAGCCGCCGCCGGATCGCCGGCAGATCGGCCCGCCCGATCGCGTCGGCCGCGTAGACCTCGACCGCGTCGCGGCCGTGCCCCAGCATCTGCAAAGCCTTGCGGGCGCTGGCGTGCACGTAGCCGCCGGAGAGGACCGGCATGCGCGGCAGCCCGGTCAGCCCGTCACGGGCCACGTCGGCGCCGTGCTTGCCCGCCCACCAGTGGGTGGCGCAGGCCAGCGACGTGAAGTTGGCGAAGGTGGCGCTGGCGACCAGGGCCCCGCCCCACGAGGCGGGCAGGTTGAACAGGTCACGCAGCCACCCGATGGCCACCGTCTCGACCTCGTGCGCGAACGGCGACGACACCCGCGAGAACGAGTTCTGGTCGAGCAGCGAGGCCGTCCAGTCGGCGGCCAGCGCGGCCGGCGTCACTCCCCCGGTCACGAAGTGGAAGAAACGCGGCCCCGACGAGGCGGTCGCGGTGGCCGTCCCGATGCGCAGCAGCCGCTCGGTGACGGCGTCGGCGCCCGGCCCGGTGTCGGGCAGGACGCCGTCGAGCTCGGCGAGCATCTTCAGGGCGGCCACGTCCTGCACGGGCCGCCCGCCGAGCGACTCCAGATAGTCGGCGGCGGCGGCCCGCACCCGGTCGAGCGAGGCGGCGAGACCGGGATCGTCCAGCGGATCAGCCATGCCTTGCAGTATGCCTAGGGTTTGACCGCCACGGCAGCGTACATTCCGGCCGCGCGCGGGCTGACCCGCTCACTGGCCGGCAGGTCGGAGCGCCACTCGCTGACCGCCGACACGCCCGGCTCGACCAGTCGCAGCCCGTCGAAAAAGCCTTCAAATTCCTTGCGGGTACGGGCGAAAGCGTCCGGCTTGCGATCCCCGAACAGGGCCGCGGCGGCCGCCAGATCCTCCGGCGTGAGGAAGTCGTACGTGATGTTGGTGGCGGCCAGGTAGCTCCCCGAAGGCAGCGCCTCCATGAGCCGGCCCACCACGCCGCGCGCCTCGTCGTAGTCCTCGACGAAGTGCAGCACGGCGATCAGCATGAGCCCCACCGGCCGGCCCAGGTCGAGCGTGGCGGCCACCGCCGGGTTGCTCAGAATCCGTTCCGGGTTGCGCAGGTCCTCCTCGATGTAGCTGGACCGCCCCTCCGGGGTGCTGGTCAGCAGCGCCCGCGCGTGCGCCATCACCATCGGATCGTTGTCGACGTAGACGAGCCGGCTGGCCGGGTTGACCCGCTGGGCCACCTCATGGGTGTTGTCGGCGGTGGGAAGCCCCGTCCCGATGTCGAGGAACTGGTCGATCCCGGCCTCCCCGGCCAGGAAGCGCACGGCCCGCTGGAGAAACTTGCGGTTCTCCACGGCCAGCAGGCGGATGGTCGGCACCGCCTTCTCCAGCAGGTCCCCCGACTCCCGGTCGGCGGCGAAGTTGTCCTTGCCACCGAGCCAGTAGTTGTACCGCCGCGCGGGATGAGCCACGCTCGTGTCGAGATTCGCGGCCCGGGCCTGCGTTTCGTCCATCGGGTGCCCTTCTTCGGTCCAAGGTGGACACCCGACGATATCAAGATCCGCCACGCGGCGGGTGCGCGCTCAGCCAGGCCGCCGCGCGGCGGGCCGAGGCCCGCGACAGCCAGGCATCCTGGACAAGTTCGGCCAGCTCCCCGCGCGTGAGTTCCCCGATCCGCCCGGCCCGCAGAAGCACCGACAGATGCCCGTCGAAGTGCGCGGTGGTGAAGAACGGCTTGGTCGCGTCCTGAACGAGGGCCTGCTTGTCCGCCTCCGACTCGACCCAGAAGACGATGACGTCCGCATAGCGCTCCCCGGTCTCCGGATCGAAGGCGTCCGGCCGAGGATTCCGGAAGAACACGAACGACTTCCCACCAACCTGATAGACCAGGTTGTCACCAGCCGCGTGTTCGACGGTCACGTGCGGCATCCCAAGCGCCAACTCATGCACGTCTTCGACCCGGGCCGGCCGGTCCTGATCCTGCGTCACCACCCCAAGGTAACCAACCGAACGCGCACTGCCGGGGACCGCGACCCAGGTTCGGCGCATTCCCGCCCAACGGTTTCTCAGAGCACCCGCCGCTCCGCCTACACCGGACCGGCCGACCGGGCCCGCAACGACCTCGACTCACCTTCGGTGCCCTGCCCTTGGCAAACGGTCATCTCCCGGCTGATGCACGCCGCCCTTCGGATCGGCCTGGCATTCACGTCGGGGGTGTCAACCCCTCCTTGACGGCGTAGCGGCGCCAGGCTGCGACGGTCGCACGAGCCAGATCAAGCGCGTCTACCAGGGTCTCCGGACCGCCTGACGTGCTCCACGCAATCTCCACCCGAGTGCCGGGCAGGGCAGTATCGATGCTGGCGATCCGCGCCGAGATCGATCCCGCCTTTGTACGGGTATGGTGCTTGAGGGTCTGAGCGAATGCGTCCGGAATTGCCATCTCGGCGTCGTTGTTCACGAACACAAGTGCGTTCTTTCCGGTCTTGGCCTTGATCCAGTCGGCCAGCTCGCGCGCCGCCTTGAAGAAGCCCTCCACCGTCCCGCGCGCGACATCAATGGAGCCGCGGTTGGCATAGATGGCCTCGATCTCCGCAAGCAGCCGGGTGACCTCGCTCCACTTCTCCTCCCACGGCCGCTCCCCGAACTCGGCCCGCACGCTGACGTCATCGGCCGCACCAACGGCGTCCGCCACCTCGACGTGAATATTCCGCCCGCGCTCGCCGCAGTTCGGGCATGGCTCCGCCTGCTCAGCCTCCATCATGACTGCACCACAACCCGCGCACGTCGTCCTCATGACCCGCAACCTACCCGTGACTGCCCAGCGGCCTGGGTAGACCGTGCAGGATAGGCACGCTCTTCCTGAGGGCTGTAAGCGCGGACAGAATCGCCTCACGGAACTGCCGACTGACTCGGTTACCGGCGCGAATGTGGCACGTTTTCCCTCTTACCGCTCCGACGGCGTTCGCGGGAAAATAGCTCATGGACCAGATTCGGGGTCAGACGCAGTTGTTCAGCCAGACGCAGTTAGCTCAATGGCGTGACCCCACCAAGCGCCGGAATTACTCCGCCAGCGCGGAGCAATTCCGCCGCGAACATCACGAGCGCCGGCAATACGGATTGATACAACGCCACACCCGCAAATGGCGCAGTCTGCACGGCGACACACCGATGCCACCCTTGGCACCACCCCGCCCCTACAAGTCACGCCCTGACCGCCCGCCCGCCTCGACCAGCCCGGCCGTCGTCAGCCCGGCCGTCGCTACTCCAGTCGGCACAGGCCCAGTCAACGTGAACTTGGACGGCCCAGCGAGTCCGGCCGTCCCCACCCAGGCTCACCAAGACCCCGCGGCAGCAAGCACCATCACCCACACTGAAACGACGGCGCCGCCGGCCAGCGACGTTGCCGCCAACGCACCCACCGAATCGGCATCATCCGGATCATGCGGGCGGAAATCCACCGTAAGCCCTGCGGTACCCCGCCGAACTCCACGCGCCCATCCCCGCCAGGATATGGACGCTCGGTCAAGTCAGCCCGCAAAACACAAACACGTTCTCGGTCCTCTGTGCTGGCCATTCCCGCGACATGAGGGAAATATTCCGCGATGGCGTCGACCCGCCAGCGAACGGCGGCCACTATGCATCACTCGGAACGAATTGACGCGAAGGTCGAATCGGCGGCTCCACCTTGGCCGCGCGGCGCCGTTCCGAACTGATGAGGAGCAATCCTGTCGGCCAGATCCGTGCGAAACTCTCGTGCTTGAGCAATGCCGAACCGCCGGGTGACGAATCACCCGGCGGTCCGTTGTGTGGTGTCAGACGCTGGTCTTGGGGCGTAGGTAGACGGCCCAGGTCACCAGGACGCAGATGGCGTAGAAGGCTATGAACGCGATGTATGCCGCGTCGGCCTCCTTTGTTGACAGGAAGGACTGGCGGAAGGCCAAGTTGACCAGGACGCCGCCGAAAGCGCCGATGGCTCCGGCTATGCCGATCACGGCGTTTGACAGGCGGCGGGCCTCGTGGTCGTCGTTCGGGTGCTTCTTGCGGAAGATGGCGGGGATCATCTTGTACGTCGAGCCGTTGCCTATGCCGGTCAGGACGAACAGCAGGACGAAACCGGCTATGTAGAGGGGCAACGACTTCTGTTGGGCGGCCAGCAGGACGATGCCGGCGCCTACCGCCATCGCTATGAAGTTGACGAACGTGACCCTTGCTCCGCCCAGGCGGTCGGCCAGGGCTCCGCCCACCGGGCGGATCAGGGAGCCCAGCAGCGGGCCCAGGAAGGTCAGGTAGGCCGCCTTCACGGGCGTACTGAACTCGGTGTGGAACTGGACCTGTAGCACCTGGCCGAAGGCGAAGCCGAAGCCGATGAAGGAACCGAAGGTTCCGATGTAGAGCAGCGACATGATCCAGGTGTGGGGTTCGCGGAACGCGTCGCGCATTCCCCGCTTCTCGTTGCGGACCTGGGTCAAGTTGTCCATGTAGAGGGCCGAGCCGAGCGCGGCCAGCACGATCAGCGGGATGTAGATGCCGGCCACGATGCCGGGGTGGCCGGCGCCGAAGACGGCCAGGACGAACAGGCCCACCAGCTGGACCGCGGCCACGCCCAGGTTGCCGCCGCCGGCGTTGATGCCCAGCGCCCAGCCCTTCAGGCGGTTCGGGTAGTACGCGTTGATGTTCGTCATCGACGAGGCGAAGTTGCCGCCGCCCACGCCGGCCAGGGCGGCCAGGATCAGCAGGGTCGAGTAGTCGACGCCGGGGCGGATCAGGAAGGCGGCCGCGATCGCCGGCACCAGCAGCAGCGAGGCGCTGAAGACCGTCCAGTTGCGGCCGCCGAAACGGGCCACCGCGAAGCTGTACGGGATGCGCAGGGCCGCGCCGAACAGGGTCGGCACCGCGGTCAGGAGGAACTTGCCGGCCGGATCGATGCCGTACTCGGGTCCGAGGAAGAGGACGAGCACCGACCAGAGCGACCACACCGAGAAGCCGATGTGCTCCGACGTGATCGAGAAGATCAGGTTGCGGCGGGCGATCCGCTTGCCGCCGGCCTCCCAGAAGACCGGGTCCTCGGGACGCCAGTCGTCGATCCAGTGACCCCGGACCGACGAAGCGGCCGGCCTTTCAAGAACAGCGGTCATCTCACTCCCCCAGCATGATCTTGTCGTCGTCGATGGACACCGGGTAGACCGCGACGTCCGGCTGGCCGCTGAGCGAGCAGCCGGTGCGCAGGTCCCAGGCGTTCAGGTGCAGTGGGCAGATGACCTGCTTGAGGTCGATCTGACCGTCCGCGAGGGGGCCGCCCTTGTGCGGGCACATCGCGGAGGTGGCGCGGACGGAACCGTCGCGCAGGCGGAAGATGGCGATCATCTCGCCGTCGACGGCGAAGGTGCGGCCCTCGCCGAGCGGGATCTCGTGAACCGACGCGATGGGCCTCATGCGCGCACCGGAACCTGGGGAAGGACGATCAGCGGCAGGGAGGTGCGGAACTGGCCGGGCGTGGCCGGTTCCTCACGGTCCTTCCACGGGTCGCGATAGGAAAGAACCGAAGCCTCCATCGCCGCGTCCAGGTCGGCCGCGATGCCTTCCGCATCATCGACGACGATCTCCCTGATGCGAGAGATGCCGACGCGCGGGACGAAGGCGTACGTCCGCTCCAGCCAGTTCGCGTTCTCCCGGTAGTACTGCAGGAACCGGCCGGTCAGCACGATGACTTCCTCGGGGCTGCTCACCGTGGTCAGCAGGTCGCCCTTGCGGATGTGGGCGCCGGCGGCACCGCCGACGTAGATCTCCCATTTGCCGCCGTCGATGGCGACGACACCCAGGTCCTTGACGTACGCCTCGGCGCAGTTCCGCGGGCAGCCGGTGACCGCGAGCTTCATCTTGCCGGGGCCCTCGATGCCCTGGTAGCGCTCCTCCAGGGCGATGCCGAGCGCCGTCGAGTCGCCCACGCCGAAGCGGCAGAAGTCGGAGCCGACACAGGTCTTCACCGTGCGGAAGCTCTTGCCGTAGGCGTACCCGGACGGCATGTCCAGGTCGGCCCACACCTCGGGCAGCTTCTCCTTGGGGATGCCGAGCAGGTCGATGCGCTGGCCGCCGGTCAGCTTGACCATCGGCACCTCGTGCTTCTCGGCCACCTCGGCGATCCGCTTGAGCTGGGCCGGGGTGGTGACGCCGCCCTTCATCTGCGGCACCACCGAGAACGTGCCGTCGCGCTGGATGTTCGCGTGCACCCGGTCGTTGATGAAGCGGGCGTCGCGCTCGTCGACGTACTCGCCGCCCCACATCATCTTCAGCAGCGAGGCCAGCCCCATCTTGCTCTTGGCGTCCTCGTCGCCGCCGAGCTTGGCGAACACCGACGACACGCTTTTCAAAGAGTGCAGGCGGATCGCGTTCATCAGCTCCGGCTTGGGCATCGGGATGCCGGGCACGTAGTAGGACGCGGCCGGGTCCTCCTCGACCTCGCCGCCGGCGGCCCACTCGACGATCCGCTGCACCACGCTCTTGCAGGTGCCGCAGCCCTTGCCGGCCCGGGTCTTGTCCATCACCCCGGAGACCGTCTTGCAGCCGCTCTGCACGGTCGAGCAGATGGTGCCCTTGCTGACGCCGTTGCAGTTGCAGACCTGCTCGTCGTCGGCCATGTCCTCGACCTTGACCTCGCCGGCCGGGCCACCCAGGTCGAACATGAGCTCGGCCCGGTCCTCGGGCAGGGCCAGCCCCCGGTCGAACGCCTGCATGAGGAAGGCGACCTTCTTGACGTCGCCGACCAGCGTCGCGCCGACCAGGCGGCCGTCGCGGATGATGACGTTCTTGTAGATGCCCTTCTTCGGCTCGGCGAAGGTGAGCACCTCGTCGTCCTCGTGCTCGGGCTCCTTGAGCCCCATGGCGGCGACGTCGACGCCGGCCACCTTGAGCTTCGTGGCCACCTGCGAGCCGTGGTACTCGGCCAGCGGGTTCACCCCGGTCAGGTGGTCGGCCAGCACCTTGGCCTGGTCCCACAGCGGGGCGACCAGGCCGTAGACCTCGCCGCGGTGCTGGGCGCACTCGCCGACCGCGTAGATGTCGTCCTCGTCCTGGACCCGCATCTGGTCGTCCACGATGATGCCGCGTTCGACCGGCAGGTCGCTGGCGGCGGCCATCTCGGAGTTGGCCCGGATGCCGGCGGCCACCACGATGACGTCGCATGCGATGACCCGCCCGTCGGCCAGCTTGACGCCGGTGACCGCGTGCTTGCCGAGGATCTCGGTGGTCATGCCGTCGACCACGACCTCGATGCCGAGCTTCTCCTCGATCGTCTTGCGCAGGGTGTCGCCGGCCGCGACGTTGAGCTGGGTGTTCATCAGGTGGCCCATGGCGTGCACGAGGGTGACGTGCGGCAGGTGGTTCTGCAGGCCGCGGGCCGCCTCCAGGCCGAGCAGGCCGCCGCCGATGACGACCGCGCGCTCGTGCTCCTTGGCGTAGCGGATCATCGCGCGGGTGTCGTCGAGGGTCCGGAAGGCGAAGACGCCCTGGTGGTAACCGCGGCCGGGACGGTGCGCGCCGGGGATCGGCGGCACGAAGGCGCGGCTGCCGGTGGCGATGATCAGCTTGTCGTACGGGGTCTCGGTGCCGTCCTCGGCGTACACCCGCTTGGCGAACCGGTCGATGCGCTCGATCCGGGTGCCGGCGTGCAGGGTGATGCCGTTGTCGGCGTACCAGGAAAGGTCGTTCAGGAAGATGCCGGACTCGTCCTCGACGCCGGCCAGGACGTTCGACAGCATGATCCGGTTGTAGTTGCCGTACGGCTCGTCGCCGAACATCGTGATCTCGAAGTCCCCGCCGCGGGCGAGGATCTCCTCCACCGTCCGGGCGCCGGCCATGCCGTTGCCGATGACGACCAGTCTTTGCCGCATATCAGATCTCCACGAGGCCTAGATCGACGATGACGGTGCCGGAGACTCCGGCGGGCGCGGCGAGCCACAGCTCGATCGACGTGCCGGAGAGCAGGTCCTCGACGACCCGCAGCGGCACGTGCACGTCACCCTTGGCGCCGATCGGGAAGTACCGCATCGGCTTGCCGTCCCGCACGAGGACGACGTTGACGAGCTCGGCGGCCGCGTTGCCGCCCCGGAAGTAGACGGCCTGCGCGCTGACGCCGTCGGGGACCACGTACGACAGCTCGGGGCTGACGGGCGCCGGCTGGTCCAGGCCCTTGCCCTCGAAGGCGACGACGCCTTGCAGGAATCGTGGGGTCGAGTGCACCGCTATTCGGTCCCTTCCGTATATGAGCTGATCGCGACCGCGCACGCCTTGAAGGCGGGCATCCGTGAATGCGGGTCGAGAGCCGGGTTGGTCAGGGCGTTCGCGCCGGGCCAGTGGAACGGGGCGAAGACCGTGTCCGGCCTGATCCCGTCGCTGAGCCGGGCGCGCAGCACCGCGGCGCCGCGGCGGCTGCGCAACTCGACCAGGTCGCCGTCGGCGATGCCGTGCCGGCGAGCGAGGTCGGGGTGGATCTCCGCGCGGGGTTCGGGCAGCGCGACGGCGAGCGCCTTCACCCGGCGGGTCTGGTTGCCGCTCTGGTACTGCTGCATGTTGCGGCCGGTCGTCAGGACGTACGGGAAAAGCTTGTCCGGCATCTCGGCCGGATCCCGGTGATCGACTTTGATGAATTTCGCTTTTTTGGAAGGCGTAGGAAAGCCGTCGGCGAACAGCCGTGGTGTGCCCGGGTGATCCTCGGAGGGGCACGGCCAGAAGACGCCGTCCTCTTTCTCGATGCGCTCGTAGGTGATGCCGCTGTAGTCGGCGATGCCGCCGGCGCTGGCCCGGCGCAGCTCCTCGAAGACCGCGCGCGGATCACTGCTGAAGAATTCGCCTCGGCCGAGCAATGAAGCGAGGTCGGTGAGCATCTCCAGGTCAGTGCGAACGTCCGGCGGCGGTGGCAGCGCGCGCTTGCGGCGGATCACCCGGCCCTCGAGGTTGGTCATCGTGCCCTCCTCCTCGGCCCACTGGGCGGTCGGGAGGACGACGTCGGCCAGCTCGGCCGTCTCGGACAGGAAGATGTCGGAAACAACCAGGAAATCGAGCGCCCGCAGCCGGTCCAGGATCCGGTTGCTGTGCGGGGCCGAGACGGCGATGTTGCTGGCCAGGACCATCAGCACCCGGACGCCGCCGTCAGTGCCGAGACGATCGAGCATTTCGTACGCCGACAGACCCGGCTTCGGAAGCTCGTCCGGGTCGATCCCCCACACCGCGGCCACGTGGGCCCGGGCCGCGGGGTCGTCGAGCTTGCGATATCCGGGCAGCTGGTCGGCCTTCTGGCCGTGCTCGCGGCCGCCCTGGCCGTTGCCCTGCCCGGTGATCGTCCCGTAGCCCGAGTACGGGCGGCCGACCAGCCCGAGGGCCAGGGCCAGGTTGAGCCAGGCCTGCGCGGTGTCGGTGCCGTTGCTGTGCTGCTCGGCGCCGCGCGCGGTCAGGATCATGGCCGGGCCGTTGGTGGCCAGCAGGCGTACCGTCTCGCGGATCCTGGTCTCCGGCACGCCGGTCATCCGCTCGACCCGCTCGGGCCAGTAGGCGTTCGTGGCCGCCTTGACGGCCTCGAAGCCGGTGGTCCGCTCCGCGATGTACGCCTCGTCGACGAAGCCCTCGCGGATGGCGATGTGCAGCATGCCGTTGGCCAGGGCCAGATCGGTGCCCGGAAGAGGCTGAAGGTGCAGGTGGGCGCCGTTCGCGGTGGCCGTGCGGCGCGGGTCGACGACGATGTGCTTGGCGCCGGCCGCCCGTCCGGTGTCCAGATATTGCATGGACGGCGGCATGGCGTCGGCCGGGTTCGCGCCGACCAGCAGAACCGTGCGCGCCTCGGCGACATCCTCCAAGGGGAACGGCAACCCGCGATCCACACCGAACGCGCGGTTGGCCGCCGTGGCCGCCGACGACATGCAGAACCGGCCGTTGTAGTCGATCGACGACGACCGCAGGGCGACCCGCACGAACTTGCCGAGCGCGTACGCCTTCTCATTGGTCAGGCCGCCGCCGCCGAACGCGCCGGCGCTGTCCCGGCCGTACGTTTCCTGGCTGGTGACAATGGCGTCGGCGATAAGGCCGAGGGCCTCGTCCCAGGTCGCTTCCCGCAATGGGCTGGTGCGATCCCCCGGCGTCTTGCGAACCAGCGGAGTCAGCAGCCGATCCCGGTGATCCAGCAGGTCAGCGGCGGTGAAACCCTTGGCGCAGAGACCACCCTTGTTGACCGGGAATTCGCGCGGCTCGAGCTTCACCACGGGAATGCCCGGGGTCAAGGTCATGCCGCACTGCAATGCGCAGTAGGGGCAATGCGTATCGGTTGCCGTCACGGGTTTGATACTCGCGGGCGATTGTTTACCGCCAAGTCCTCCGCCGTTGCCGTGACGTACGGAAAAACCTACAAGCGGCTTTCCGCGGATGTGAGAAGAGCGGACTCGTACCGGCTGAGGACCAGATCGGTGGTGATCGGGTCGAGGCAGAGGGGCGGGGTGACCCAGTCGGCGCCGGCCTGGTGGAGTTTGCGGTAGAAGAGACCGTCGGCGAGCAGGTAGGAGGCGATGGCGACGCGCTTGGCGCCCCGCCGGCGCAGATCGGCGACCACGTCGGCGACCTTGGGGTCATGACCGGCGACATATCCGACATGTCCACCGCCGGGGATGTGGCCGGCCAAGGCTTCGATGTCAGCGCGCCACGAAGGGTCGGAGGAGCCGGCAGCGGCCAGGACAACAGCGTCGGCATTGCGCGGGAGCCGGCGGATCATGCTCTCGAGCAGGGCGTCGTCGGGGCCGAGGGTGCGGGCGACGGGGATGGGGCGGCCGGTTACGGCCTCAGCTATGTCGACGCGCACGTGATAACCGGCCGACAGGAGAAGCGGGACCACGACGGCGTCGCCGACCAGCGGGGCCACGTCGGCGACCTTGGGCTCCTGGACGTCGACGTAGGTGAGGCGGACGTCGAGGCCGGGGCGACGGGCGGCGACCCGGGCGACGAGGTCACGGATCTGGGCTTGGCCGTGCGGGCTGCGGGTGCCGTGGGCGACAGCGATCAAGGTGGGCATTTATCAGGCCTTTCGCGAGAAAAGGACCGCGCCGTTGCGGCCTGACGAGTCGTTGTCCACAGAAGCCGGTTGTCCACAGGCCGCCCGGCGCTCCCACGCGATTTCGGGGAGAATGGCCATCGGGGGCTGCCCCCCTGGGAGGGTGGGCTCTGTGATGGGCGCGATCTACACGGGCTCGTCCAGGCGGAGCCGGTAGCCGCGCTTGATCACGGTCTCGATGTGGCGGCCCGAGCCGAGCGCCGACCTCAACCTCGCCACCGCGACGTCCACCGCGTGCCCGTCGTTGCCCCGGGGCAGCGCCGCGATCAGCTGGTCCTTGGAGACGACCACGCCGGGCCGGGCGGCCAGCGCCATCAGAATCGCCATCGCCGCCGGCGCCAGCGAATGCGGGACGTCGTCGATCAGCACCGCGTGCCCGCGCATCTCCAGGGTCGACCCGGCCACCTTCAGCTTCACCGATCGCTTCGGGAGCTCGTCGGTGACCGTCTTGATCAGCGCGCCCAGGCGGAACCGCTCCGGCATCACCACCGGCACGCCGAGGTCGATCAGCGGCGCCGCCGTCACCGGCCCCACGCAGGCCGCGAGGGTTCCCGACGCGAAGCGGTCCAGCACGGCCTCGCGCGCGTCACCGGCCAGGTTCAGGAACGACTTCACCGCCGGCGCGCTCGTGAACGTCACCGCGTCGATCTGGCCCGCCGTGATCTGCTCGACCAGGCGACGGACCGGTGCCGTGTCGGACGGCGGAACCCAGCGGTAGACCGGCACCTCGACGACCGCCGCGCCCGCCTGCCGCAGCGCCGCCACGAACTCGGTCTGCGGCTCCCCGTGCTCCTGCACCGCGATCCTCAGCCCGGCGATGCCCTCTTCGAGCAGCCGGGACAGCACTTCCTCGGTCGCCTCGGTCTTGGCCGCCCACTCCTCGGTGAGCCCGGCCGCCCGTACGGCCCCGCAGGGTTTGGGTCCACGGGCGACGATCCGGGCGCCGCGGAGCACCTCGCGCAGCTGCTCGGCCAGGCCCCAGCCCTCGGCCGCCTCGAGCCAGCCCCGAAATCCGAAGCCGGTGGTCGCCACGACCAGGTCGGGCGCGAGCCCGATGCAGGCCGCGGTGGCCGCGTGCAGCGCCTCGTCGTCGATGAGCGGGACGATGCTGATCGCCGACGCGGTGACGACCCGGGCCCCGCGTCGCTGGAGGAGCGCGGTCATCTCGTCACGGCGCCGCTCGGCGGTGACCGCGACGGTGAACCCCGTCAGCGCTCCTTCGGTCATCCAGGCCCCCAAGTAGTAGTTCACGCCAGCCTGTCCACGATCCGTTACCGGAACGTCGAACCTTTGTTTCGGGCTGAATAACGCGTGATCACTTTCCGCCTGGTGGAACTTGACGGGGTCAGTCGGTCTCTTCGACGATCTTGCGGACCGTCGCGAGCAGCTTGAACACCTCGATGCGGCCGTCCAGGAACCCCATGCGATAGTCGGCGCCGGTGTCGGGGTGCTGCGCCCGGGACAGGTCGCGGCGCGCGGCCATGCCGTCGGCGCGACCCGTCTCGTACGCGAGAAGTGCGTCGTCCATCAGTTGTTCTTGCCGTCCAGGGCGCGGCGGATGGCGGCCAGCAGGTTCTCCTCGAACGCCGACACCTGGCCGTCGACGAGCCCGACCATGTAGTCGGGGTCCTCGGCCCGCGCCTCGTCCTTGCGACGGCCGGCGAGCCCGTCGGCCCGGCCGTCCTCGTACGCCAGCAGGGCGTTGTCAGCGCTGTCCATGCATCCTCCCCGAACGCTTGCCGCCGCGCTCGAGCGCAGACACCGCGATCCAATCTCCCACGCGATGACAGCACCGCCCACCGGCTGAATCGGCCGGGCGGAAATCCTAAAGTTCCAGGTCAAGGGCCGGTTCAGATGAATTACTGCGCGTTGGGAAACAATTACGCAGCGGCAGCGAGCAGCCCCGAGCGCCGCCACAGGGCACGGCCGGGACCATCGATCAGATCAAGATCCTTGAGGTACGCCACCACGCGCTCCCCGGCCCAGCGGACCGTCTCCTGGAAGTGCGGGTTGGCGTCGGCCAGCCGCTTGCCCTCGGCCGGCGACAGGCCGATCGAGCGGTACACGGCCGGATGGATCAGGCGCGTGCCGCAGAGATAGGCGGCCCGGGCGATCACCACCTTGTCGAAGGTGAGCCGCCCCTTCCCGGCCTCGCGCACCTGCCGGGCCAGCTCCTCGCGGGCGTACCGGACGTGCCGCGCCTCCTCGACCACGTGGATCCGCGACACCATCCGAACCAGCGGCTGCACCCGCTCGTCGGCCATCGCCTCGCGCTGGAGCGTGTCCAGGATCTCCTCGCAGATGAGGATGGCGGCGAACATGCGCGGGCCGGTGCCGGTGGCGGCGATCCACTTGCCCAGCCAGGCGTTGACGCCGTCGGGCCGGTACACCGGTGTGCCCAGGGTGGAGATCATCTTGCCGAACATGACCGAGTGCCGGCACTCGTCGGCGACCTCGGTGAGCGCGTACTGCGCGTGGGCGGCGGTCGGGTCCTGCTTGTAGTAGCCGCGGATGAGCAGCTGCATGAGGATCGTCTCGAACCAGACGCCCAGCCCGGCGATGCTGGCCACCTCGTGCCGGGTCAGGGTGATCCGCTGCTGCTCGGTCAACCGTTCCCACACGTCGGTGCCGTAGAGGCTGGACCGGTGCGGCGGCACGAAGTACTTGCCGTCGACAAACGGCGCCTCCCAGTCGATCTCCACTTCCGGGTCGTACGAGTGCTCCGCGGACGACCTCAGGAGCCGGGAGGCGGTGCGATCGCGATCCATCAGAACCCTCCACTTGACGTTACCTCGGGTAACAGTTACTTCTAGTACTATGAACACGGATGAGACACCGGTCAATACGGACGGCCGCAAAGGCCGCTGGGCCGGTCACCGTGAGCAGCGCCGGGCCGAGCTGACCGAGGCCGCCATCGACGCGATCCGCATCCACGGCCCCGAGGTGGGCATGGACGCGATCGCCGCGCACGCCAAAGTGAGCAAGCCGGTGCTCTACCGCTACTTCGCCGACAAGTCCGAGCTGTGGCTCGCGGTCGGGCAGGAGGCGGCCGGCATGGTGCTCGACGCGATCGTCCCGGCCGTGGCCGCGGTCCGCGAGGAGCGGGCGGCGGTCGGCGCGGCCATCGACGCGTACCTCGGGCACATCGCCGCCGACACCAACCTCTATCAGTTCGTGGTGCACCAGCCCGAGATCGCGCGCGGCCGTGACGTGGTGGCCGACGTGGTCGACACGGTGGCCAGCGGCCTGGCCCGGATCCTGGGTGACCGGCTGCGGGCCCGGGGGCTCGACTCCGGCGCGGCGCTGCCGTGGGCGTACGGCGTGGTGGGTTATGTCCAGGCCGTCGGCGACTGGTGGCTGCGGCAGCAGCAGCCGATCAGCCGCGAGGCGCTCGGCGACTATCTGACGACGTTCCTGTGGGGCGGCATAGCGGGACTTCAGCAGGCGGCGGACGTGCCGGGCGGGCTCGCCGCGTACCGGGAGGAGACCAGTCTTGGACATTCCTGAGGAGGAGTACCGGGGGCCGGCCACGCTGAGCATCGGCGAGACCGCCCACCCGGTCGAGATCCGGCTGTCGGCCCGGTTCGAGCCGGTCGAGGGCCGCTTCCGCTGGGCCGGGCGCACGGCGCCCGACGAGACGCTGCGGGAACGCGTGGCGGGCGGCTTACGCCAGGCGTCGCTTGCGCTTCCCCGGACAACACCGATTGAGGTACGCCTGAGCGAGCCCGACCCGTGGGGCGGCATCCGCCTGTCGGGCACGGGAACGCCGCCATGGTTCCGGGGGTTCCCTTCATGAGCAGCCACGTCGACGTCATCATCATCGGGGCCGGACTGTCCGGCATCGGCGCCGCCTGGCGGTTGCAGGAGTCGGGGCTCGGCAAGACGTACGCCATCCTCGAAGCCCGCGACGCCATCGGCGGCACCTGGGACCTGTTCCGCTATCCGGGCGTCCGCTCCGACTCGGACATGTTCACGCTGAGCTATCCGTTCCGGCCCTGGCGCGACACCCAGTCGCTCGCCTCCGGCGACAAGATCCGCGACTACATCCGGGCCACCGCCGACGAGGGCGGCATCACCCGGCACATCCGCTTCGACAGCCGGGTGGTGGCGGCCGACTGGTCCTCCGACGAGGCCCGCTGGACGCTGACCATCGCCGACGGCTCGACGCTCACCTGCTCCTTCCTGTACGCCTGCTCGGGTTACTACAACTACGACCGCGGCTACCAGCCGGACTTCCCGGGCCTCGACGAGTTCGAAGGTCAGGTGGTCCACCCGCAGTTCTGGCCGGAAGATCTCGACTACCGCGGGAAACGGGTGGTGGTGATCGGCAGCGGCGCCACCGCGGTGACGCTGGTGCCGGCGATGGCGCCCGAGGCGGCGCACGTGACGATGCTCCAGCGCTCGCCGTCGTACCTGACCTCACTGCCCTCGCACGACGTCGTGGCCCGAGCCCTGCTGCGGGTGCTGCCGGGCGCCGCGGCGAGCCGGATCGCGCGGGCCAAGAACATCGTGATGACGCAGGGCTTCTACCAGTTGGCCCGGCGCCGGCCGGATCGCGTGCGCAAGGTGCTGCGGGCACTGGCGGTGAAGGGGCTCGGCGACGAGGCGTACGTGGACGAGCACTTCAAGCCCTCCTACAACCCGTGGGACCAGCGCCTGTGCGTGATCCCCGAGGGCGACCTCTACACCGAGATCAAGGCCGGGCGGGCCTCGGTGGTGACCGACCACATCGACGCGTTCGTGCCGAACGGCATCCGCCTCAAGTCGGGTCAGGTCGTCGAGGCCGACATCGTGGTCTCGGCCACCGGCCTGTCCCTGCTGCCGATCGGCGGCGTGAAGGTCAGCGTCGACGGTACGCCGGTGCAGCTCGGCGATCAGGCGGCCTACCGGGGCGTGATGCTGAGCGGCGTACCCAACCTGGCCTATTGCATCGGATACGTGAACGCGTCCTGGACGCTGCGGGCCGACCTCTCGCACCGCTACGTCATGAAGCTGCTGCGGCACATGGACCGCAACCGCTTGGCCGTCGCCACGCCTTCGACGCCGGGCGATTCCGGGCGGCCGCTGCTCGACCTCTCGTCGGGCTACGTGCAGCGCGCCCTCGACGACTGGCCGCGGCAGGGCGTCCGCGCTCCGTGGATCGTCCGCCAGAACTACCTGCGCGACGTGCTCACCACCCCTCGGGCCGACGTCACCCGGGACATGCACTTCCGCCGCGCCGCGCTGCCTTCGCACCGCGCCCGAGCCGCCGCGCCCTCCACAGCGCCTTCCCCCTCCGCTGCCTCTCAGAAGGGCCCCACCCCATGACCCGTCTCGGACAATTCCGATTTGCCGGGCATACCGCCGTCCTGACCGGCGCCGCGAGCGGAATCGGCGAGCAGCTCGCCTATCAGCTCGGCGAGCGCGGCAGCCACCTCGTGCTGGTCGACCGCGACGAGGCCCGCCTCACGACCGTGGCCGACCGCGTGCGCGCCTCCCACCCGGGGCTGACCGTCGAGACGATCGTGGCCGACCTGGCCGACCGCTCCCAGGTCGAGGGCGTCGCCACCAAGGTGCTGGCCGACCACCCGGCCATCGGGCTGCTCGTCAACAACGCCGGCATCGCCCTCGGCGGGCGCTTCGACCAGGTCACGGTCGAGGAGTTCGAGACCGTGATGAACGTGAACTTCCGGGCCCCCATGTTGCTCACCCACGCGCTGCTCCCCGCGCTCACCGCCGCGCCCGGCAGTCACCTGGTCAACGTCTCCAGCCTGTTCGGGCTGATCGCCCCGGCCGGGCAGAGCGCGTACGCGGCCAGCAAGTTCGCCCTGCGCGGCCTCAGCCAGGCCCTTCAGGCCGAGCTGGCCGAGAACGGCGTGGGCGTGACGACGGTGCATCCGGGCGGCATCCGCACGCGCATCGCCGAGAGCGCCATCGTCGGCGCCAATGTCCCGGAGTCGGACATCGAGCCCAACCGCAAGCTCTTCGACGCGCTGCTCACCTATCCCCCGGACAAGGCCGCGCGGCAGATCATCGACGCCGTCACCCGGCGCCGCCCACGGCTGCTCATCGCGATCAGCGCCAAGGCCCCCGACCTGCTGGCCCGGCTCCTCCCGGTCGGCCACGCCCACGTCATGCGGTTCCTCACCACCACCTCCGTCAAGATCGGGGCCCGCCGGTGAACTATGTGGAGGCCAACGGCAGCCGCATCCGCTACCACGCCACCGGCCCGGCCGACGGGCCGCCGGTGGTGCTGCTGCACGGCATCGGCCGCAGCCTGGAAGACTGGCTGCCGCAGCACGAGCGGCTCACCGAGCACCGGGTGATCAGCCTGGACATGCCCGGCTTCGGTCTCTCCCAGCGCCTGCCGGCCCGCACCACCCTGGCCGCCCTGGCCGAGGGCGTGTGGGCCACCCTGGACGCGCTCGGCGTCACCGACCCGGCACATCTGATGGGCAACTCGCTCGGCGGCGCCGTGGCCATGCAGATGTTGGTCGACGACCCGGCCCGGGTCACCACGCTGACCCTGGTCAACAGCGCCGGCTTCGGCAAGGAGGTCACGTTCGCCCTGCGCATGCTGGCGGTGCCGTTCCTCGGCCGCCCGCTGCTGGGCCGCATCGACCCGCGCGTGGCCAAGCGGGTGGAACGCTCACTGTTCGCCGACCGCGCGCTGGTCACGCGGGAGCGGATTGCGATGGCCGTACGCATCGGCCGGCAACCCGACTTCGCCGCCGTCTACCTGGAGATCGCGCGGGCCCTGGGCGGCTTCCGCGGCATCGCCCCGCGCTGGCGCGCCGAGCTGCTGAACCGGGTGGTCCGCAACCCCAAGCCGACCCTGATCCTGTGGGGCGACCGCGATCTGATCCTGCCCGCCACCCACCTCACAGCGGCCCGTGCCGCCCTGCCCCACGCCCAGTCCCACCTGTTCCCCGGCACCGGCCACATGCCCCAGCTGGAACGCCCCGACGAGTTCGCCCGCCTGGTCCGCCCGCTGCTGGCCCTGACCGCCGAGCCACCCCGGACCCATTCGCCGTTGTGACGACTATTCCGGACGCCGATCGTCCGGCATGCGGTCTACGGTGCCTCTCATGAGCGATATTCCCTGGGAGCCGCCCGTCGCCGGCGACGAGGCCGCACACCTGATCGGCGCGATCGACCGCATGCGCTGGACGTTCCGGTGGAAGGCCGGCGGCCTTGCCACGGACGGCCTCAACCAGCGCCTGCCGTCGTCCACTCTCACCCTGGGCGGGCTGCTCAAACACCTGGCCCTGGTCGAGGACTACCAGATCACCGGCAAGTTCTTCGGCGAGCCGATGCCGGCCCCGTGGACGGACGTCGACTGGGACAGCGACCCCGACTGGGACTTCACGTCAGCCGCCGACGACAAACCCGAGGAGCTGTACGCCCTCTACGACGCGGCCGTGGCGCGCGGCCGGGCCCGCCTGACCGAGGCCATGGCCGACGGCGGGCTCGATCGTCTGTGCCCTCGCGCCTGGCCGGACGGCCGCACGCCCAGCCTCCGCCGTTTCGTCTACGACCTCCTCGAGGAGTACGCCCGCCACGTGGGCCACGCCGACCTGCTCCGCGAGGCCGTCGACGGGCGCACCGGTGAGGACCCGCCGGACGACTGGCGACCCTGAGCGCTCGTCATCGGTTCGCCCAGAACAGCCGCTCGGCCCGGTCGAGGTCCTTGACGATCCGGCAGTCGGCGTCGATCCACATCGTGGCGCGGTCGTGGGGCGTGTAGGCGGGCCAGCGCGGCACGCCGGGCGCGGTGGGGCGGCCGTGCCGGGCGAAGCCGGCCCAGAGGGCGCTCATGTGCCGGGCCGTGGCCCGCTTGCCCGGCCGCTCGTCCGCGCCGACGGTGGCGAACTTCATCGGGATGTCCGAGGCGTGCGGTGAGCCGAGCGGGAAGTCCGTGCCGGGCACGACCGTCGGGTCGGGATAGGCGAGCTGGTACATGTACGCGGCCTTCGCCTCGGCGATTTTGACGGCGTCGCGCCAGATCGGCGAGGTGGTGATGGCGAAGTAGAGCTGGGCCGGGGTAGCGCCGGGCCGGGAGCGGCGGAACGTCGCGATGACGCGGTCGAGGTCGGCGCCCTGATAGGTGGCGGCGAGCCGTGACCGGAGGCCGGCCTCGTCGATGCGGAAGATGTCGGGCGGGCCGAACAGGCTGAAGAACACCGTCTCGTCGCGGCAGGTGCCGACCATCAGCGGTTTGCCGGCCGACCAGGGCGGGGCGCCCTCGGCGAACGGGTGGCGTGGGATGACGCGGCCGTCGACGAAAGCGCCGAAGCCGGGCAGCGGATCCGGATCGCCCCATGGCGCGACGCCGTTGGCCGCCTCGGACACCTGAACTTCCAGCAGCCGGGCGGCCGGAAGGTCGTACAGCCGGGGAATGTCCTTCTTGGTGAGGCCGAGCAGGTGCAGGGTGCGTTCGGTGCGGGCGGCGGCGCCGTCGCGGGTGGGGAAGCGCAGCGGCGCCGCGCTCTCGATCGAGGCCTTGTGGAACAGGCGGGCGGCGGACGGCATGGTGAAGACGGCAGCGGTCTTGGCGCCGCCGCCGCTTTCGCCCCACACCATGACGTTGTCCGGGTCGCCACCGAAGTTCTGGATGTTCTCGCTGGTCCAGCGCAGCGCGGCCAGGATGTCGAGCACGCCCTGGTTGGCCGCGTGGCCGTCCAGGTACAGGTAGCCGAGCAGGCCGAGGCGGTGGTTGGACTCGACCACCACCACGTCGTAGAGCTTGGCCAGGTTGCTGCCGTCCTGCCCGGTGGCCGAGCCCGACCCGATCATGTAGCCGCCGCCGTGGTTGTAGAACATCACCGGGCGGCGTTTGCGGTCGGCGGCCGGCGTCCAGATGTTGAGGTAGAGGCAGTCCTCCGAGGGCGCCGGCATGCGCCGGCCTGGTCCCATCTCGGCGCCCGCGACCTGATAGGCCGGGTTCGGGAAGTCGACCGCGTCCCGCACGCCCCGCCACGGGCGCGGCGGCCGAGGGGCCTGGAAGCGGAGCCGGCCCAGCGGGGGCGTCGCGTAGGGGACGCCGAGGAACTTGACGATGCCGTCCTCGCGCCGCCCGCGCACGCGGCCGTACCGGGTCGCCGCTTCATCGTCGCGCCGGCTGTCATGCGCCTGGGCCGGCAGCGCTTGGGCCGGCAGTGGAAGGCCGGCCACGGCGGCGGCCGACAGCGAACCACCGATCAACGTCCTGCGGGTCATTCCTGAGCTCATGTGCACGGTCTCCTCGATCGGGGCGGGAGGGCCGCGAAGGCCCTCCCGCCGTCGTGGCTACTTCGCCGGGGCGGTGAAGTGGTGCGTGCCGGCGGGCACCGTGAAGACGGCGTACGCGCCGTCCGCCCGCTGGAAGGTGGCGCGGCCGGAAGCCTTCGACCCGGCGGGCGCCCAGACCTCGGCCGTGGTGTTGGCCGGGACGGTGACCGTGAGGGCGAAGCGGCCGTCCTTCCTGGTCCAGCTGCTGCGGGCCGCTCCGTAGGTGGCGGCCGCCGAGGTCAGGTCGCCGACTGGCTTGGGCTTGAAGACGAGCCGGTCGCCGGAGACCTGAATGCCGGCGATGCCGGCGTGGAACCACTCCTCGATCTGGGCCAGGATCATGTGGTTCTTGGAGTCGCCGCGGTTCCAGCGCTCGCCCATGGTCGTCATGCCGCCCGGGTTGGCCGGGGTCGGCGCCATGAAGTAGCCGTAGCTGGGCTGGTCGTTCTGCTGCAAGGTCTCCCAGAGCACGTCGTCCCGGTCGCCGTTCATCAGGACCCGGACGATCGGGCCCATGCCGATGGTGCCGCCGCTGAGATGCGGGCCGGTGCCGTTCGGGTGGTACGCGTAGACGAGCTCGACGAGCGCGTTCAGCACCTTGCCCCGGTTGTCGTCGGGCACGAGCCCGGCGTCGAGGGCGAGCGCCTGCGCCGTCTGCGACGCGCCGTCGGGGCCGGCGTTGCCCGTGGCCGTGTAGCGGCCCAGCGCCTCGTTGTAGAACGCCGCGTTGAACGCCGTCCTGATGTTCGCGGCCAGCGCGGCATAGGTAGCAGCGTCCGCGGTGTGCCCGGTCAGCGTGGCGGCGCGGGCCATGGCCTGTGCGGTCAGGTAGTAGCCCCAGGTGCCGGTGATCCGCCCGGAGGTGGGCTCGTCACCGACCCAGTCGCCCAGCGCGGCGTCGACGATGAACCCCTGCGCCTTCTGCCGCTGGATGTAGTCGACGAAGCGCACCATCCGGTCGTAGTGGGCGCTCATCAATGCCGGATCGCCATGGAGCTGCTCCAGGATCGCCGGGACCAGGACGATCGCGTTGCCCCAGTTGATCTCGTCGCCGAAGCGGCCCGAGTAGCCCCAGTCGTAGACCGGTGTCTTCAGCGCGACGTTGCCGTACATCGGGGTGTCGGCCAGGGACTGGCCCTCGACGAGATGCCGCATGGTCGTACGCAGGAAGGCGTCGAGTTCGAAGTTCCGTTCGATCGCGCCCATCGGCATGGTGTAGTCGGCCGGGTACGACAACTTCTCCCGGCCCGGGCAGTCGGTGAAGACGCTCATGATGTTGCTCGCGAACGAGTACCGCGCCATCGTGTGGATCCGGTTGACGCGGGCGTTGGACGAGGTGAAGGTGCCGGCGATCGGCGTGTCCGCCTGGAGGCGTACGCCCGTGATGAGGTCGCGCGACGGCACGAAGCCGGCGGGCAGACCGGTGACCTGGACCCACTGCATGCCGAAGTAGTTGAAGTCCGGGTGCCAGGTCTCGTCCCGGCCGCCGAAGGCCGTGTAGGTGTTGAACAGGTCGGCACCGCGGGAGCCACCGCCGCCCATCAGCGACGCCTGGTTGACCGTGCCGTCCGGGTTGAGCGACTCGGCCGGCTCCATCTTGACGGTGGTGCCGGCCGGGAGCCTCGACGCGTCTAGCCGCGGCCAGCCGGTGATGTTCTGGCCGAGATCGAAGACCCAGGTTCCGGGTACGGGGTTGGTGACGCTGACCGGTTTGAAGGTCTCCTGCACGGTGACCGGCTCGGCCGTGCGCGCGACCAGCTTGGTGGCGAGGTTGGGCGGCGGGGCGATGCCGGCTTTGATCCAGCCGGTCGGCGTGCCGTCGCGGCGGAGGGCGGAGGCGCTCAGGTCGGCCCCTGGAACGTTCCAGCCCGGCTGCTCGCGGCGGGCGTCGTAGTCCGATCCGGAGTACCAGGCGTCGGTGACCAGCGGCCCGAGCGCGGTCCGCCAGGATCGGTCGGTGACGATGGTGTCCTTGCTGCCGTCGCGGTACGTGATCTCCAGGCGGCCGATGAACCGGGGTGTGACGGCCGCTCCGGCGCTGGCGTCGCTCGCGGCGATGTTGTTGCCGGAGCCGGTCACCTTCGCGCCGGCCTCGTGGCTTCTCTCCAGGGCGCCGGTGAAGGTGATGGTTCCGGTGCCGATCGCGGCGATGACCCGCGATTCGAGGCGGTCCCCTCCCCCGCCGGTGTCCACGTTGACGGTACCCCCGACGTGATATCCGGTGGTGTCACTAACGGAAATCGTGGTGGCCCCGACCGTTGCGGCCGCGGTCAGGGTGCCGGCGCCCTTGAGCTGGCTCTGCCACCACGAGTACGGCGCGGTACGCCCGACCGCCGCGTTGGTGACGCTGCGACGGACGTACGCGGGCCCGTTGCCCAGTTCCACGCCGAGGGTGTTGGCACCGCCGCGCAGCGCCGAGGTCAGGTCGTACGTGCGGTACTCGCTGGACAGCTGATAGTTGGAGTTGCCCGGGGCCAGGACCTCGCCGGTGATCTCGCGGCCGTTGAGGGTCGCGTGGTGCAGCCCGACCCCGGAGAGGTAGAGCCGCGCGTCGGCCACCTTCTTCCGCACCCCGAACGGCCGGGCGAAGATCGGCATCGGCTGGTTCTCGGCCCGGTCCGGATAGTCGATCCAGCGGGCCGCACCCCAGTCGCTCTGCTTGAGCAGCCCCATGGACCAGGTCGAGGGCGCGGACCAGGCCGACGGGTTGCGGCCGGCGTCCCATACCCGCACGCGCCAGGCCACGGTGTCCCGGCTCTTCAGGTCGCGGCCGAAGCGGGCCTGCTGCTCGCTGCCGCTGACGCGGCCGCTTCGCCAGATGAGGCGGCCCGCTTTCAGGTCGGCGGTGCTTGCGGCGGCTTGGATCTCGTACGCCGTCTGGCGGTCACCCGGGCACACGCGGGCACCGGGCCGGCAGCGGATCTCCTCCATCTGCCAGGCCAGTGTGGGCCGCTGGCTGTCGAGCCCGAGCGGCGAGTCGTAGCGGCCGTCCACGCTGAGCCGGACGGCCCGCACGTCCCCGGCCGATCCGGAGTGGGCCGAGGCCGGCACGACGGCGCCGAGAGTGAACAGTAATGCTGTCGTCATCAACGTCGCGGATCTTCTGATCGGTGACATCAGACTTCCTTCTCCAGGGAGTCGAGCCGCCCGGAGCGGGCGACGCGGGCAAGGGCGAACGCGCTGGGCTTGGGATGGCGGGTGAGGTCGTCGCCGACGGCCACGAGCCCGAACTTCGGGCGGTAGCCCTCGCTCCACTCGAAGTTGTCGAAGGCCGACCAGTGCAGATAGCCGCGCACGTCGACACCTTCGGCCCGGGCCCGGGCGAGGGCGGCCAGGTGCCCGGCGAGATAGGCGACGCGTTCGGTGTCGTCGGTGGTGGCGATGCCGTTCTCGGTGACGTAGAGCGGTAGCCCGGTGCGGGCGGCCCGGTGCAGCATCTCGCGCAGCCCGTCGGGGTGGACGGCCCAGCCCATCTGGGTGACGGGCACGCCGGGCGGCGGTGGGGCGAAGTAGGCCGGCGAGTCCGGGTCGACCCACTGCTTGCGGTAGTACTGCACGCCGACCCAGTCGCCGGCGTCCGGCCCGGTGAGGCCGTCCAGGTATCGGTCGACGATCTCGTGGCGCATCTCGTCGAAGAGCCGCCCCTCGCGCATCGGCACGAGCAGTGGCAGTTGCACGGCCAGGCCGGTCCGGCTGTCCGCCTCGGCGCGGACCGCCCGGACACACGCGAAGTGCGCACCCAGCAAGGCCTCGCCCGCCCGCTTCCACAGGACCGGGTTGGTGACACCGGGCGGGTGGTAGCCCTCCAGATATCCGTGCAGGGCGACCATCTGCGGCTCGTTGATCGTGCACACGAACGGCATCAGGTCACCCAGCTCGGCCGCGACCCGGGCGCTGTAGCGGGCGAACACGGCCGCCGCGTCCGGGGCCAGCCAGCCGCCGTGGGCGGCGAACCAGCGCGGCAAGGTGAAGTGGTGCAGCGTGACGAAGGCGGTCAGCCCCTCGTCGCGCAGCGCCGTCAGCACCCGCCGGTAGTGGGCCAGGGCGGCCCGGCTGAACTCGCCGGGCGCCGGTTCGACGCGCGACCACTCCACCGACAGGCGGTGCGCGTTGTGGCCGAGCGACGCCAGCAGCGCGAAGTCCGCGGCGTAGCGATGGTAGTGGTCGATGCCGTCCCCGGACGACTCCCGGGCCGCGCTGGCCGGGTCGTGCTCGAAGTCCCACCAGTCGTTGTTGGTGTTGCCGCCCTCGACCTGGTGGGCGGCGGTGGCGCTGCCCCACAGGAAGTCGTCCGGGAAGTCGGGCATCGCGGCTAGGCGCCCTTCTGGTATTCGGTGTCCATGTCCTTGAGCACCTGGTCGGCCGTGGCCTGCTTGCTGAAGACCTCCTGGAGGCCGCTGAGCATGGTCTGCTGCACCTTGGCGTTGGGCCACAGCTGGTCCATGAACGGGACGGTCCGGTTCTCCTGGACGAAGGTGGTCAGCTGCTTGAGGCCGGGATCGACGGTGGTGCCGGCGTCGGGCAGGGTGGGCAGGCTGCCCTGCTTCTCGTTGAACAGCTTCATGCCCTCGGGCGACATGATGAAGGTGATGAACTTGAGCGCCAGGTCCTTGTTCTTGGCCTTGGCGTTGACGCCGTAACCGGCGCCCGCGGCGGCCGGCATGAGGAACGAGGCCGGCTCGTCGGTGGCCGGCAGGGCCGTCATGGTGAACTTGCCGTTCGGGTTCTTCTGCTTGAGCAGGCCGATGATCCAGTTGCCCTGCACGATGCCGAGGGTCTTGCCGGTCGCGGCCAGGGCCTGGCTGGCCTCGTAGCTGGTTCCTAGGGGGTTCTTCTGGAAGCAGCCGGCCTTGTCCATCTCCTGGTATTTGGCCATGGCCGTGGTCCACTGCGAATTGGCGAAGGTGGCCTGGCCGCTCTGCAGCTTGGCGTCGAAGTCCTTGTCGGCGCCGAAGACCGTGGTGGCGGCCAGGGCGTACAGGACAAGCTGGGTCACCCAGTTGTCCTGGATCCCCAGGGCGAAGGCCGGCGTGCCCTTGCCCGCGGCGTCGCCGCAGAATTTCAGCAGCTGGGTCCAGGTGGTGGGCGCCTTCAGGCCCGACTTGGCCAGGGCCCCGTCGTTGTAGACGGCGCCGATGCCGTTGAGGCCGAAGACAGCGTTGTACGTCTTGCCCTCGTACTGGGCGACCTGTTTGAACGCGTCCGGCAGCTTGCCCGCCCACGGCTGGTCGGACAGGTCGAGCAGATAGCCGGGCTTGGCCAGCACATAGGTGGCGCCGGGGTTGCCGTTGCCGGGCCAGACCGTCATCACGTCGGGCGCGGTGCCCGACGACAGCTGGGTGCGGATCTGGGCCTGGTACTGGTCGGCGCCGCTGGTCGTGAAGTTGACCTTCACGCCGGGGTTGGCCGCCTCGAACGCCTTGATGACGTCCTCGATGGAGCCCTGGTCGACCGAGGCCAGGGTGAGGGTCTTGCTGCCGGAATCGTTCGGCGCGCTCGAACCCGTGCCGCTGCTGCACGCGGCGGTGAGCAGGACGGCGGTGAGGGCGACGCTGAGACTTCTCTTCATGAGCTCTCCCACGTTGGAGATCAATAAGTGGCGGTGACGGTGTAGCGGCCGGAGACCAGGCGGAGGGTGGCTCCGCCGGCCGACGACGCGACCGGGGCACAGCGCACGCTGTCCGGGTCGGAAGTGGGGATTTCGAGGATCGCGGTGCTGCCCGGCGGCACGGTGACGGTCACTGTTAGCCGGTCGCCGTCGAGCGACCAGCCGCACGCGACGAGCCCCCGTGCGGTCTCCTGCTCGGCGCGGGCCCAGGTGAGCGTGCCGCCCGGCTGTGGCCGCAGGAGCAGTTCCTTGTAGGCGATGGAGCCGGGCGCCTGCCCGATGCCGGCGACATGGCCGTAGAGCCAGTCGCCGACGCTGCCGAGGCTGTAGTGGTTGAAGGAGTTCATCGCGGCCGACTGGAAACCGCCGTGCTCGGTCCAGCCGTCCCAGCGCTCCCAGATCGTGGTGGCGCCGTGCCGGATCGAGTAGGCCCAGGACGGGAACTCCTCCTGGTGCAGCAGGGCGTAGGCCAGGTCGGCGCGTCCGTGCTCGGTCAGCACCGGGCACAGCAGCGAGACACCGACGAAGCCGGTGGTGAGCCGGTGGCCGCGCTTCTCGATGTCGGCCGCCAGATGCTCGACGGCCGCCCCGATCAGCGGCGAAGGCAGCAGATCAAAGGCCAGGGCCAGCAGGTACGAGGTCTGGGTGCCACCCTCGACCGTGCCGTTCTCACCCACGTACGTCGCGATGAATTTCGCCTTGATGGCGGCGTGCAGTTTCCGGTACGGCTGTGGGTCACGGCCCAGGACGAGCGCGGCGTCGGCGACGATCCGGGTGCTGTGCGCGAAGTACGCGGTGGCCAGGACGTCGCGCGGGGTCTCGGCGTCGACCTGGAGCCAGTCACCGTACGAGTTCCCGGTTCGCGTGCGCCACAACAGATCCGGGTTGTGGCGGTGGATGTGCTCGACCCACGCGGCCATGGCGTCGAAGCTGCGTTCGAGGGTGCGCCGGTCCCCGTACGTCCGCCACAGCAGCCACGGGATGATGACGCCGGCGTCGCCCCAGGCCGGAGCGCCCTCACGGTCGAGCACCAGGATCGGGGCCACGTCGCGGAAAGCGCCGTCGGCGTCCTGCCCGCCGACCACGTCCTTCATCCAGCGGGCGAAGAACGCCGACACGTCGGCGTTGCGGGTGGCGGTCGGCGCGAACACCTGGGCGTCGGCCAGCCAGCCCAGCCGCTCGTCGCGCTGCGGGCAGTCGGTCGGCACGGCCAGGAAGTTGCCGCGCTGCCCCCACACGATGTTGGCCTGCAATTGGTCGACCATCGGGTCGGAACATTCGAAGCGGCCCGTGTACGGCAGGTCGTTGTGCACGACACGGGCCACGAGGTCGTCCTCGGTCAGCTCGCCGGGATAGCCGGTCACCTCGGCGTAGCGGAAGCCGTGGAAGGTGAACCGCGGCTCGAACACCTCGGCCGGGCCGCCCGCGCTGACGAACGTGTCGGTGGCTTGGGCCCGGCGCAGGTTGGCCAGGTAGAGGCCGCCGTCGCCGTCGAGGACTTCGGCGTGCCGCAGCACGATCCGGTCGCCGGCCGCGGCGCCCCGCACGGTCAGCGCCACGCGCCCGACGAGGTTCTGGCCGAAGTCGGCCAGCCAGCGGTCGCCGTGCCGCCACACCCGGGTGGCGAGAATGTCGTCGACGACCCGGATCGGCGGGTCGGGTTCGGCGACCAGCGGCCCGGGCTCCTCATCGAGCACGGCGGCCGGCCGGTGGGACGGTGCGCGGCGGGCGTCGACGAACTCCCCCATGAGCAGGTCGGCGGCGCGGATCGGGCCGTCGCCCTCCTCCCAGCCGTCGCCGGTGGCGACCACCCGGCGGGAACCGTCGGCGAAGTCGAGCACCAGCTGGGCCAGGAAGGCCGGCGCGAGGCCGTAGTGCCGGGCCGGCCGGCTCGGGTCGAAGCCGGCGTGACCCGCCCACCAGCCGTCGGCGACGATCGCCTCGACCGTGTTGGCGCCGGCCCGGACCTGCTCGGTGACGTCGTAGGTCTGGTACTGCAGCCGCTGGTGATATTCGGTCCAGCCGGGGGCGAGCTCGAGATCCCCGACCCGCTCACCGTTGAGGCTCGGTTCGTAGACCCCGCGGGCGGTGGCGTACAGCCGGGCCCGTACCGGCCGTTCGGCTGTGTCGAAGGCGCGGCGCAGACAGAGCGGCGCGGTGGCCGGGTCGGGGAAGGACCGCTCCTCGTCGGTGGGCGGGTCGACCATCGGCAGGCTGACCGGGTCACGGCCGATCCACACCGCGCTCCACTCGTCGCGGTGCAGCAGCCCGGTCTCGAACCAGGTGCTCGCGCTGCCGGCCGGGTCGCCGTGCTCGTCCCAGGTCTCGACGCGCCAGTGATAGCGGGTGGCCGATTGGAGGGCCGGGCCGTCCCACTCGATCAGCAGCGTCTCGTCGCTCTCGCGGCGGCCGCTGTCCCACACCGGCCGGGCCGGGTCGGCGGCGAAGGCGGTGATCCGGTACGCGCTCTGCGCCGCGCCCGGCCGGTCGCTCGCCAGTTTCCAGGACAGTCGCGGCCGGGGCTCGCCGAGGCCGAGCGGCTCGGTGAGTTGTTCGGTCGTGAGGCCGTACGGTGTCATCCTTTGAGCCCTCCGGCGAAGCCGTTGATGATGGAGCGCTGGAGCGCCAGGTAGACCGCCAGGACCGGGACGATGCTGATCAGCAGGGCGGCGAAGATGAGGTTCCAGTCGGAGACGAACTGGCCGACGAAGCCGGCCACGGCCACCGGGACGGTCTGCTGGTCGCTGCCGCTGAGGTAGAGCAGCGGGGTGAAGAAGTCGTTCCAGACGGCGACCGCGTTGAGGACCAGGGCCGTCACGGTGACCGGCTTGAGCATGGGCAGCACGATGAAGCGGAACGTGGTGAACGGGGTGGCGCCGTCGATCGAGGCCGCCTCCTCGAAGTCACGTGGAAGGGCGCGCAGGAAACCGGCGTACAAGAAGGTCGTGAACGGAACTTGAAGGCCCGAGTAGAAGAGGACGAGGGACCAGACGGATCCGAGCAGCCCCAGATCGCGCACGGTCTGATAGAGCGGCAGGGACGCCAGCTGGAACGGCAGGACCAGGCCGAGCATGATGAGCAGGAAGGTGCCGCGCGACCAGCGCGCCGTGGAGCGGGCCAGCGGATAGGCGGCCAGCGCCGAGACGGCCAGCACGACGGCGACGCTGGCCACGGTGACCAGCACGCTGTTGATCAGGGCGCCGCCCAGGCCGGCCTCGCGCCAGGCGCCGGTGAAGTTGGCGAAGGTCGGCGAGGTGGTCGGGCTGATCGGTGACGAGGTGTCCGAGGGTTGCCGGATGGCCAGGTTGACCAGGACGTAGACGGGGAAGGCGAAGACGATCCCGACGGCGATCATGACCATTTCGAGCGCGAACGTGCGCTTGGTGTAGCGGTTCACGACGCCGCCTTCTCGTTGCGGTTCAGGAACGTGTATTGGCCGGCGGAGAAGATCGCCACGATGATCGTGAGGACGACGGCCAGGGCGATGCTGTAGCCGAACTCGCCGAGCGTGAAGGCGTCCTTGTAGATCAGCGTCGAGATGGTGTCGGTCGCGTGGCCCGGGCCGCCACCCGTCAGGGCGTACACCTGGTCGAAGAGTTTGATCCCGCCGATGATCGACAGCATCAGGTTGATCGTGATGGCCGGCGCCAGCAGCGGCCGGACGATGGACCAGAAGCGGCGGACCGGACCGGTGCCGTCGATGGCGGCGGCCTCGTAGATCTCGCGCGGGATCGACTGGAGGCCGGCCAGGAAGATGACCATGGAGTATCCGGCGAACTGCCAGACCACGACCACCACGATCATCCACAGGGCCAGATCGGGGTCGCCGAGCCAGTCACGGCCCCACGGCCCGAGCACCGCGTTGACCGCGCCGTCGGGGCCGAGCAGGTTGCGCCACAGATAGGCGGTGACGATCGGGGTGACGACGGCCGGGGCGAACAGCAGCACCCGCAGGACGTTCCGGGTCTTGATCATGCTGTTGACGCCGAGGGCGAGCAGCAGCCCGATCCCGTTCTGGATGACCGTGATGGCCACCGCGATCAGCACCGTGTGCCAGATGGCCTGGAGCGCGTCCTCGTCGCCGAGCATGTCGGTGAAGTTGCGCAGGCCCACGAAGGCGAAGTCGGGGTCGAGGCCGTCCCAGTCGGTGAAGGCGTAGTAGACGCCGCGGGCGCTGGGGACGAGCACGACGAAGGCGAACAGCAGCAGCGCCGGGAGGGTGAACCACCAGGGCGGGGTGACCCGCGGCCGCCGCGACCGGGGCGGGCGGACCGCCCCCTCGGACGGACGGGTTCGGAGATCGAGAGACACGGCCATCCTCTTGAATCGTTTCAGCAGGATCTACACGCGTCGCCCACCGTGGCGTGGGTAACGTTTTCTCAATGTTTCGCCGACCTTACGAGCGGATGGCGAAACAAGTCAAGGTCTATGCTGGGCAACGTTTTCCATTAGTTGTCAGGAGCGGTCATGGTGAGTCGGCGGGTCACGATCGTCGACGTGGCACGGCACGCGGGCGTCTCGACCACCGCGGTGTCCAAAGTGCTGCGGAACGCCTACGGCGCCAGCCCGGAGATGCGGGTCAGGGTCCGCGCGGCCATCGAGGAGCTGGGTTACCGGCCGTCGGCGGCGGCCCGCGGCCTGCGCGGCCGGACGTACACGATCGGCGTGCTGCTGCCCGACCTGCGCAACCCGTTCTTCGCCGACATCCTCGACGGCGTCGCCGAGCGCCTGGCCGACACCGACTATCAGGTCCTGCTGGCCTCGTCCGGCAACGACGAAGCGGCCGAGGCCCGGCTGACCGACGCCATGATCGACCGCAGCATGGACGGCGTCATCCTCGTGGCGCCCGTCTCGTCCCGCCCGCACCTGCGGAGCGTGGCCCGGACCGTCCCGACGGTCGTGGTGGGCCGCCACGGCCACTCCCCCGACCACGACACCGTGACCGACGACGACTTCGCCGGGGCCGCCCTGGTCGTCGGCCACCTGGCCGGGCTCGGCCACCGCCGCATCGCCCACATCGAACACCACGAGACGGACGCCGTACGCCTGCTCGAGATGCCCAACGCCCGCCGCGCCGACGGATATCGGCACGCGATGCGCGCGCACGGCCTGGCCGGCCACATCGACGTCGCGGCCACGTCGTACACCCGGGAGGGCGGTCGCCTCGGCGCCCGCGAGCTGCTGTCGCGCGAGCACCGCCCCACGGCCATCTTCGCCGGGGCCGACATCGTCGCCATGGGTGTCTTCGACGCCCTGAGCGAGGCCGGCCTGTCGGCCCCCGCCGACGTGTCCCTGGCCGGATACGACGACACCGCGTTCGCCTCGTTCGGCCCGATCGCGCTGACCACGGTCGACCAGGCCGGGCAGCAGATGGGCGCCGAGGCGGCACGCCTGCTGCTCGACCGCGTCGCCGACCGGGACCGGCCCACGTCGCAGGTGCGGCTCTCCCCCACCCTGGTGCCGCGGGCCACCACCGCGGCGCCGGCCGAAACCGCTGATCAGTAGGCTCTCGTCATGGACAAGCGGGTCACCATCGTCGACGTCGCGCGGCACGCCCAGGTGTCCACCACGGCGGTGTCGAAGGTGCTGCGCAACGCGTACGGGGCCAGTCCCGCCATGCGGGCCAAGGTGCAGCAGGCCATCGCCGAGCTCGGCTACCGCCCGAACGCCGCCGCCCGCGGGTTGCGCGGGCAGACGTACACCATCGGTGTCATGGTCCCCGAACTGCGGAACCTGTTCTTCGCCGACATCCTCGACGGCGTGGACGCCCAGCTCGGCGACACCGACTACCAGGTGCTGATGGCGACCGGCTGCAACGGCGAGAAGGCCGAGGCCCGGGTCATCGACGCGATGATCGACCGCAGCATGGACGGCCTGATCCTGATCGCCCCGGTCTCGTCCCGCAAACGCCTGACCGAGGTCGCCGGCCGGGTGCCGACGGTGGTGGTGGGCCGGCACGGCGCGTCCACGGCCTACGACACGGTCACCGACGACGACGTGGCCGGGGCCGCGCTGGTCGTCGACCACCTGGCCGACCTGGGCCACCGCCGCATCGCGCACATCGAACACCACGAGACCGACGCGGTACGCCTGCGCGAGATGCCCAACGCGCAGCGGGCCGAGGGCTACCGCGAGGCGATGCGCCGCCGGGGCCTGGCGGCCGAGATCGACATAGCCTCGACGAGCTACACCCACGAGGGCGGCTACCAGGGCGCGAAACAGCTGCTGGCCCGGCCGAACCGCCCCACGGCCATCTTCGCCGGCGCCGACGTGGTGGCGCTGGGCGCGCTGGAGGCGGTGGCCGAGGCGGGCTTGACCGTACCCGGCGACATCTCAGTGGCCGGCTACGACAACAGCGCCCTGGCCGCCTTCGGCCCCATCTCCTTGACAAGCGTCGACCAGGACGGCCGCCGCATGGGCGACGACGCGGCCCGACTGCTGGTGGACCGCATCACCGACCGCACCCGCCGAACGGTGCAGGTGAAGCTCTCCCCCACCCTCGCCATCCGCCGCACCACCGGCCCCGTCACGGCCTGACGCCGGCATTGAGGCTCCGGTGTGTCGTCCAGCCCGCCGGGTCCGAGCGCGGCGGCCGTCCACGCGGCGTTCGCGAGGTTCGGCCTGGGCAGTCAGGCGTTCAGCGCCGAGCCGCCGTTCGCGGCGTTCGACGTGCCCGCCGACGCCGACTTCGCTGGAATCAAGCAAGCGCTGGTGGAATTCCGAAATGCTCTAGGCGCTAAGCAACGAGTCTCTTGACTAGTAGTCACGCAGTGCGGGACGCTGTCCTCCGCGTCGCTGACCGGCGCGGAATGGGGGAAGCAATGACCGAGACCGTGTCCTCCGGCGTCGCGGCGCCGCGGGCGGCGCCGGTCGACATTCCCGGCGACCTGGACCCGGAGACGCTGTTGGCCACAGGGTTGGCGCCGTTGGCGTTGTGGTCGCCGAACGCGCCGGACAACGTGGTGGACCAGGTGGCCGATCGGATCGCCGCCACCGACGCGCTCGAGGAGAAGTTGGTCCTGGTCGAGCTGGGAATGCTCGTGGGAGGTTCCCTGGCGGCCCAGGTTCTGGATGCATTGCGGAGGAGAGGCATGAACGACGTTCTGGAGCAGACGGAGTCGGGCCGCGAGATCGCTCGCCGAAATCGGGAGCAGGGCCTGGAACAAGGCCTGGAACAAGGCCGGGAGCAGGGCCTGGAGCGGGGCCACGTTGACGGGATGCGGGCGCTTCTGCGCGCGAAGTATGGCGACTTCGCCGACCTGGACGACCTCGCCCAGCGCTTGGCCAACCGCAACCATGACGGGAACATCGCCCGCATCGTCGCCGGTGCGACGTTGACGGAGCTGCGTTCCTGAGCTTCGGTACGAACTGACTGATCCCCGGCCGCGAACCGCGACCGGGGATCTCTTACCAGTGGGTCAGTGGGCCATCGCCGGAGGGGCGTCCGGGTCGACGTCGAGCGGGCCCGTCCGGAACAGGACCGCGGCGACGACGCCGGCCAGGACGAAGAAGCCGGCCGACCACCAGAAGACCGTCGTGTAGCTCTGGATGGCGGCCTCGGCGGCCAGCGTCGGTGACGGCGCGTGCGACGACGCGTAGTTCGTGGCGGCCGTGGCGGCGAAGGAGCTCAGCAGGGCCGTGCCGATCGAGCCGCCGATCTGCTGGACGGTGTTGATCATTGCTGAGGCGACGCCGGCGTCCCGGTGCTCGACGCCGCTGGTGGCGGCGTTCTGGGTCGGGGCGAAGACCAGGCCGAGGCCCAGGCCGATGATGATGAGGCCGGGGAGCACACCCGAGGCGTACGTCGAATCGAGGTCGAGCCTGGTCAGCAGGACCATGCCGGCCGCGGCGACGAAGGCGCCGAGCGGGACCAGCGGGCGCGGGCCGATCTTCGGGGTGAGGATCGAGCCGGCCGTGGTCGCGGTCAGCATGATCGCGCCGAGCATCGGCAGGAAGGCCAGGCCCGTCCTGACCGGCGTGAAGCCCAGCACCGCGGTCAGGTAGTAGGTCAGGAACAGGAAGATGCCGAACATGCCGGCGCCCGCGATGGCGATCGAGGCGTACGAGCCGCCGCGGTTGCGGTCGAGGACGACGCGCAGGGGCAGCAGCGGGTTGGCCACGCGGCGCTCGACGAACACGAAGGCGACCAGCACGATCGCGCCCACGATGATCGGGCCGAGGGTCTTGGCTGCGGTCCAGCCGTCGGTCTCCGCGTTGGCCAGGCCGAAGACCAGGGCCACGAGGCCGACCACGGCGGTGACGGTGCCGATCAGGTCGAGCTTGCCGTGGCGGGCCACCGGCTCGTCCTTGAGCTTGAGCGAGGCGCCCAGCACGGCGAGCGCGGCGATCACCAGGTTGACGTAGAGGCACCAGCGCCACGAGGCGTACTCGGTCAGGACGCCGCCCAGCAGCAGGCCGATGCCGCCGCCGGCGCCGGAGATGGCGCCGAAGATGCCGAACGCCTTGCCGCGCTCGGTGGGCTCGGTGAACGTGGTCGACAGCAGCGACAGGGCGGCCGGCGCGAGGGCCGCGCCGAAGGCGCCCTGCAGCGCGCGGGCGACGATCAGCACCTCGAGGTTCTGTGCGATGCCGCCGAGGGCCGAGGCCAGCGCGAAGCCGATCAGGCCGATGAGGAACATGCGCTTGCGGCCGATGAAGTCGGCCAGCCGGCCGCCGAGCAGGAGCAGACTGCCGAAGGCGAGGGCGTACGCCGTGACGACCCACTGCCGGTCGGCGTCGCTGAAGCCCAGGTCGGCCTGCGCGGTCGGCAGCGCGATGTTCACGATCGTGGCGTCGAGCACCACCATGAGCTGTGCGAGGGCGAGGACCACGAGCGCCCACCAGCGCCCCGTGGTCCCCTGCTCGCGTGTTTCGAGTTGATCAACAGCGGTGGTCATCGAGTGCCTTCCGGAAACGTAAGTTGAGGTTGCCCCTCCACATAACGCAGCGTAGCAACGGAAGTTGAGAAGTCTCCTCCGTTTAGATGTACGCTTGGCCACATGCCAGCCACCGCCTCCCGTCCGCTGCGGCGGGACGCCCAGCGCAACCGGGAGCGCGTCATCGAGGCCGCCCGCGAGGTCTTCGCGACCCGCGGCTTCGCCGCCACGCTCGACGACGTGGCCCACCACGCCGGCGTCGGCGTGGGCACCGTCTACCGCCGCTTCCCCACCAAGGAGGCGCTGGTCGAGGCCCTGTTCACCGAGCGCATCGCGGCCATGGTCGCCCTCGCCGAGGAGTGCCTGGCCGAGCCGAGCGCGTGGGACGGCCTGACCCGTTTCATGACGGTCGCCTGCCGCACCCACGCCGAGGACCGGGGCCTGCGCGACGTGATGCTCAGCCTGGGCATGAAGAAGCGGTTCCCCGAGGCCGGCGACCGCATGGAGACGGTGATCACCGAACTGGTGGAGCGGGCCAAGGCCGAGGGCACGCTGCGGGCCGACTTCGACGCCACCGACGTGCCCATCATCTTCACGATGGTCAGCGACATCGGCGGGGCGGGCCCACGGGCGTACGAACGCTATCTGCGCCTGGTCATCGACGGCCTGCGCGTCTGCTCACGCAACGCCCCGCTCGGCGATCCCCTCACCCGCGACGAGGTGATCGCGATGCTCAGCGACTGCGTGCCGCCGGTCAGGCCCCGATCCGCAACCGCACCGTGACGGTCTCCCCCACGTCGAGCCCCTCCTTGCGCCGCACGTCGGTCTTGATCGGCACGATGTAGCGCCCGTCCTTGGGCCACAGCGAGGTCGTCCATCCGGTGGTCCCGATCTCGGCCGTCACCGGGATCATCCCCCACCCGTAGCTCACCAGCGACGAGGCGGCCTCGATCTCCCGGCACTCGTCCTCGGGCACGGTGACGAAGTGCCACGGCGCCGGACCGCGCCAGAACCAGATCTCCCCCGCGAACTCCATGTCCATGCCCGCCACCCTATTGAAGCCGCGCCAGGCATGATCCAGGCATGAGTGTGAATGCGGGCGTGCGATGGGCGGAATCGGTCTGGGGGCGCCGGGTGACGGCGGTGCACCCTCTCCGCGGCGGTTGGACGTCGACCGTGGTGCGCCTCGACGGGGACGACGGCGAGCGCGCGGTGCTGCGCCTGCTGACCAAGGACCCGTGGCGCCGGCACGCGGACGGGCTCCTGGGCCGGGAGGCGTCGATCCTCACCAGCCTCGCCGCGTCGTCGATCCCGGTCGCGCGCAGCCTCGCGCTCGACGTGACCGGCGCCGGCGCGGGCTCGCCGGCCCACCTGATGTCATGGCTCCCCGGACGGCTCCGCCTCGACACCACCGAGGTGCTGGAACCCCTCGCCCGGCTGCTGACCGCCATCCATCGCGTGACCGAACGGCCCCGCGACTACCAATCATGGGCGCCGCCGAACAAGCGCGTCGTTCCCCAGTGGACGCGGCGGCCCGCGCTGTGGGAGCAGGCGTTCCGCGTTCTCGAGCAGCCGCCGCCGAAGTTCCGCGGCACCTTCCTGCACCGCGATTTCCATCTGGGGAACGTGTTGTGGTCGGAGGGCGGGGTCACCGGGGTCGTCGACTGGGTGGAGGCGTCCTGGGGCCCGGCCGATCTGGACGTCGCGCACGCCGCCACCTATCTGGCGATGCTGCACGGCATGGCGGCCGCCACGGCCTTCACCGATGCTTGTGCACCGCGCGCCGAGACCTCGTACTGGACCGTCATGGACATCGTCGGCTATCTCCCCGACCCGGCCAAGGTCGCCCAGCCCTGGCGCGACTGCGGCCTCACCGTCACCGACGATCGAGCCCGGCACCGTCTCGAGGAGTGGCTCGCGGCGGCACTGTGACACCGGTCAGGCTCTCGGCCGCGGTCCACAGGCGCGCGGCGACGTCGCGGTCGAGACCCTTGGCGGTGGGCCTGGCCGGAGCGGCCGGCCCGATGAGGCCCCAGCGCGGTCCGTAGTAGCCCCCTTGGACGGCGTCGGGGCTGGTCGCGGCGTACAGCAGGGGTTGCGCTCCGGCGGCCGCGCTGTGCTGCGGGGTGACCTTCCAGGCGACGCGGAACAACAGACTCGGCTTGCCGCCGAGAGTCGGCCCGGAGGCGGCGATGTTGGTGGCGGCGTTGCCGGGATGAGCCCCGATCGACAGCAACGGCCAGCCGCGCTCACGTGCGAGGCGGGCCAGATGCTGGCTCATCAGAAGATCGGCGAGCTTGGACCGGGCGTACGCCCTGGTCGGGTCATAGCTCTTCCGCCAGTTCAGGTCGTCGAAGTCGATGCTGCCGCGGGCGGCCATGCCGCTCGTCATCGTCACCACCCGGGCGGCGGGGGCGGCCAGCAGCAACGGAAGCAGGCGCACGGTGAGCGCGAACGGGCCGAGGAAGTTGCTGCCCATCTGCAGTTCGAAGCCGTCGACGGTCTCGTGGCGCACCGGCGGGAACATCACCCCGGCGTTGTTGAGCAGTAGGTCGAGCGGCCGGCCGTCGGCGAGCAGGCCGTCGGCGAACGCGCGGACCGACGACTGGTCGGCCAGATCGATGCGGCGCACCTCGACGCTCGCCCCCCGATGGGCGGCGAGGATGTCCACGCGGGCCTGATCGCCCTTGGCCGGGGTGCGCACTGCGAGAACCACGTCGGCGCCGGCCGCCGCGAGCGCCTTGGCCGCCTCCTGGCCGGTGCCGCTGTTGGCGCCGGTGACGACCGCGAGTTTGCCGTGGAGCACTGGATTCTCCTTAAAGACCGATGGTCTGTTCTGCTTTCGACGTTAACAGACCGCCAGTCTCTTAGACAAGAGACCTGGGGTCTGTAAGATCCCGGCATGGAGTTCAAGCGGGCCCGCACCGACGAGCAGCGCACCGAGCGGCGCCGCCAGATCCTCGAGACCGCCGCCGCGATGCTGACCGAGATGCCGGTCGCCAAGCTCACCCTGAACGAGCTGAGCCGCCGGGTCGGTCTGGCCAAGTCGAACGTGCTGCGCTATTTCGAGTCCCGCGAGGCCGTTCTGCTGGAGCTGCTCGACGCCGAGGTCCAGGAGTGGATCGGCCACCTGGACGGCGAGCTGGAGCGGGGCGACGGCGACACCCGCGAGCGCGGCGACCGGCTGGCCGCCGTGCTGGCCGGTTCCCTGGCCGAGAGGCCGGCGCTGTGCGACCTGACCAGCGCGCACGCGGCGGTGCTGGAGCACAACGTGTCGGCCGAAGTCGCGATCGAGCACAAGCTCGCCACCCGGCGCGGGTACGAGCGGCAGGCGCGTTTGATCCGGCGGTGCCTGCCCGAGCTCGGCGAGCAGGACGCGGTCCGGCTGGCCGCCACCGCCACGCTGCTCACCGCGGCCGCCTGGCCCTACAGCCAGCCGCCGGAGGCCCTGCTGGCCGCCTACGCCGCCGACCCGCGAGTGGCGGCGATGCGCACCGACTTCACCGCCGTCCTGCGCGACAGCCTGGCCGTCACGATCTCCGGCCTGCTGGCCCGCGACGAGAACCAGCCGATGGGCGCGGCCGCCCTGACCCCGGGCCGGTGATTCAGCGCCCGCCGGTGAGCGCGTCGCCCAGGGCCGTCCGGCTGTAGAGCACCGAGCGCCCGTCCCGGGCCCGCTCGACCAGACCCGCCTGGTGCAGCACCTTCAAGTGGTCGCCCACCGCGCCCACCGTCATGCCGTACGCCCGGGCCAATTGGCTTGTGCTCGCCGGCTCGGCCAGCGTGGCCAGCAGCAGCGCGCGCGACCGCCCGATCAGCGCCGGCAGGTGGTCCGGGGCCTGTGGCGGCCCCTGTTCGAGCAGCGTCGCCACGCCGCGCGCCGGATAGACGATCGCTTGGGGCCACGGTGCGTCGGCGTACACCGCGATCTCCGGCCAGATGAACACCGACGGCACGAGCAGCAACCCTTGGCCGTGCAGCGGCGTGTCCCCTCCCGGCCGGCCGATCAGGTCGATGCCGCCGTCCCGCCACCGGACCTTCGGGTGCAACCCGGTCAGCGCCGCCTCCCATCCCGACCGGCTCAGTTCGCCGCCGCGGTGCACGATGTCGCGTTCACAGAGCGGCCGCAGCCGGGGCCAGTCGTCGGCCAGCAGCGCCGTCCAGGCCTCCGCGAGCTGATCGGCCAGCCGGTCCAGCACGTCCCCGGCCGCCAGCACCTTTCGCGCGGCCGCCGCCGTGTCCGGCCGCCGCCGCAGATAAAAGGCGATTTCCTCCTGTACGGCGTCACGGGGCCCACCGCGGAGCTCCCGCAGGTCGTCCTCGATCGTCTGCCCGTGTCTCTGCGGCGGCGGGGTCAGGAACGTCGCCCCCGACCGGGGCAGCCGCAACGCCAGGATCGCCTGCATGGCCGGCCGGGCGCGCATCGGCTCGAACCGGGGCCGCAACCGCCGCAGCCACGCCTCGGGCACCCCTTGGCGCTGCGTACCCGCCACCGCGTGGATCAGGTGGTGCAGCTCGAAGATCGGCGACAGCGCGAACCTCGTCCGCAACAGGTCTTCCGCATCCACCAGGAACCGCCGCACCCGCCTGACCTTACGCCCACCGGCGAAACATTCGCTCGTCCCGGCCGTTCGCCGCAGGCTCGGCCCATGACTGTCGCCGACCGACCGGCCACCTATCGCGAGGTGTTCGCCGAGCCGTCCTTCCGCGTCCTGTTCGTCGCGCGGACGCTCGCCATCGGCGCCACCTCGCTCCAGATCTTCGCCCTGTCCGTCCTGGTCTACGCGGGCACCGGATCGCCGCTGCTGAGCGCGCTGGCCTTCGCGGCCGGTTTCCTGCCCCAGTTCGCCGGCGGCCTGCTGCTCGGCTCGCTCACCGACCGGCTGCCGGCCCGTCGCCTGATCACGATCGGCTACGCGGTCGAGGCCGCGCTGGCCGCCCTGCTGGGCCTGGCCCACCTGCCGGTGGCCGCGAGCCTGCTGCTGGTGGCGCTGGTGGCCACCGGCACCCCGGTCTTCGCCGGCGCCGCCGCCCGCGTCATCGCCGAGCGCCTCACCGGCGACGCCTACGTGCTGGGCCGCTCCGTGTCGAACATGTCCTCCTCGGCCGCCCAGCTCCTCGGCCTGGCCGCCGGGGGCGTCGCGGTCGCCGCCCTGGGCCCGCGCCCGGCCCTGCTGGTCGCCGCCGGCTGCTTCGCCGTCGCGGCCGCGGCCGCCCGCCTGGGCCTTCCACCCGACACCGCCCCCTCGCCGGCGAACCAGGGCGGCGCGGTCCGCGACAGCTGGGTGGGTGCGAGGTCGATGCTCTCCGACCGTACGATCCGCCGGTTGCTCCTGGTCCAGTGGCTGCCCTCGGCGCTGATCGCCGGGGCCGAGGCCCTGCTGGTGTCCTACGGGGGCCGGCGCGGCTTCCCGCCCGGGGCCGGGGCGATCCTGATGGCCGCACCGGCCGTCGGCATGCTGCTCGGCAATTTTGTGGTCGGCCGTTTCCTGCGCCCGAGCCTGCGCGAACGTCTGGCCGGGGCGTTCGTGGTCGTCCTGGGCGCCCCGCTGATCGTCCTGCTGATCGCCCCGCCGCTCCCGGTCGTCGTCGCCCTGCTGGTGCTGGCCGGCACCGGGTACGCCTACGGGCTGGGGGTGCAGCGGGCGTTCCTGGAGGCCGCCCCGGCCGACCGCCGGGGCCAGCTCTTCGCCTTGTTCTCCACCGGCCTGATGGCCCTCCAGGGCGTGGGCCCCCTCGTGCTGGGCGTCGTAGCCGAGGCGACCACGCCGACCCTGGCCATCGCCGTGGCCGGCGCGGCCACCGTGCTGATCGCCCCGGCGTTGCGCTCCCGCCCTTGATCGGCGTTCGTATCGTTCCCCCGTGCGAACAAGAGTGACCGCGGCCGCCGCCGTAGCCGGTTTCCTGGCCGTGGCCCTCGGAATCCGGTTGCTGGCGGCGGGCGGCGGCGTGCTGGACAGCTCCGGCGCCCTCGCGCAGTACTCGGGGACCGCCCTCTACGCGTCCATGGTCTATGCCGGAGTCTTCGTGCTGTTCCCGGCGGCGAGACCGACCGGCGCCGGTCTGGCGGCGATCGGTTTCTGCTGGGCGGTCGAGCTCTTCCAGCTCACCGGCGTCCCGGCCGGCCTGTCCGCGCGCAGCACCCTGGCCCGCCTGGCCCTGGGCGTCTCGTTCGATCCGCAGGACCTGATCTGGTACGTCATCGGCGTCGTTCCGCTGGTGGTCATCCACCGTCCACCGACCCGCGCCGCCCGGCCAGCGCCACCATCGCCAGCCCCGCCTGCACGACCGGCACGAGCAGCGCGGCCGGAGTGAGCCCACCGGCCGCCGCGTGCATCGCGGTCATCACCACGGCGAGCACGATCAGATCACGCCAGGCGCCCCGATCACCCGGGCTCCGCCACAAGTGGACACCGCACCGCACGCAGACCAGCGACAGCACCAGCATCCCCACGGTGATGACCGGCGCGTGACGCGCGTGCTCCCCCGCCAGAGCCAGATGCCACAGAACGCCCAGCATCCCGGCCACAGCCGCAACACGCCCAGCAGCCCGCACGACACCACCGGGACCGAGACCACCGCCCGCCGCGCTCATCTGGCCGCACCCCTCGCCCGTGACGGCCAACGTCCGCCCCACACCACCCGTCGCGTCGCGGCCAACGCCCACCGCGGCCGCGTTTCGCGCCGCGCCCGACCGGGCGTGAGCATCGTCCGGGGCGGCCGGCCAGCCGGGCTCACCGCCCGTGGCGGCTTCGGCCGGAGCCGAGCACTGCCCGCCGGGATCGTCGCGCGCGCCGGGAGCTCGGCCCGGCGAAGCGGCGCCACTCCTCACGGGCTCTCCTCCAGGCGGAAGGGGGTCGAGCGGAAAGTGTGCCACACCACGCCACCGAGACGTGAACGCGATTTTGAGCGCTTGCTCGAAGACGAGGACGTCTGTGTAACCTGGCCCGATTCGGGAATGCGGGCCCGATCGGCAACCGTGCCGCTACGCGAGGAGAGAAGTTCGTTGCCCAAGATCGTCGACCACGACCAGCGCCGCAGTGAGATCGTCGAGGCGTTCCTGTCGGTGGTCGCCCGCAAGGGCCTGCCCGCCGCGACCAGCCGGGCCATCGCGGCCGAGCTCGGCGTGGGCACCGGCGCCCTCTGGCACTACTTCGACGGCTTCGACGCCGTCACCGCCGCCGCCTACAAGCGGGTCTCCGAGCGCACCGACGAGCGGATAGCCGCCGCCTCCACCGGCCTGCGCGGCCTGGCCGCCGTCGACGCGATGATGCGCGAAATACTGCCTCTGGAGAAGGAGACGCTGGACGAGGCCCAGGTCGTCGTCGGTTTCTGGGGCCGGCTCGCCGCCAACGAGACGCTGTCGGCGGCCGAGGGCGACGTGAGCGAGCTCTGGGGCGGCCGGCTCGGCGACCACCTGCGCGAGGCCGTCGACGACGGCGATCTGACCGCCGCCACCCCGGTCGACGGCATCGTCGACCTGCTGCTGTCCATCTCGGTCGGTCAGCAGGTGCACGCCGTCATGGCCACGCCGCTGGTCGACCCGGCCCGCCAGCTGGCCCTGGTCGAGCGCTGCCTGTCACCCTGGCGCCGCACCCCCGATCAGGACGCCGTCACCAGGTAGGCCGCCGCCTCCACCCACACACCGCCGGGGCGTTCCCACGGCCGGAACGCCTCGGCGATCGCGTCCTCCGCCCCGGGACGGCCGGCGGCCAGCTCGCTGATCTGGGTGCTGTCCATGAAGTACGCCGCCACGTCGCGCGCGTCGTCACCCAGCCGCGCCGGTTCGCGCAGCTCCGCCACGCGCACCTCGCGATAGCCGGCCGACGTCAGGAGCCGCTCGATCCACGCCGGGTCGGCGAACGGGTCACCGCCCGGCGCCGCGCCCAGCAGGCGCAACGGGATCGCGAAGACCTCGTTGTCCAGCGCCTCCTGCCAGCACAGGAACGCGAGCCGCCCGCCCGTCGACCGCAGGTTGCGGAACGCCGCCGCCGGATCGTCGAAGAACATCACCCCGAAGCTGCTGACGACCACGTCGAACGGGCCGAGCGGCTCGACCTGCGCGTCACCGCGGACGAACCGCACGTTCGGCCGGCCGGCGCGGCGCGCCTCGGCCAGAAGCGGCCCGGAGACGTCGATGCCCACGACGGAGCCCGCCGTCTCCGCCAGCACCGCCGTCGTCTCCCCGCATCCGCAGCCGACGTCCAGCACCCGTTCGCCCGGCCGCACCGCCGCCGCGCGATGAAGATGAGGCAACAGCCGCTTGCGTACGGCCGCGTGCCGCACCCGCGAGTCCAGCCATCGCCGGGCGGACTCGCCGTTCCACCGCTCGATCTGCCGTTCGTTGGGAGGAGCCATCCACGTATCGTGCGCCCGCGGCGGTCAGGACACCACGACCCGGTTGCGGCCGGTGTCCTTGGCCCGGTAGAGGGCGTGGTCGGCCCGGGCCAGGAGCTGGTCCAGCGACTCGCCGGCGGCCAGCTGGGTGAGCCCGACGCTGATCGTCACCGGCAGCGGACCGGCGGCGGTGGGCACCGGGGTGTCGGCGACGGCGCGGCGCATGCGCTCGGCCAGTCCGGGCGCGTCGGCGTGATCGGGCAGGACCACGCCGAACTCCTCGCCGCCGTAGCGGCCGAGCACGTCGGAGACCCGGATGCTCTCGCGGACCCGCGCGGCCACGGTGCGGATCACCTCGTCGCCCACGCCATGCCCGTACGTGTCGTTGACGCTCTTGAACTTGTCGATGTCGATCATCGCGGCGGCCAGCGGACGACCGGACCGGGAGGCCGCGTCGACGAGCGTGCCGGCCAGCGCGTAGAAGTGCCGCCGGTTGTGCTGCCCGGTCAGCTCGTCGGTCGTCGCGAGCTCCTGCACCCGGCTGAACAGCCAGGCGTTGTCGTACGCGGTCATGCCCTGCGTGGCCAGCGCCGACGCCAGCTGGACGGCCGAGTCGTCGAAACCCGCGCCGCCCAGCAGCACGATGCCGACCTGCCCGGTCCGGCATTCCAGCGGCACCGTGAGCTCGCCCGGCGCCGGAACGGTCGTGTCCCAGGAGCCGTCGCCGGCCACATCGATGACCTCGTCGGCGACGATCAGGCGGGACGCCGTGGCGCCGGTCTGGGTGTGCAGGGTGGTGAACAGCCGCCGCAGCAGCTGGGACGGGTCGTGGATGCCGCTCAGCTCGGCCAGCGAGGCCCGCAGGGTCTCGGCGAAGGCCTGCTGGCGGCGGGCCGTCTGGACGGCCAGGTGCAGCTGGGCCGAGCGGGCCGTCTCCAGCGACACCGCCAGGTGGCTGCTGACCGCGGTCAGCACCTCGATGTCGTCCGACGTGAACACGCCCCGGGCCATCCGGCTGTCCATGTAGATGACGCCCAGCGTGGTTCCCTTGAAGCGCACCGGCACCACCAGGACGCTGCGCAGTCCATGCTGGACGGCGCTCTGCGATCCCAGCGCCGCGCCTTCCTCGGTGCCGGTCAGCACGAGTGCTTCCCCGTCGGCCGCGACCCGGCGGACCAGCGAGGAGGCGTACGGCGAGGAGACCGTCCCGGCGTACGGCACCGGCTCCCCGTGCTCGTCGAGCAGGAAGAACAGCGCCCGCTCGGCGCCCAGGATGCGCAGCAGCTCGTCGAGGGTGACCCGGGCCAGCTCGACCGGGTCGAGGATGTTGGCCGCCGCCGCCGCGACCTGTTGCAGCACCTCGAGGCGGCGCCCGCCGGCCCGGTGGTCGACCACGGTGACCCGGGCCGTTCCGCCCCGCTCCACGCCGAACTCGGCCCGGGCCTGCCGGCGCCGCTGCTCCCAGCCGTACTGCGTGGCCAGGCTGAGCGCGAGCCGCGCCTGCCTCTCGGACTCGTTCGTCTGGCCCAGGGCCCGGAAGGCCCGGGCCCGGAAGCGGGCGACCTCGAAATGGACGAGCGGCGCGTCGGCCGTACGGGCGACCCGCTCGGCCTTGTCGCTCCACTCGATGGCCCGGTGGTGGTCGCCGGAGAAGAACGCGAGCGCCGACTCGCCGATGAGATAGCCCGACTCGAGGATCGGCGAGAACTTGCGGACCCGCTTCAGGTCGGCCACCGCGGCCCGGGCCGCCTCCAGCCGCGCCGGGCCGGGATCGAGGCGCAGCTGGGCCATCCGGCCGTGCGACTGGAAGGCGTAGATCAGCTTGTGCTGGGTCATCAGGTCGCGGTCGCGCAGGCCGAGCGACCGGAATTCGTCGATGATGGCGTCGAAGGCCGGGCCGAACTCGCCCTCCTCGACCGCCGCGCAGGCCGCGGCGACCAGGATGTTGGCCCGCTGCACCGGGGCGTACGAGGTGACCGAGCGCAGGTCCGCCAGCGCCGTGGCCGCCTCGCCGGGCCGTCCCTCCATGGCCGGGACCATCACGCCGAGCATGCTGAACGACGTGCCGCGGGCGGTCGCCGGATCGGCCAGCACGGCCAGCCCGCGCTCGTACTCGGCCCGCGCCTCCTGCACGTAACCCCGCAGCATCAGCCGCAGGCCGAGGGTGGCGTGTCCCGGCAGGAGCTGCGCCGGCCCGTACCAGCGGCGGTTGGCCGCGATGGTCGCCAGCCAGGCACTGCCGTCGTCACGGGCGCCGAACAGCAGCCCGCATCCGCGCAGCCAATCCACATAGGCCAGCAGCGCCGGATCGTTGAGCGAGCGCGCCATCCGGGCCGCCCGGTCCAGGCACCGCTCGGCCGTCCCGGACAGCCGCAGCACGTGGGCGACGTAGCCCAGCAGCGCGTAGACGCGCACATATTCGGCGCCGGCGCCGAGCCGGTTCACCGCGTACACGGCCCGCATGGCCAGGATTCCCGCCTCGCGCAGCCGGAGCCCCACCGCCGCCGCGAAGCCGCCCGCGTCCAGTGTGGCGGCCAGGAGGGAGAGGTCCTCCCGCCGTCGTCCTCTCGCGGTTCCGAAACCCCATCTCGTACGCCGGACGAGCCCGCCCGCGGCGCCGACAGCAAGCGCCGGGGCCACCCGCGGCAGCGGCCGCCCGAGCTCGGCCAGCGCCCGCCCGGCGGCGTCGAGCGCCTTGTCGTCGGCCCACACCGTGTGGTGCAGCTCGACCTCGGTGATCAGCAGCCGGACCCGGGCGTCCCGGTCGGTCTCGGCGGCTAGCGCCCGGTCGATGGTCGCCCCCGCGTCGGCGAACCGTCCCGCCCGCAGATAGGCCACGGCCAGCGGATGCAGCACCCGCGGGTCGCCGTCGGCCGCGTACTGGAGATAGGCGATCGCGTCGCCGGCCGCGTGGTCGTCGAGCGCCCGCAGCCCGGCCGCGAGCGCGCAGGCCCGCCGCTGCTCCAGTGGCACGAGGTCGCCCGCGGCCCGGCGGTGCCGCGCGACGGCGTACACATGGTCGTTGTCCCTCAGATGCTCCGGCAGCTCCTCCAGCCTCTCGGCGAGAGCCGCATGCAGCTGGGCCCGGGGCCGGTCGTCCAGCAGCTCGTCGCGCAGCAGCGGATGCATGAAGCTGTACCAGCCGCCGGTCTCCACCTCGAGGATGCGCCGCTCGACGGCGGCCGCGACCGCCGCCACCACCCGGTCGGCGTCGCCCGGCAGCGCCTCCGTGCGGAAGCGGGGCCCGGACAGCGCCGCCGCCTCCAGCACCTCGCGGTCGGCGCCGGGCAGGCCGTCGAGCCGGGACGCCAGCAGCGCCCGCACGTCGTCGGCGGCCGGCAGCGCGGCCGCGCCCGCCTCGTCCAGGCGCCAGACGCCCCACAGCGGGCTGAGCAACCCGGCGTCGATCAGCTGCCACAGATAGGCGACCACGGCCATCGGCGATCCGCCCGTGCGGTCGGCCACGTGCCGGGTCAGCTCCGAGGTGACCGCGGCGCCGGGCAGCCGGGAGGCGACCAGCGCGTCGACCGCCTCCGGGGCCAGCGGCGAGCAGGTGAGCACGAGGTCGGCCCCGGTGAACTGACGGTCGAGTTCGGTGAGCACCACCAGCAGCGGCAGCGCGGCCAGTTCCGGGGTGAGCCGGGCCACCACCTCGCGGGTGCCCGGGTCGAGCCACTGAGCGTCGTCGAGCACCAGCATCAGGCCGCCACAGCGCCGGGACAGGTCCCCCAGAAAGGCCACCACGGCCGCGATGCCGGCCTCCTCGCCGCCGCCGGCCCCGCCGATCAGCTCGGCCAGGCGCGGCGAGAGCCGCGACAGCAGCGCCGCCCCGGAGGCGTTCGCGGCCGCCCGGACGTGCTCCTCGGCCGTGGCCCGGTCCGGCGCGGGCAGCCGCCGCAGCGCCTGGAGATAGCCGTCGACGGCCGTGCGCAGGGCGGCCAGCGGTGTCGAGGCGTCCCGCTGCCCCGCGCCCCGGAGCACCGGGAAGCCGTTCGCGGCCACGGCGGCCTCGTCGGCCAGGCGGCTGCGGCCCGATCCGGCGGCGCCACGGATCAGGGCCACCCCGCCGCGCCCGTCGCGCGCCCGCTGCCAGCGGGTGGTCAGCGCCTGCCGTTCGGCGTCGCGGCCGCACAGCGGCCAGCGCGCGGCCGCCGGCTTGCCGGCCGCCTCGCCGCCGGGGCAGGCGCGCAGGTCGGCCAGGAGCGCGGACGCGTCCGGATAGCGGTCGTCGGGGTCCTTGGCCAGCAGCCGGGACACGACGGCGGCCAGCGCGGCCGGGACACCGTCGGTGACCGCGAGGTCGGGCACCGGGGCCACCAGGTGCATGCGCAGCAGGTCACCCACGTCACCGGCCTCGAACGGCAGCCGGCCGGTGAGGCATTCGAAGAGCACGACGCCCAGCGAGTAGAGGTCGGAGCGGCCGTCCACCGGCCGCTTGAGCATCCCGGACTGCTCCGGCGAGGCGTACAGGAAGGTGCCGACCGCGACATCCTCCGGCTCGTCCTCGCCGCCCAGCTGGGCCAGGCCGAAATCGATCAGCCGGGCCGGGCTGCCGGGCACCATGATGATGTTGCCCGGCTTGACGTCGCGGTGGACCAGGCCGACCCGGTGGGCGGCGGCCAGGCCGCGGGCCAGCTGGGCGGCGATCTCCACCGCGCGCTCGGCCGGCAGCGGGCCGGTGGCGATCAGGTCGGCCAGCGGGCCGCCGGGCAGATATTCCAGGACCAGGGCCGGTACGCCGGCGAGCAGCCCCACGGCGTGCACGCGGGTCACCGACGGGTCGTCGATGCAGGCGAGCAGCGCCGCCTCGCGCCGGAAGCCGGCGATCATGTCGGGCGCCGTCTTCGCGGGGCGCTTCACGGCGTACTCCCGGCCGCCCCGCACCGCCCGGTGGACCGTGGTGAAGGCACCCCGGCCGAGCTCGTCGCGGATCTCGAGACCGGAGAGCTCCACGGCGCTGTTCGTCACTAAGTTCTCATCGGCCCCGGTCGGCGCGACTTGATGAAAACGACGCGCTCAGGCGATCTCGTTCTGTGCCGAAGGGACGATCGTGACATTCGTTCGCCGGTTGCGGTTGCGGAGCAGGCTCGCCGCGTGTTTCACGCTGGTGATGGTGCTGCTGGGCGTGGTTGTGGTCATCGGTGTGGTGGCCCTGCACCAACAGTCCGACTCGGCCGAGAAGATGCGCGAGCTGCAACGCCTCGTGCACGAGGTCGACGAGCAGAAGTTCTACAACGCCGACATCTCCGGGTGGCAGCTGGCCTACGCCTGGGACGTGTACCGGCTCGGCTACGCCACCGCGGTCAAGCCGACGACCGACAACCGCGCGGGCTTCCTGGCCGACAAGGAGAAGATCAACGCGGCCCTGGAGTCGATGCCCACCGAGCTGATGACCAGCACCGAGCGGGCCACCTTCGACCAGATCAAAGAGCAGTGGACCACCTATTTCGAGGCCGACGACAAGGTCGTGGCCGCGTTCGCCGCGAACAAGGTGAAGGCCGGTAACGACATCATCCTCGGGGCCGGCTACGACATCTACTTCAAGATCGTCGAGCTCACCGACAGCCTCGTGCAGTCGGTGAGCGCGCGGGCCGAGGCCACCGCGACCGACGCGCAGAGCGACGCGTCCGGCGCCCGCACCACCATGATCATCGGCTTCGTGCTGGCCGCCGTCGCCGCCGTCCTGCTGGTCCTGATGGTCACGCGGAGCGTGACCGGGCCGCTGGGCAGGGTGGTGGGCGCGCTGCACGCGCTGGCCCAGGGCGACCTTTCCGTACGGGTCGCCGACCCGTCCCCCGACGAGGCGGGCGACATGGCCCGCGCGGCCGACGCCGCCGCCGAGGGTGTGAAGCAGACGGTCACCGGCATCAGCAGCGACGCCCGTGAGCTGGCCGCCGCGGCCGACACCCTCTATCGGGTGAGCAATCAGATCGACACGGCCGTGCAGAGCGCCTACGAGCAGGCCGACATGGTCGCCGGCACGGCCGGCGGGGTCAGCGGCAACGTGCAGACGGTGGCCGCCGGCGCCGAGCAGATGGGCGCCTCGATCTCGGAGATCTCCCGCAACGCGGCCGACGCGGCCGGTGTGGCCTCCTCGGCCGTGAGCGCGGCCCGCGACACCAGCGCCACCATCAACCGCCTGGGCGACTCGTCGGCCGAGATCGGCAGCGTCATCGGCACCATCCAGGCCATCGCCGCCCAGACCAACCTGCTGGCCCTGAACGCGACCATCGAGGCGGCCCGGGCCGGCGAGCTCGGCAAGGGTTTCGCCGTGGTCGCCTCGGAGGTCAAGGACCTGGCCCAGGAGACCGCCCGGGCCACCGAGGAGATCTCCCAGCGGATCACCGCGATCCAGGCCGACACCGGCGAGGCGGTGGCCGCGATCGACGGCATCAGCCAGATCATCCAGCAGATCAGCGACTACCAGACCACGATCGCCTCGGCCGTGGAGGAGCAGAGCGCCACCACGGCCGAGATGAACCGCGGGGTCAGCGAGGCCGCGGACGGCGCCAACGACATCGCCCGCGGCATCTCCGGCGTCGCGCAGAGCACGGCCACCTCGCGCGACGCGGTGGCCGAGGCGACCTCGGCCGCCGGGGCGGTCAACACCCTGGCCGAGCGGCTCCGGTCGGCGGTCGACCGGTTCAGGGTGTGACGACCTCGACGTAGCCGTCGGTGCCGTGCACCCGGATCCGCTGTCCGTCCTCGATCAGCCGGGTGGCGTTCTCGACACCGACCACGGCCGGCAGCCCGTACTCCCGGGCGATCACCGCCCCGTGCGTCATCTGCCCGCCGACCTCGGTGACCAGTCCGGCGATCTGCACGAAGGACGGGGTCCAGCTGGGGTCGGTGTACGCGGTGACGAGGATGTCGCCGGGCTCGAAGCCGGCACCGGCCATGTCGGCCACGACGCGGGCCCGGCCCTCGACCGTGCCGGCCGAGACGGGCAGTCCGGCCAGTGCGCCCGGCGGCAGCCCGTCGGTGCGGTAGGAGCCGGTGACGGCCTCGCCCTCCGAGGTGAGCACGCGCGGCGCGGTGAGCGACCGGAAGGACGCGAAGGCCCCGCGGCGCGCGTCGATGAGGTGGGGATCGGCCCGCTGAGCCCGTACGACCTCGGAAAGCTCCTCGAGACTCAGGAAGTAGATGTCGTCCGGGTGCGCGATCACCCCCGCCGCGACCAGGCGCCCGGCCTCGGCCAGCAGCGCCCGCTTGTAGACGAAGTAGCGGCTGACCAGGTGATACTTCGGATATTCGCGGTAGCCGGCGAAGGTGCGGAGCTGGTCGATCATCCGCTTGGCCCGGTCGTGGTCGCCGGGGCGGCTCAGCACCTCCCGCTCCTTCTCGCGAGCCTTGCGCAGCCCCTCCTCGACGCGCCGCTCATGCTCGCCGGGCTCCGCGTTGCGGACGTTGCTGAGGATCATCGGCACGATCGCGCCGGGGTCCTCGCTCCAGCGCGGCCGGGTGATGTCGATCTCCCCGACACAGCGCATGCCGTACGTCTCGAGATAGCCCCGAATCGCGTCGCCGACCGCAGCGGGCAGCCGGTCGAGGTCGCCCGGGGACTCCTCCAGGAGAGCCACCGCCTCCGGGTGAAGGCGGACGACGTCGGCGACGTCCAGCAGCGCCAGCCCCATCTCCGAGGTCACGTTGCCGGGCGCGGCGAGCGTGAGCGTGTCGGCCACACCCTTCTCGAAGTGCTCGTCGAGCCACCAGGTGGCCTCCATCCCGGCCATGATGGCCGGCATGTTGCGCGGGTCGAACAGGATCTGCCGGATCCCCTTCACGTCGGCGATGACGAAGTCGAGAAGCTCCGTACCCGTCTTGTCGCGGATCGCGTCCTTCAGCGCGGCCAGTGAGGCCTCCCGCTGCGCGATGAGCTCGGCCACGATCGCCGGATCGGCCTCGATCGGCTGCGGCGGGGTGGTGGTGACATGCGGGCTCTCGTCAGGGGCGGCGGTGACGAACCCGCGCTCGAAGATGCTCCGCAGGGCGCCGCCCATGAGCGGATCCGAGCGTTCGAAGGCCTGCACGAGCGCCGGCCCGAGCCGGGCGGTGGCGTCGACGAAGAGCCGCCCACCCGCGTCGACCATGTTCCCCGGCGAGGTCAGCTTCCACACGGACAGCCCGAGCGGCCGCATCGCCTCGGTCATCATCTGCTGGTGGCCGACGGAGACGTACACCCGGTTGTCGTCGTCCTCGGCCTGGGGAACGGGGAAGAGCGTGGTGATGGGACGGCTCTGCACGATCGCGAATCCGTCGTCGTCGAGGCACCATTCGATGTCCTGGGGCCGCCCGAAATGAGCCTCGATCCGCCGCCCCAGTTCGGCCAGCCGCACGATCTCGCCGTCGGTCAGGGCGGGCTCCTTCTGCCGCTCCGGTAAGATCTCCTCCTCGACGGTCCCGCCGCCGGCCCGGGCCTGAATGGCGAGCCGTTTGGCCCCGATGGTCTTGCCGACGACAGCCCCGTCGCGCACCTTGTAGACATCGGCGTGCACCAGCCCCGAGACGAGAGCTTCCCCCAGCCCGAACCCGGCGTCGATGGAGACGACCCGCCGATTCCCGGTGACCGGGTCGGCGGTGAACATGATCCCGGCCGCCGTGGGCTGAACCATCCGCTGCACCACAACGGCCATCCGGACATCACGGTGATCGGTCCCGCCCCGAAGCCGATAGGCGACGGCCCGCTCGGTGAACAGCGACCCCCAGCACCGCCGGATCCGATCCAGAACCGCTTCGAGCCCGACGACATTGAGGTACGTGTCGTGCTGCCCCGCGAAGGACGCACCCACCGAGTCCTCGGAGGTGGCACTCGACCGGACCGCGTAGGCCACGCCGTCCTCGACCCGAGCGGAGATCGCCGCCACCAGGTCGTCCGGCACGGCGGCCGTCTCGACGACATGCCGCAGGTCGGCGCCCGCCGGCCGCTCCCGGATCTCCGGCGCCACCACCGCGTCGAAGGCCGCGGTGGTCACACAGAACCCGTCGGGAACCCGCACACCATCGATGCGCAGAAGCTCGCCGAGATGAGCGCCCTTGCCGCCGGCGTCGCCGGCCCGCCCTCGATCGAGCCCAGCCAGATCCACGACGAAGCCGTCCACCGAAACCCACCCTTTGACATCCACGGCACGCATTCTGCGCGGGTCACCGGGTCTTGCGGCAAGCCCCCACATCCGCTATAGCTTAGAAGTGGGAGAGGTGCGCCTCTCCTTTTTTCGTGCCCAGTTCGCGCCCCACTACTGCCGCATTGCCTATCTGGCAGATAGGAATGCTATGCTCGCTCGGTTCCCGACGCGAGTGAGGCAGTGAGGCCACGTGACGACCCTGACGGAGCGGGCGGCCGAGCTGCTCATCGCCTCCCACGCCTTCGATCCGGCGGCGCCGGGGTTCGTGGGCGCGTCGCTGGAGCTGCCCGTCGCGGCGGCGCCGTCTCACCGGGTGCCGCTGCGCCATGGCTTCCTCGACGCCCGTTCGGCGCGGGTCGCGGTGGTCAGCGGGCCGCCTTCGCCGGGCCTGGCCGCCTGCCTCGCGCGAATGTCCGACGACCTGGCCGCGACCTCCGCCGCCGGCTTCACGTGGCCGACCGCCCCGGCACCCCTCGCCCGGCAGTCACCCGGCGGATCCCCTCGCCCGCACGCCGGTGAGACACGCGCGCACGCCGGTGAAGCCCGCCCGCACGCCGGTGAAGGCCGCCCGCACGCTGGTGAAACTCGCCCGGGAAGGGGCGATGGCCAGACGCGTGCCGGCGCAGCCCGCCCGCGGGTCGGCGACGCCGGAACGCGCGATGGCGAAGGCCTCCTGCGGGCCCGTCTCGGCGAAGCGCCCGCTGGGGCCGGTGGGATCCGGGTCGCGCTGGAAGCGGGGCTCGACGCCGGTGGGCCACTCGGGCTCGAGCGGCGCTAGGCCCTCGCCCACACGCTCGCCCCGGTGCTGGCCGCCGCCTTCGCCAACTCTCCCCTGCTCGGCGGGGAGCCCAGCGGCTGGCGCAGCGTGCGCCAAGCCCGGAACCGCGATCTTCCCGTGCTGCCCACCGAAGCCGACGCCCGGCGGGGCTGGGCCAGTTTCGTGCTCGACGCGCCGGGGCGGGACGGCCGCACCTTCCGGGAGCGGGCCCGCTCCGGTGAGCGGCCCCACCTCTCCGACCTGGCCGAGCACGTCGGCTCGCTGCGGCCGCCCGTGGCCGCCCGCGGGCATCTCGAGATCGACGTCGCCGACCGGCAGCCCGGGGACGGCTGGCGGGTCGTCGTCGCCGTCACCAGTGTGCTGCTCGACGATCCTCGCGCCGCTGCCGCCGCCGAGCGGGCCACCGCCACCCTGGCCGTCGAACCGGGGCTGTGGGAGCGCGCCGCGCGCGACGCGCTCACCGATCCCGTGCTGGCCGCGGCCGCGCGGGAGTGCTTCGTCGAGGCGTACGGCGCCCTGGCCCGTCATGGTGTCGACCGTGACCTTCGCGACGCCGTCGCCGATTTCACCGACCGCTATGTGATGCGCGGGCGTTGCCCGGCCGACGACGTGCTAGGCGCCCACGTAGTCGGCTAGGTGCTGGCCCGTCAGCGTCGCCCGGGCCTTCACCAGTTCCTCCGGAGTGCCCTCGAAGACGATCCGGCCGCCGTCGTGGCCCGCTCCCGGACCCAGGTCGATGATCCAGTCGGCGTGGGCCATGACGGCCTGGTGATGCTCGACCACGATCACCGACTTGCCCGCGTCGACCAGGCGGTCGAGCAGACCCAGCAACTGTTCCACGTCGGCCAGATGCAGGCCCGTCGTCGGCTCGTCCAGGATGTAGATGTCGCCCTTCTCGCCCATGTGCGTGGCGAGCTTCAGCCTCTGCCTCTCACCGCCCGACAGCGTGGTCAGCGGCTGCCCCACCTTGAGATAGCCGAGACCGACGTCCACCAGCCGTTCCAGGATCTTGTGGGCCGCCGGGATGCGCGCCTCACCCTCGGCGAAGAACCGCTCGGCCTCGCCCACCGACATCGCCAGCACCTCGCTGATGTCGCGGCCGCCGAGCTTGTAGTCGAGCACCGACGCCTCGAACCGCTTGCCCTCGCACACCTCGCACGGCGTGGCCACCGTGTCCATCACGCCCAGGTCGGTGTAGACGACGCCGTTGCCCTTGCAGTTCGGGCAGGCGCCCTCGCTGTTGGCGCTGAACAACGCCGGCTTGACGCCGTTCACCTTGGCGAAGGCTTTGCGGATCGGTTCCAGCAGCCCGGTGTACGTCGCCGGGTTGCTCCGCCGCGAGCCGCGGATCGCACCCTGGTCGATCGAGACCACGCCCTCCCGCGGCGACACCGACCCGTGGATGAGCGAGCTCTTGCCCGAGCCGGCCACACCGGTCACGACCACCAGCACCCCGAGCGGAATGTCGACGTCGACGTCCTGGAGGTTGTGCAGGCCGGCGCCGCGCACCGGCAGCGACTCCTTCGAGACGCGCACCGACTCCTTGAGCGACGACCGGTCGTCCAGGTGGCGGCCGGTCAGCGTGCCCGACTTGCGCAGCCCGGCCACCGTGCCCTCGAAGACGATCTCGCCACCCTCCGAGCCGGCGCGCGGGCCGAGGTCGACCACGTGGTCGGCGATCGCGATCGTCTCGGGCTTGTGCTCGACCACGAGCACCGTGTTGCCCTTGTCGCGCAACTGGATCAGCAGCTCGTTCATGCGCTGGATGTCGTGCGGATGCAGGCCGATCGTGGGCTCGTCGAAGACGTACGTCACGTCGGTCAGGCTCGAACCCAGATGGCGGATCATCTTGGTGCGCTGGGCCTCGCCGCCGGACAGCGTGCCCGAGGGGCGCTCGAGCGACAGGTAACCCAGGCCGATGCCGACGAACGAGTCGAGGGTGTGGCCGAGCTTGTCGAGCAGCGGGGCGACCGACGGCTCGTCGAGGCCGCGCACCCACTCGGCGAGGTCGCTGATCTGCATGGCGCAGGCGTCGGCGATGCTCACGCCCTTGATCTTCGAGGAGCGGGCGGCCTCGCTGAGCCGGCTGCCGCCGCACTCGGGGCAGGTCGTGAACGTCACGGCCCGCTCGACGAAGGCGCGGATGTGCGGCTGGAGGGCGTCGACATCCTTGGAGAGGAAGGATTTCTGGATCGAGGGGATCAATCCGGCGTACGTCAGATTGATGCCCTCGATCTTGACCTTGGTCGGCTCCTTGTGGAGCAGGTCGGCCAGTTCCTTCTTGGTGTACTTCTTGATCGGCTTGTCGGGGTCGAAGTAGCCGACGCCGCGGAAGATGCGGCCGTACCAGCCCTCCATGGTGTAGCCGGGGATCGTGATGGCGCCCTCGTTGAGGGACTTCTCGTCGTCGTACAGCGCCGTCAGATCGATGTCGTTGACCGCACCGCGGCCCTCGCAGCGCGGGCACATGCCGCCCGTGATGCTGAAGGTGCGCCGCTCCTTGACCGTCTGGCCACCCTTTTCGAACGTGACCGCCCCGCCGCCGGAGATCGAGGCGACGTTGAAGGAAAAGGCCTGGGGCGACCCGACGTACGGCTTCCCGAGCCGGCTGAACAGGATGCGCAGCATGGCGTTGGCGTCGGTGGCCGTGCCGACCGTGGAGCGCGGGTCGGCACCCAGCCGTTCCTGGTCGACGATGATCGCGGTGGTCAGGCCGTCGAGCACGTCGACGTCGGGACGCGCCTGCGACGGCATGAAACCCTGGATGAAGGAGCTGTACGTCTCGTTGATCAACCGCCGCGACTCGGCGGCGATGGTGCCGAACACCAGCGAGCTCTTGCCGGATCCGGAGACGCCGGTGAACACGGTCAGCCGCCGCTTGGGCAGCTCGGTGCTGACGTCCCTGAGGTTGTTGACGCGCGCTCCGGTCACGCGGATCAGGTCGTGGCTGTCGGCTTCGTGCCGCGCGGGGCTCATCGGATCTCCGTCTCCATGGGCGTCACGGTAGTGGCGGCCGGGGGCTCCGCGCTTCTCGATAACTGATCAGGTGCGCTCACCGGTGATGTATTCGGCGAGGCTGCTCCGCTCCGTCTCGAGCTCGTCGATCCGGAACTTCACGACGTCGCCGATGCTGACGACGCCGTGCAGCGCGCCGTCCTCGATCACCGGCACGTGCCGGAAGCGCCGCTCGGTCATCAACCGCTCGACGTCCTCCAGCAGGGCGGTTCGGGTCACCGAGCGTACCTGTGTGGTCGCGATCGCCGCCACCGGCTCGGTCAGGACGGCGGCGCCGCGCGCGGCGAGCGCCCGCACCACGTCGCGCTCGCTGACGATGCCCTCGACGGCCCGGCCGTCCGGGGACACGATGGCGGCGCCGATCTTGTGTTCGGCGAGGACGGTGAGCAGCTCGGTCACGTCGGTTCCGGGGGCCACCGTCACCACGCGGTCGCCCTTGACTCGGAGAATGTCGCTGATACGCATCGTCGTCTCCCCTGGATCACGTCGTCGTTGTCGCTGGGGCTTACGCCTAGATGCCGTTATTCACGACGTGATGTCAAGAGTCCTGTTTGGTGAAGAGCCGCTCGGCCGCCTCGTCCCACGCCGTCACGAGATCGACTTTGCCGGGCCAGCGCAGCCATTGGATCTGCAGGCCGTCCATCATCGCCACGACCTGCCGGGCCAGGGCCTCGTCGCCGCCGGCGAGCGCGGTGAACGACTCGATGGCGTTTCTCTCCCTCGTACGGAAATAGTCGTGCGCCGGGTGATCGGGGGCGAGCGACTCGGCGTCGAGCACGGCGAAGAGTCTGACGATCTCCGGTTGACGGGCGTTACGCCGTACGAGCCTCGCGCAAAGGGTTTTCAGCTCTTGAGCCTTCCCTTCGCCCTCGCGCTGCCCCTCGCCCTCGCGCTGCCCCTCGCCCTCGCGCTGCCCCTCGCCCTCGCGCCGCCCCTCGCCCTCGCGTTGCCCCTCGCCCTCGCGCTGCCCCTCGCCCTCGCGTTGCCCCTCGCCCTCTCGCCCCTCGCGGGACATTTCCGACATATCGGATTGGTCGCGCTCCTCCAGCACGGCGATGAGCAAGCCCTCCTTGGAGCCGACGTGATGCAGCAGTCCGGGCACGGTCAGGCCGCAGCCGTCGGCCACGTCCTGCATCGACAGGCCCCAGAAGCCGTACTCGGCGATCAGCCGGCTGGTGACCTCGACGATCTGCTTGCGGCGCTCGGCGGCGGGCAGGCGCGCCCGGTCGCGCCGGAAAGGCTGACTCATGCTCTCCCCCTCTTGCTCCCCGAAGATCATACGGCTACCTTGTACCTACTAAGTACTCAGCAAGCCTCGCCATCACCCCGTTCTTGCGAAACTTGACCCGAAATCGGCCACCCGAAGGGGATCCCCGTGGAACTCACCGACCAGGCAGCTCTCACGAGCGGCAGCGCCTTCTGGACCTCGACGGCGGCCGGTGGGGTCCCGCAGATCACGCTCACCGACGGCCCGCACGGCGTGCGGATGCAGAGCTCAGCGGAAGACATGCTGACCGGCCGCCCCGCCACGGCCTTCCCGCCGGCGGTCACCTCCGGCTCGACCTGGGATCCCGACCTGCTGCGCCGCATGGGCGAGGCGCTGGGCGACGAGTGCCGCGCCATGGGCGTGCAGGTGCTGCTCGGCCCCGGCATCAACATCAAGCGCACTCCCCTGGGCGGCCGCAACTTCGAATACTTCTCCGAGGACCCGCTGGTCAGTGGCGTGATGGCCACCGAGTGGGTGCGAGGTCTGCAGAGCCGGGGCGTCGGCGCGTCGCTGAAGCACTTCGCGGTCAACAGCCAGGAGACCGACCGCATGACGATCAGCGCCGACGTCGACGAGCGCACGCTGCGCGAGATCTACCTGCGGGCCTTCCACCGGGTGGTGACGCGGTCCCAGCCGTGGACGGTCATGTGTTCCTACAACCGCATCAACGGCGTGCACGCCTCACAGAACCGCTGGCTGCTGACCGACGTGCTGCGCGGCGAGTGGGGCTTCGAGGGCCTGGTCGTCTCCGACTGGGGCGCCGTGGTCGACCGGGTGGCCGCCGTGCACGCGGGCCTCGACCTGACCATGCCCGGCCCCGACGAGGCCGGCGACGCCGCCCTGGTGGCCGCGGTGCGGGACGGTTCCCTGGCCGCGAGCGACCTCCAGACGTCGGCCGACCGGGTGGCCGCGCTGGTCGCCAAATCGAAGCTGGACACCACCGAGTCGTACGACGCCGACGCCCACCACGCGCTGGCCCGCGAGATCGCCGCGCGGGGCATCGTGCTGCTGAAGAACGACGGCGCCGTGCTCCCGCTGCGCGCCGAGGGCCAGTCCATCGCGGTGCTGGGCGAATATGCCCGCACCCCGCGCTTCCAGGGCGGTGGCAGCTCCCAGATCACCCCGACCCGCCTCGACGACGCCCTCACCGAGATCACCGCCTCGTCCTCGGCCGCTGTCACGTTCGCCCCCGGCTACGGCCCGGACGAGAACGCCGTCGACGAGGCCCTGCTCGACGACGCCGCCACCGCCGCCGCGGCGGCCGACGTGGCGCTCGTGTTCGTGGGCTCCAAGCAGGAGACCGAGGGCTCCGACCGCGACGGCATCGACCTGCCCGCGGCCCATCGCGCCCTGGTCGACCGGGTCGCCGCGGCCAACCCGCGCACGGTCGTCATCCTCTCCAACGGCGCTGTGGTCCGCACGGCCCCGTGGGACGAGGCCGTCCCCGCCATCGTCGAGGCGTGGCTGCTGGGCCAGGCCGGCGGCAGCGCCATCGCCGACATCCTGTTCGGCCGGGTCAACCCGTCGGGCCGCCTCACCGAGACGATCCCGCTGAAGCTGGCCGACCACCCGTCCTTCCTCGACTTCCCGGGCGAGGCCGGCCACGTGCGATACGGCGAGGGCCTGCATGTCGGCTACCGGGGCTTCGACGCCCGCGAGCAGGAGGTGGCGTACCCGTTCGGTTTCGGCCTCTCCTACACCACTTTCGAATACGGAATGCCGTCGGCCACCGTCACCGCGTCCGGCGTGGAGATCACGGTCGACGTCACCAACACCGGCTCCCGCGACGGCCGTGAGGTGGTCCAGGCGTACATGGAGGTCACCCACTCCCGTGTCCGCCGCGCCCCGCGCGAGCTCAAGGCCTTCGCCAACGTCCCGATCGCCGCCGGCGCCACCGAGACGGTGACTCTGCGGATCCCCCGGGAAGACCTGGCCTACTGGGACGAGCGCCTGTCCCGCTGGGTCGTCGAGGGCGGCGAATACCACTTCGCCGTGGGCGCCTCCTCCCGTGACCTGCGCGGCGCGGTCCTGGCCACCATCGAGGCCGACGCCGATTCCCGCTGGCCACTGACCGCCGGTTCCACCATCGCCGAGTGGTTCGCCGACCCCCGGGGCGCCGAGCTCCTGCAGAAGGCGTTCGCCGACGCCGCGTCCACCGCCGGTGGACTGGTCGCCCAGGCCAGTGACCCCGGCATGCTCCAGCTTCTGGGCGGGCTCCCCCTGGACCGGCTGGGCATGTTCCCCGGCAGCCCGTTCACCGCGGACGCCATCAAGGCCCTGGCCGACGCGGCCAACGACTGATCGTCGCGGGCGGGGGCGACGTCTAGGATTGCCCCAGCCGGCGCGGCCGGCCGAGTCCACGCGGAAGGGCACGACGATGAATGTCCCGGCGGAGATCGCTGCCAGCAAACAGGTCAGCCTCATCACCTTCCGCAAGGACGGCACGCCGGTGGCCACACCGGTGTGGCAGGTGTCCGAGGGCGACACGTTGACCACGGTCTCCCTGGCCGACGCCTGGAAGGTCAAGCGCATCCGCAACAACCCCCGGGTGGAGGTCACCGCCTGCGACATCCGGGGAAAGGTCGCCCCCGGCGCCCAGACCGTCCAGGGCACGGCCGTCCTCCTGCCGCCGTCCGAGACCGAGCGAGCCCGCCGCCTCCTGGCCCGCCGCTACATCACCGCCCGCATCGGCGCCTGGTTCACCCGCCTCTTCCACATCAAGCGCCCGCCGGCCGTCGCCATCGTCGTCACCTTCTGACGCCCCACGGCCCGTTCGGCCAGCAGCTGAGTGCAGCGCCCGGCTGGAGTGTCCCAGCCGAGCGTTGTGCAGCTTCCTGAGCGGGTGTGCGCTGCTCATCGAAAGGACCGCCACAAGGGCGAGTGCTTCCCTCCGATGAAATCTGCGCTGGTCAGCGCAAGATATGCCTGACTCCCGAAGTCCATCGGATCCCTGAGCTGGAATGTTACGACGACTCCTAGCGCCGAGGTCCTGTCAGCGGGCGGCGTAGGTCATGTCGCTGTGGTGGCGTTGCCAAGTGCCCTTGCCCTGGCGCTTGGCCGCGTACATGGCCAGGTCGGCGTCGCGCAGTAGGGACGTCACGTCCGAGGCGGCGGAAGCCACGGCCACGCCGATGCTGGCGGCGGCCGTCACCGGGACGCCGTCGATCGGGACGGGGGTCTTCAGGGCGGTAAGGATGCGGGCCGCCGTCGCCTCGGCCTCGGCCGCTGTGCAGCCGGGCAGCAGGATGGCGAACTCGTCGCCGCCCAGGCGGGCTGCCAGGTCGCCCGTGCGGATCTCGGCCCGGAGCTTGTCGGCCACGCCCAGCAGCAACGCGTCGCCGGCCGCGTGGCCCATGGTGTCGTTCACCGACTTGAAGCCGTCCAGGTCGACCAGCAGGACCGCGAGCGCTCCGGCCGGTGCGAGCGCCAGCGCCAGCTGCTCGTGGAAGTGGGTCCGGTTGGCCAAACCGGTCAAACCGTCGAAGTGGGCCTGGCGGCGCAGGCGGACCTGATGTTCGCGGAGCTGATCGATGAGCTCGACGTTGTCGTGGAAGGCGACCAGCTGGCGCGCCGCGACCAGGCCGCAGATCAGGGCCAGGCCGGCCACCACCCCCCACAGCCGGGCGCCCACCCCGCCCGACAGGGCGAACACCAGGGCGCCGAAGGCAACGACCATCGCCCCGTACGGCAAGAGGCTGTACGGCTTCTTGCGGCGCTCGCCGAACGCCGTCCGGTCGGCGTCGGCCAGGATCTGCTGGATGCGGGGGCCGACCGTGATGAGCAGGGTCGGCAGGAAGCGGACGATGTAGGAGTCCGGCGCCAGGAACGCTCCGGCGCTCATCACCACCGCCGAGCCCACCATCGGGATCGCGGCGTATTTGTGCATGGGGGCGTTGCCGCTGAGGATCATCTTCACGGCCGAGAACGCCGCCGTGACGCACACGCCGGTGGCCGCCAGCAGGGCCAGCACGTCCGGGCGGCTGTACTCGCCGGGCACCGCCAGGACGCACCAGCCGACCACGCCGCCGGCCACCAGCACCGTGGCCGAGTCGAGCCAGAACGTCAGGCGTTCGCGGCCCGACCGGCCGGGCTGGGGGTGCAGCAGCATCGCCGTCACGACGGCGGTCAGGCCGACGCCGAAGCACACCGTCTGCACCGTGCCGCCGGTGCTCGACCACTCCCCCGGGAACCAGGTGGAGATCGCCTGCCACGTGTCGCCGAGCGTGAACAGCACGCCGACCGTCGCCATCACCCGCCAGAAGCGGCGGATCGGGCCGGACGCCAACTGGGCGACCCGCCACGAGCAGATGGCCAGGGCCATGTCGAGCGGCGGCTGGAACGCCCAGAACGCGCGCACCTGCCCGATCGTGTTGCCGTCGAGCAGCAGGAACAGCACGAACGCGAGCGCCGTCCAGCCCAGGTACGCCCGCAGCAGAGGGTCGCGACGCAGCACGTGCCCTCCCCTCGCGGGTGACCATTCACCGGCTCAAGGGTTCCGATCGGTCCGGAGGCGGGGCGGTTGAGGAGAAACGGGCGGCGAGCACACCGCCGACTCCCGGGATGAGGGCCAGCAGGCGGGGCCGGGCCCGGGAGGTTGCGGCCAGCGTAGCGCCGATGACCAGCAGATACGAGCAGCCGTGGAGCGGGCCCAGCAGCTGGGTGACCGGGCGGGCGTGGATCGTGGCCAGGTTGAGCAACATCAGGAGCAGCGTGCCGAGCTCGACCCGGGCGGCGACGCGCAGGAGCACCGTCAGGCTCCCGTCGTCGAGCCGGGGCGCACGATCATCAGCACGACGACGGTCGCCCACAGCAGGTTGAACAGGCCCGAGGTCATGCCGAGGCGGGCCGGGACCGCCGGCTCCCCGGCCACCGCGGCCGCCTGGGCGGGCAGGATCACGAAGCCGAGCACGGCGGCGGCCACGGCGGTCAGCCCGATCGAGGTCAGCAGCCACGCGTCGCCGAGGACGCCGAGGGAACTGGCGGTGGCGAAGCCGAAGACCGGAACGGCCAGGCCGAGTACGGCGTAGACGCGGCAGATCCGATGCAGGGTGGCCAGTTGCGCGCGGTCGCCGCGGCGCAGCGCCGGCGGGAACATGCTGGCGGCCACGGTCACCGGGCCGATGGCGACGATGGCCGCCAGGACGTGGAGCGAGAGCAGGAGCTTTATCACGATCACCGACCGTATGGGCGCCGGCGAGTGGGTGACAGTGGCAGGAATGCCACAGCTCAACGGATAATCGCCAACCATGCACCAGGTCGCGGTTCTCGCGCTCGACGACGTCATCCCGTTCGACCTCGCGACGCCGCTCGAGGTATTCGCCCGGGTGCGGCTGGGTGACGGGTCAACCCCTTATGCCGTACGCGTGTGCGCGCCCCGGCCACAGGTGAGCGCGGGCTGGTTCACAATCGCCGCGCCGTACGGTCTCGACGCGCTGGACAGCGCCGACACGGTCATCGTCCCGGGCGTCGGTGAGCCCGCGAAGCCCGTACCCCCCGATGTCGTGACCGCGCTGCGGACGGCCGCGAGCCGCGGCACCCGGATCGCCTCCATCTGCGCCGGCGCCTTCGTCCTGGCCGCGACCGGCCTGCTGGACGGGCGACGGGCGACCACTCATTGGGCCGGCACCGAGGCGTTCCGGGCGATGTTCCCCGCGGTCGAGCTCGACCCGGACGTGCTCTACGTCGACGAGGGGCAGTTCCTGACGTCGGCCGGTGCCGCCGCCGGCCTCGACCTCTGCCTGCACCTGGTGCGCCGCGACCACGGCTCGGCGGTGGCGGCCGACGCCGCGCGGCTGTCGGTGATGCCGCTGGAACGCGACGGCGGCCAGGCCCAGTTCATCGTGCCCGAACGACCGCCGGCCCCGCGCGGCTCGGCCCTGGAGCCGCTGCTGCTGTGGCTGGAGCAGGACGCGCCGGCCGAGCTGACCCTGGACGACATCGCGGCCAAGGCCGGGATGAGCGCGCGGACGCTGAACCGGCGCTTCCGCGAGCACACCGGCACGACGCCGCTGCAATGGCTGCACCGGGCGCGGATCCGCCGGGCGCAGCACCTGCTGGAGACGACGGAAAGCCCGGTGGACCGGATCGGCGCCGAGGTGGGGTTCGGCTCGCCGACCGCGTTCCGTGACCGCTTCAAGCGGATCGTCGGAACGACACCGCAGAGCTACCGGCGAGCGTTCACGCGGCGTTAGGCCGGCGGGCGATCACTCGCCGGTGGATTCGGCGAACGCCTCGCCCGCGATCTCGATCTTCACGGTCTTGCCGACCAGGAAGCCGCCGGTCTCCAGGGCCACGTTCCAGACCAGGCCGAAGTCCTCGCGCTCGAACTGGGCGGTGGCGCTGAAGCCGAAGATGTCGCGGCCGTACGGGTCGCGGCGGGCGCCACCGTACTCGACCTGGAGGTCGACCGGCCGGGTCACGTCGCGGATGGTCAGCAGGCCGTTGACCACGAACTTGCCGTTCGACCTGGCCGCGGCCGGAATCTCGGCCGCGCCGGCCCGCCGGGTCAGCGGATTGTTGCGCAGCCGGGCCCACTGGAAGATCGCGTCGTTGGTCTCCTGCCACTGCACACCGGTGCTGCGGTACTCCAGCGTCGGATACTTCTCGACGTCGAGGAAGTCGGGGCTGGACAGGTGGGTGTCGCGGTCGGGGTTGTGCGTGGTGATGCTGGCCGCCTCGATGGACGCGGTGACCGACGAGCGGGCCGGGTCCTCGCCGATGACGATGGTGGCCGTGCCCCGGGCGAACTCGCCGCGGATCGGGCTGACCATCATGTGCTGGGCCAGGAAGCCGAGCCGTTTATGGGCTTCGTCGAGCACATAAACACCCGGGTCGGGAATGGTCAGGCCGTTCCATTCGCGGATCGGTCGGTCGACCATAGCTACGCTTCACCCCTCGCCCCGTCGGTAACCTCACCGATCTTAGGACGTTCATTTTTGAATTACCTGAGTGTGCGCAGCTCAGTGGCCGGGGACACTGTCGCGAAAGGGCGCCTTGGTCCGATTTGAGAGCGGCCCGGATCACAATTTTCCAGCGTTCGTAGCTCAGGGTTCGAACGACCGAAACAAAGAGTCAACAGTGACAAGCGCCACTGCGCTATTGCTGGATATCTACAGCTTTCCGGTGAGCTCGATCGAGTGGATGCGGTCGGACAGCTCGGAGGCGTGGTGGGCCAGGATCAGCTCGTCCGCGCCGACCGAGGTGGCGAAGGCGGTCAGCTGGTCGCCGACCTCTTCGGCCGTGCCCACGGCGGTGTAGCGGGTCATCGCGGCCAGCGACGCCCCGTTCGGTGAGGCCAGGAAGGCGTCGATCTCGGCGTCGGTGAAGTTCGCGCCGCGCGCACCCCGGGTGAGCATCGAGCGCGTCCGCGCCCGGTAGGCGATCGCCTTCTGCTCGTCGGCGGTCGCGTGGTCGTCGGCCGCGAAGACGTTCATGCCGGCGATCACGTACGGCTTGTCGAGCTGGTCGGACGGGCGGAACTTCTCCCGGTACACGGCGACCGCGGTGTGCAGGGCGTCCGGTGCGAAGTGCGAGGCGAACGCATACGGCAGGCCCAGCTGCGCGGCCAGGTTGGCCCCGAACAGCGACGAGCCGAGGATGTAGAGCGGCACGACCTCGTCCGCGCGCGGCACCGCCTGCACGCCCGGCACCCGTGAGCGGCCGGACAGATATCCCTGGAGCTCCTGCACGTCGGCCGGGAACGAGTCGGCCGAGCTGTTGTCGCGGCGCAGGGCGAGCATCGTGTTCTGGTCGCTGCCCGGCGCCCGTCCCAGGCCGAGGTCGATCCGGCCCGGGAAGAGCGTCGCGAGGGTGCCGAACTGCTCGGCGATGACCAGCGGCGAATGGTTGGGCAGCATGATGCCGCCGGCGCCGAGCCGGATGGTCGAGGTCTGCGAGGCGACGTAGCCGATCACCACGCTGGTGGCCGACGAGGCGATCGTCGGCATGTTGTGGTGCTCGGCGTACCACACCCGGCGATAGCCGCTGCGCTCCGCGGCGCGCGCGAGTTCCACGCTCGCCTCGAAGCTGTCCCGCGCGGTCTGACCGGCGGAGATGGGCGCGAGGTCGAGCAGCGACAGCGCTGGCGCCATGGTGGGGTTCCTCCCGAAAAGTAGGTTCAGGCTTGAACCTACTCCCCGGTCCTTACCTCGACACTGTGCCGGGCGTCACCCCGCGCTCGATGGCGCGGGCGGCGGCCAGCGCCACGTGGTCGTGGTGGAGCCGGGCGATCACCTGGACGCCCTGCGGCAGTCCGCCGGTCACCCCGGTCGGCACGGCCACCGCGGGCAGGCCGAGGAAGTTGGCCGTGACCAGCAGCCGGTGCTGCCGCCAGAGCTCGGTCGCGGCCTCGGGCCCGCTCAGGTCATAGCCGATGAGCGGCATCGCGGCCGTGGTCACCGGGCCGATCACCACCGGATATCGGCAGTGGAACCGCCGCCACGCGGCGGCCAGGACGTGCCGCTCGGCCCACGCCGCCTGATACGCCGCCGAGGTGTCGAGCAGCTCCACCCCGGCCACGTTGTCGGCGAAGTACTTCATCGTGCCGGCCGACAGCGGGCCGGGCAGCAGTCCGGGAGCGAAGACGGTCGCCTGCATCTCGGTCGCCGACAGCTGCCGCCACAACTCGGCGCAGCGGTCCACACTCGGAGGCTCCGCCTCCTCGATCTCCCATCCGGCTCGCCGCAACGCTTGCGCCGCTTGGCGTACGGCCGAAGCGACCTCGGCCGACACACCCCAGCCGCACGGATCCACGGTGAACGCCGCACGCCGGGGACCCTCGTAGGTGGACGGATGCGGGACCGTGACGGTCAGCGGATCGAAGTCGTCGGCACCGTGCATGACGCCGAAGAGCAGGTCGAGGTCGGCGACGGTACGGGCCAGAGGGCCGTTGACCGCGAACGCCTGAAGCGACAGGGACACCGGCTCGGCCGCCTGCCCCGGCGCCGGGACCCGGCCCGCCGAGGGCCGCAGGGCGGCGATCCCGGCCGCGTGCGCGGGCAGCCGCAGCGAGCCGCCGTAGTCGTTGCCCAGCCCGGCCGCGACCATCCCGGTGGCCACCGCGACCGCGTCGCCACCGCTGGAGCCGCCGGGCACCCGCGCGCGGTCCCACGGGTTGAGCGTGCGGCCGTACAGGTCGTTGTCGGTGTCCCAGCGCAGCCCGATGTCGGGCATGTTCCCGCGGGCGACCGGTATCGCGCCCGCGTCGAGCAGCCGCTGCACGAAGGTGGCGTTGGCCGGCGGGCTGAAGTCGCGCAGGAAGGGCAGGCCCGAGGTGGTGGCCGACCAGGTGAGGTCGATGTTCTCCTTGACCGAGATCGGCACGCCGGCCAGCGGGCCGGGATCCTCGCCGCGGGCGATCCGCTCGTCCAGGGCGGCGGCGGCCGCGCGAGCACGGTCGCCGAGCACGACGGTGACGGCGTTGACGGTGGGGTTGACCTCGGCGATCCGGTTCAGGTGCTCGTCGACGACCTCGGCCGCGGCGCGCTTGCCGGCCCGCACGGAGTCGGCGATCGCAGCGGCGGAGACAGAAGCGTCGGTCATGGCTCTCCCAGGACGGTGATGGTCAGGCGGACCCCGTCGGGGCCGCCGAGGCGTACACATTGGTGGTTGGGCTTGGTGGTGGAAGCGAGCCAGCGGTGCTCGCCGGTGCCGGGCGCGGGCACGAACTCGGGCGCGTCGCTGGAGGCCAGGGTGAGCCGGAGCGCGTGACCGGCCGCGAGGCGATATCCGGTGTGGCCGAGGTCGAGCTCGACCGGAAAGCCGTCGCCGGGCTCGAGGAGGGTCTGCTGACCGCGCGCGATCAGCCGGGCGCTGCCGTCCGGCGCCACGTCGAGCAGCCGCGCGAAGAGGTCCATTTCGGGCCCGTCCGACCCGGCGACGGCATCGACCTTCACCGGACCGCCCAGATCGATCGGCTCGGCCACCGGCTCACCGGTGAAGGCGAGAACGTCGTCCCGGTCGGCCAGCCCGCGCTCGTCGGGATGCTCGGCCAGGAAGGCGAACGGGTCGCGGACCGGCGACGGCACCGGGTTGCCGGCGTCGTGGGTCCAGGTCGCGGTTCCGGCCTCTCCCGCACACGAGCCCAATACGCCGTCACCGTTCGCGTGCAGCGTCGTCGCCCGGCTTCCCTGCGGCGGCCACGTCGGACTCATGCGATAGGTGGGATCGCCCGAACCGGCGAGCTGCCACCGTACGCGGGGAATCTCTTTCTCCTCTCCCCGCAGGAAGACGTCGAAGAACTCGACCGCCGGGTCCAGGTAGGCCGCCAGGGCTCCGGTGGACGGGCCGGGGCCGCCGAAGTGGCTGTTGTTCTCGTGGTCGATGGCTTCGAGGAGCAGATATTCGTTGTGCCGCCAGCCCGGGCTCCCGGCGATCCGGCGATGATCGGCCCACTGCCACGGCGCGCAGTTGTCCCACCAGCCGATCGTCATCAGCACCGGCACGGCCGGAGCGTCGAACGGGCTGCCGGCCGGGAACCGCCGCAGGGTCACCGGATGCGGGAACCAGAGGTCGTACGACGGCGAGCGGCTCCCGACCGCCGCGAAGAACTCCTCCACCGCCTCGGCCAGCGGGCGGCGCGACCAGTCGAGCCGCCATTCGAGGATGTCCCGGTCGTGGAACATCGACAGCGGATAGAACCGGTGGACCGCCATCTCCACGTCGTGCGTGCGCTGCCCGGCCGCTGGCACCGGCAGCTCCCCGAGCCGGGTGCCGGTGACCCGCGGGACCATGGCCCGCAGCGCGCGGTGCCCCGAGGAGGCCGCGGCCCACTGGGTGAAGCCGTAGTACGAGTCGCCCCACATGCCGACCACGCCGTCCGACCACTCCTGGTTGATCACCCAGTCGATGGTGTCGTAGCCGTCGTACGTCTCGTTGACGAACAGCAGGGTCTCGCCCTCGGACCGGAACTTGCCGCGGACGTCCTGCACCACCATGCGGTAGCCGCGGGCCGTGAAGTAGGCGGCCACCTGCGGCATGAACGTGTATTCGCCGGTCTTGTCGTATGGCAGCCGGGTGAGGACGGTCGGCCCCGGGCCGCCGCCGGCCGGCAGGTAGACGTCGGTGGCCAGCCGCACGCCGTCGCGCATCCTGACCATGTGCTGGGTGGCGTCCGGCGACAGCGGCCCGGGCCCGGTGCGGTGGATCTCGAGCGTCATGTCAGAGCACCTCGAAGAAGCGGATGCACACCTGGCCGCCCTCGCCGCGGGCCATCCCCACGAACACCGACTCGGCCAGCCACCGGTGCTTGCCGGCGCCGGTGCGGAAGACCGGGCTGGTGCGGTAGTAGTACTCGGTCTCCGGGACGTCCTCGCCCGCCTCGACCCGCGCGTCGACCTCGGGCGCGGCCCGCCAGAATCCCCGGTTGCGGATGTCGATGACCGTGCCGTCGTCCGCCCGCAGCAGATAGTGGGCGTCGAGCGCGGTCACCGGCCCCCGAGTGGTCGACCAGTCGCCGCCGCCCGCGAGGACCGTGCCGGTCAACCGGGGCCCGTCCACGGTGCCGCCGGTGATCGGGGTGAACTGGACGCCGTCACCGATGTCCACGGTGGCGGCGACGCCGACCCGGGCCTCGAACGCGAAACTGAGCTGGGGATCGAGCATGCGGTCCTCGTTTCCTTGTACGTCGTGACAATCAATTAGGCTGACCGGATGGGACGCCCGAGCCTCGTCGCGGAACGAACCGAGCAGATCATGCGGGCCACCGGTCGCAGCCTGCGCAAGTACGGCCTGGCCGGCACCACCCTGGAGCGGGTCAGCGAGGAGTCGGGGCTGAGCCGCAGCCACGTGCGGCACTACGTCGGCAACCGCGACGACCTGCTGCGCGCGTTCACCACCTGGCTCTACGCCGGATACGAGACCGAGTTCGTCGGCAAGATCGCCCAGGCCGGGCCGGGGGCCAAGCTGCCGCACGCCATGGACTACCTCTTCCAGACCGGCTTCGTGCCCAGCGACGACGACACGGTGATCCGCGAGCTGGTCACGGCCGGCATCACCGACGCGAGCATCCGCGAGGTGCTGCAGACCCGCTATCTGCAGGCGGTCTCGGCCATCGAGGACGCGCTGGCCGACGAATATCCGGATGCGGCGCCGGCCGCCCGGCGCAGCGTCGCCTACGGGCTGTGGTGCCTGGCCCTGGGCAACTCGACCATGGCCGAGCTCCAGCTGCCGGTCGCCTCGGGCGGTCTGGTCCGCACGGCGGCCGACGCGCTGCTCGAGCGCCTGGCCTAACACGGCCGGCTCCCCCGCCGCCGTGGCACCCATCCGGCCCGGGGCACCGACTCGACAAGCCGGCGTGTGTAGTCCTCCCGCGGATCGTCGAGCACCTGGGCCACCGTTCCCGACTCGACGACCCGGCCGCGGCGCATCACCACCACGTCGTCGCAGACGTGCCGTACCACCGACAGGTCGTGGGTGATGAACAGATAGGCCACGCCGGTCGCGGCCCGCGCCTCGACGAGAAGGTTGAGGATCTGGGCCTGGATCGACACGTCGAGCGCGGCCACGGCCTCGTCGAGCACGAGCAGCCGGGGTTCGGCGGCCAGGGCCCGGGCGATCGCCACCCGCTGCCGCTGGCCGCCGGAGAGCGCGCGGGGCAGCGCGGCGCCGTGCCCCTCGCCCAGCCCGACCAGGGCGAGCAGTTCGGCGACGCGGTCACGCCGGGCCCGGCGGTCGAGCCCATGGTGGGCCAGCACCTCGTTCAGGCAGCTCGCCACGGTCTGCCGGCGGTCCAGCGACTGGTACGGGTCCTGGAACACCATCTGCACGGCGCCGGCCAGGGTCACCGTCCCGCTCGTGGCCCGTTCGAGGCCGGTGACGACGCGGGCGCAGGTGCTCTTGCCCGACCCCGACTCGCCCACGACGGCCAGCGATCCACCCTCGGCGACGCTGAAACTCACGCCGTCCACCGCGACCACGCCCTTGAACTCCTTGCGCAGATCCCGAACGTCCAGCAGGGCGCTCATCGGCTCACCTCCGTGACGGGCAGAAGGTGGCAGGCGGCCGCACCGCCACCGAGCGGGAGCAGCGCCGGGACGGTGTCGCGGCAGCCCGGTTCGGCCCGCGGGCATCGGTCGGCGAACACACACCCCGGTGGCGCGTCGTGGGCCGATTGCGGTGTGCCGGGCACGGTCTCCAGCCGCGTGCCGGGCTCGACCGCGCCGGGGCGGGACTTCAAGAGCGCTTGGGTGTACGGGTGACGGGCACCCGAGTGCAGGTCGGCGGCGGGCAGGATCTCGACGATCCGGCCCGCGTACATCACCGCGATCCGGTCACAGACGGCGGCCGCGAGTTCCAGGTCGTGCGAGATGAACAGCAGGGCGGCCCCGCGAAGACGGCGCTGCTCGGTGAGGATGGCCGCCACCTCCTCCTGGGTGGTGACGTCGAGCGCCGTGGTCGGCTCGTCGGCCAGGATCAGCGCGGGCGAGGTGGCCAGGGCGGCGGCGATCACGACACGTTGCAGAAGACCCCCGGACAGCTCGTACGGCCTCTGCCGCAGCCGCCGTTCGACATGGTCGACACCGATCTCGTCGAGGATCCCGCTCACTTTTTCGAGGGCGGCCCGCCGGTCGTACCCCTGCTGCCGCAGCACCTCGCCGAGGAAGTCGCCGACGGTCCGGACCGGGTTGACCGTCGCGCGCGGGTCCTGGAATACCATCGCCACGTCGTGCGACCGCATCCGCCGCAGCGCGCCCGCGTCCATGGCACCGACGTCCTGCCCCCGCAGCCGGATCGTCCCGGTCGTCTTCGCGCCGCGAGGCAGCAGCCGCAGCACGGACCGGACGGTCATCGACTTGCCCGATCCCGACTCGCCGACCAGGCCCACCGCCTCCCCGGCGCCGACGCCGAGGCTGATGTCGCGGAGAATCGCCCGCGACCCGATCGTCAGTTCCAGGCTCTCGATCGTCAGAAGCGATGCCTCGCTCATCGGGCGCCTCCTCCGAAACGCTGGGCGAGCCGCTCGGCGACGGCCGTGAAGGCGACCACCGCGATCACGACGGCGATCGCGGCGTACAGGGACTGCTGCGGGCTGCCGGCCAGGATGGACGGCTGGCCGTTGGCGATCATGAGACCCCAGTCGGCGACCGGCGGTTGCAGGCCCAGGCCGAGGAACGAGATCGACGCCAGGTCGACCATGGCGTAGCCGAAACCGATCGCCGTCTGCACCAGCAACAGCGGCGCCAGGTTGGGCAGCAGGTGACGCAGGCAGATGTGCCAGGCCGGGAAGCCCTGCACGCGCAGCGCCTCGATGTACGGCAGGTTCCGCTCGCGCAGCGCCGCCGCCCGCATGACGCGGGCGATCACCGGCACGTACGCCACCGACAGCGCCACGACCGGCGCCACGAACCCGGGCCCGAAGATCGCGGCCACCGTGATGGCCAGCACCAGGCCCGGGAAGGCGAACATGATGTCGAGCAACCGCGACACGGCCGCGTCGAACCAGCCGCCGATCCACGCCGCCGACACCGCGAGTGCCGTGCCCACCAGCCCGGCCGCGAGCACCACCACGAACGGCCCGGCCAGGCTGCTGCGCGATCCCACGATCAGCCGCGACAGCAGATCACGCCCGAGATCATCGGTGCCGAGCGGATGCGCCGCCGACGCCGGGGCGAACGCGTTCAGCGGATCGACAGCGTTCGGATCGTGCGGCGCCAGCAGCGGAGCGAAGACCGCCACCAGCACGATCAGCCCGCAGACGACCGGAGCGAGCGCCGCCACCGGCCGTACCGCCGAAAAGCGCGACAAACGCATTGAGCCGCGCGGCAGAGGCGCCGTAAGCGCCACGCCCGTCGTAGCGTCGTCGCCTCGGCGCATCACCGCGCCTCCGTCCGGCCGCGTCGTCACGCTGCCTCCTTGGCGCGCAGCAGGCGCGGGTCCAGCAGGGCGTTCACGATGTCGACCAGCGTGTTGACCACGACGAAGACGGCCACCAGCAGCAACGCGATCACCTGCACCACGACCAGGTCCTGCCGGGCCGCGCTCTGCACCAGCAGCGATCCCAGCCCGCTGACGCCGAACGCCTGCTCGGCCACCGCCGTCCCCGCGAAGAGCCCGGCCACGGTGATGCCGCTGACCGCCACCACCGGCGGCGCCGCGTTGCGCAGCACGTGCCGGCGCAGCACCGGCCATGCGCGAAGCCCGCGCGCCCGCGCCGCCTCCACGTGATCGGAGCCCAGCTCGGCCCGGACCTCGGCCCGCGTGATCCGGCTGACGTAGGCCAGGAAGCCCGCGCTGAGCGCTACCGCCGGCAGCGTCAGGTGATGGAGCCGATCCGCGAGACCGCTGCCGGTGCCGTAGACCGGGAACCAGGTCAGCTTCGTCGCGAACAACCAGATCAGCAGGATCGCGGCCACGAACGCCGGCGCCGCCATCAGCACTGTCGTACTCACCGTGATCGCCACGTCGGCCGCCCGGCCGGCCACCGCGGCCAGGATCCCGGTCGCGACTCCGAAGAGCAGGATCAGCGCCGAGGCGTACGCCACCAGCAGTGCCGTCGTCGCCAGACGCGCGCCGATCAGCGCGCCCACCGGCTCCTTCAGCACCAGCGAATCGCCCAGGTGCCCGGTGAGCACGCCCGACAACCACCGCCAGTACTGCTCCAGGAACGGCTCGTCGAGGTGGTATTCGGCACGGATCGCGGCCAGCGCCTGCGGGTTGGGCTGGTGCCCACCCGCGAGCAGGCTGGCCGGGTCGCCGGGCGCCAGGTGGAGCGCCCCGTAGATCACGAAGCTGGCCACGAGCAGCGTGGCGAGCACCCCGGCCAGCCGCCGGCTCAGGAAGCCGATCACGCGCCGGCCTTGCCGACCAGCGCCGCCCAGGGCGAGCTGATGTAGGAGAACGAGGCCGGCGCCCCGGTCAGCCGCTTGGTGAGGAAGAGCCGGTTGTACGACTGGGCCAGCGTGATCTGGAGCCGCGCGTCGGCGAAGACCGCCTGCGCGGCGACGAAATGCTCCGCGGTCACCTGCGGATCGGTGGCGGACGTCGCGGCCCGGATGTCGGCGGTCACCTTCGGGTCGCTGTAACCGGTCCAGTTGAACGCGCCTTCTTTGAGGACGAAGCCTGGCGCGTAGTACAGCGCGCCCGGCACCTCCAGATATCCGGTCGTCGCGATGAGGTCGATGCCCTGGCGCAGCGCCGGGTCGTAGAACAGCCCGGCGAACTCCGCCGCCTGCAACTGCTTGATCGTCATGGTGAGCCCGATCTGCTGGGCCGCCGCCTGGGCCAGCGTGGCCGTCTGCAGCAGCGACTGATCGCCCGCCGGCACCGCGATGACCAGGTTCTTCACCGCCGGGGCGGCCTCGGCCACCAGCTTCCTGGCCTCGTCGAGGGAGGCCGTGGCGGTGTCGGGCAGCGCCGCGTACCCGGCGTCGTACACGCTCTTGGCCGGGCTTCCCTGCCAGGCCAGGGGCGGGGTGAACGTCTTGAGCGGCGCCCCGGCGCCCTTGAGCACGCTGGTCACGAAGCTGTTCTTGTCGATGGCCAGGTCGAGCGCCTTGCGCAGGCGCGGGTCGGCGGCCGGCCCGGTCGGCGAGACCGCGCCCAGGCTGTACGTCTCGGTGCTCGGCCCGAAGAAGAGCGTGCCGTTGGCCGCCTTGCGCAGCGCGGCCAGCCCACTGGCCGGGGCTCCGTACACCCCGTCGACCTCTCCGGACAGCAGGGCACTGGTCAGTGTGCTGCTGTCGGTGAGAAAGACGAAGTCGAAGGTGGCGGCTCGGGCGCGGCGGGCGCTGTCCCAGTACGTCGCGTTGCGGATCAGGGTGATCTTCTGGCCGGACTGCCAGCCGCCGAGCTTGAACGGGCCGGTGCACATCACGCCGGTGCTGGGCGAGCCGTACTTAGATCCGGCCGTGGACAGGAGTTTCGCCGAGCTGATCGCGCCCGGCACGCCGGCCAGGCCGGGGATGAACTGGGCGTCGGGCGCCCGGAAGCGGACCGTGACCTGCAACGGCCCGGTCGTGTCGATGGCGGCGACGTGGGCGAAGACGTGGGCGCTGTAGGAGGCGACCTTGGGATCCATGTGGCGTTTCAGGCTGGCCACGACGTCGTCGGCGGTCATCGCGCTGCCGTCGGTGAAGGTGACGCCGTCGCGCAGGTCGATGACGACGGTCCTGGCGTCCTTCTGGGTCACCGCGGTGGCCAGGCCGGGTGAGGTGGAGTAGTCGGGTTCGAGACGCAGGAGGCTCTCGCACAGGTTGGTGACCACCGAGTTGGCCGAGTAGTCGCCGGTCTTGGCCGGGTCGAGCGAGGCCGGCTCGCCGGACGGGAGGGCCCAGGTGACCCGGTCGACGTCGCCCGTGGCGGGTGGGGTGGCCGAGACGAGCTTGATCTCCGCGGAGCCGGCCGGCTTCGAGCCGCCGCAGCCTCCCGCGGCCAGGCACAGCGCGGCGATCGACGCCGGAATCCACCGTTTCATCCCTTGCCTCCTGCTCATAGGTGTGGCGGCCGCCTCAATCTCCTCCGCGGGACAGTAGATTGTCAATTACGAAAATCTACTGGCCACAAAAGAGCGGGCCTCCCCGGAAGGGAAGACCCGCCTCGAAAAACCAAGGTCAGGTGGTACGCCGGAACGCGTCCAGCAGGAACCATTCGTCGTCGTGGTGCACGAGCCGCTCCAGTCCCGGCCGCTCGGCCAGTGCCGCGTGCACGTTGAAGCCGTCGTAGTTGCCGCCGTCGGCCCGGTTGCTGAAGTGCACCGAGACGATGTCGCCGCCCGGCTCCAGCCGCTCGAACAGCCCGTCGAGCAGCCGTTCCAGATCCTCGGCGGACAGGTAGTAGAGCAGATCGCCGATGACAATCAAATCGAAGGTGCCCTCGGGCAGGCCGTCCGGCAGGTTGGCCCGCTCGTAGCTGACGTTGGGCAGGTCGGCCAGGCTCGCCCGGGCCGCCACCACCGCCTCCTCGACCGAGTCGACGGCCAGCACCTCGTCGCAGCGCCCGGCCAGCATCCGCGTGAGCAGCCCGATCGAGGCGCCCGGCTCGTAGCAGCGCCGGTAGTGCTCGCGCGGCAGGCTGGCCATCGTCACCGCGTACTTGCGCTTGTCATGCCATTTGGTCGCCAGGTCCCACGGGTCGTCCTTCACCAGGTACATGTTGGTGAAGTGGTCGACGGAAACCGAGGACTGCGGGGGTTCTGCGTCATCAAGAGCTCGTGCCACGCCCTGAATTGTGCAGCAAGCGGTTCTCGACGAGCCCGAGGACCGTGTCGCACAGCTTGCCGATCACCGCGAGCAGGATGATGGCGAGCAGCATGATGTCGGTGCGCCCGGTGTTCTGGCTGTCGATCAGCAGGAAGCCCAGGCCCATCGACGAGGCGATCAGCTCGGCCGCGACCAGGAAGAGCCAGCCCTGGGCCAGCCCGAGCCGCAGCCCGCTCAGGATGGCCGGGGTGGCCGCCGGGAAGAGCACAGTGCCGAGCAGACCAAGACCCTTCCTTCCGTACGCCCTCCCGACCTCCACAAGATGCGGATCGATGTGTGCGAGCGCGGCCGACACGGTCGTGTAGACCGGGAAGAACGCCCCGATCGCGACCAGCACGATCTTCGGCGTCTCCCCGATGCCGAGCCAGAGCAGCAGCAACGGCACCCACGCGAGGGACGGCACGGCCCGGATCGCCTGGACGGTCGGCGAGAGGGCGGCCGACGCCGTACGGGAAAGACCCACGAGCCCACCGAGAGCGAGCCCGAAGGCGCCACCCACTGCGAAGCCGATCAGGACGCGCTGGGTGCTGATGGCGACGTGGTGCCCGAGCTCGCCCCGCCCGGCGAGCTCGGTGAACGCGCTCACGACCTCGCCCGGCGCGGGCAGCTGAGCGGCCGAGTAGACGCCGGCCGACGCCGCCCACTGCCACAGCACAAGCAGCAGAAGCGGAACAACGGCGCCGACAGCCACCCGGCGAACCGTTCGCGCGCCCGGCCCCGCCTCTCCCACCGCCCGCGCCTCCGGGGCCTTCTGTACCGCTGTGCCTTCCCCTTGGTTCGCCGGCGACGCGCGGCCGTCCGTTTCGGGCGGGGTCAGCGTCACGAGGAGCTCCGGGACTCGGCGAACTTCGGCTCGAACAGCGAGTCGATCGCCTCCCGCGCCGCCGCTTCGCTCTTCACGTTGGCGTCGGCCACCAGCACCGGCAGGATCGACTCGAAGACCGCCTTCTGGGCCGCGCCCGGCACCGGGTCGATGTCGAGCTTCGTGCGCTCGGTGAGCACCAGCTTCGCCACCTCGGGCGAGATCTTGGCCTCCCGCGCGTAGAGCGCGACCGCCTCGCCGGGGTTGTCCTGGATCCACTTGCGAGCGCGCTCGTAGGCGTTGACGACCGACTGCGCGAGTTCGGGCTGTTTCTGAAGGAAGCTCTCGGTCGCGTTCAGAACCCCGTACGAGTTGAAGTCGATGTTGCGGAAGATCAGCTTGGAGCCCTGGTCGAGCTGGGTCTGCGCCATGATCGGGTCGAGACCGGACCAGGCGTCGACGTCGCCGCGCTCGAGCGCGGTGCGGCCGTCGGCGTGCTGAAGGTTGACCACTGTGACGTCGCCCGGCTTCAGCCCGGCCTTCTCCAGCGACCGGAGCAGGAAGAAGTACGGGTCGGTGCCCTTGGTGGCCGCGATCCTCTTGCTTGTTGCTGCCGGCCGACAGCTGCCAGGTGACCGTCACGTTCCTGGCCGCGAGCTCGGTCTCGAGCCACTTCTGGTCCCGCAGCACGAGGCTGGCCGGGTTGTAGTACGCGTAGTCGAGCCGCAGCGTGGTCCCCTGGCTCGCGCCGGCCTTCGTGTCCTCCCCCTCGACACATCCGGCCAGCAGCATCGTCACCGCCACCGCGGCCGCCGCCGCACGCATCTTCCGCATCTCGCTGAGATCTCCTTCTCTCACGAACGCACCGGCGTGTGCACGCCGAGCTCGGCCAGCAGCTCCACCCGCAGCGCGGCCAGGCCGGCGTCGCCGCGGTCCCGGGGCCGGGCGCCGGGCACCTCCCGGATCGACCGCACGGAAGCCGCCTCACCGCCCTCGGGCACCCCCAGCAGGACCACCCGGTCGGCCAGGTGCAGGGCCTCGTCGACGTCGTGGGTGACGAGCAGAACCGTGGTCCCGGCGGCGCCCTGCACCTCGGCCAGCAGATCCTGCATCCGCAGGCGGGTGAGGGCGTCGAGCGCCGCGAACGGCTCGTCCAGCAGCAGCACCCCGGGCCGCCGGGCCAGCGCCCTCGCGAGCGCCGCCCGCTGGGCCATGCCGCCGCTGATCTGCCGGGGGCGGTGCCGGGCGAACGCCGCCAGCCCCACGACCTCCAGCCAGTGCGCGACCTCCCGCCGTGCCTTCTCCCCGGTCACCCCGCGCGGCAGCCCGTAGGCCACGTTCTTCTCGACCGTCCGCCACGGGAGAAGCCTCGGTTCCTGGAACACCACCGCACACCGCGGCTCGATGCCGTCGACGGGCCGCCCGCCGACCCGAACCGACCCCTCGCTCGGCGTGTCGAGCCCACCGGCCAGCCGCAGCAGCGTCGACTTCCCGCATCCGGACGGCCCGAGCAGCGCGACGACCTCACCGGCCGCGACCGTCAGCGACACACCCGCCAGCACGGCCCTCCGCCGCCCGTCGGCCGTGAACGTCTTGCCGACCCCGTCGAGCTCAAGCGGAACCGCGCTCACAGCGGAACATATGTCGATGCGTCCATGCCCGGGAGCATACCCAGCATTCCTACATGTTCGATAGGCCTATTTCTCGTTGAGGTCGGTCAGCGGCGTCGGCTGGCTGATGTTGGCCGGAGCGTTCCATTTCTGCAGCTCGGAGGTGTTGCACGTGGCGACCTTGACCTTGCTCGTGCCGTCGGTGTGGAAGTCGTTGGCCACGCCGCTGTTCTGGTCGGTGGGCTGGAGGCAGTAGCCCTTGTAGTCCTTGATCCGGTAGCTCGTGCCGTAGTCGCCCGTGTCGTGATAGACGGTCCAGGTCACGTTCTGCGCCTTCTGGTCGGCCACGGTCGGGCAGTTCACCACGGTCACCCACGACGTCGAGGTGACCACCCCGGGCGACTTCAGGCAGTAGTTCTTGCTGGCCGTGCCGTTGTTGCTGTTGCTGGTCGAGGTCGTGTTGTTCACGATGATCGGCCCGGTCGCGGTGATCGCCGGCGTCACCGGCGTCGGGTGCACCCACTGCTGGTTGAAGTCGACCACGCCGCCCGGGTCCTGCTTGCAGAACCAGGCGATCATGTACGTCGCGCTCATCGACTTGCCCGTCACGTCGAGGCAACGGCTGAACTGGGCGTAGTTGACCAGCTGGTTGGTGCTGTCGCCGGCCATGCCGGCGCCGACGCCGGTGGCCGAGCGCCACACGGTCTTGGTGGCGCTGACCGTACAGTTGCCGAGGATCACGCTCCGGTCGGCCGTCGAGCCGGGGGTCGAGACGTTGACGCACGAGCTGCCGTCGGCCTTGCTCGCCGTGGTCGTGGAGTGGAACAAGGAGTTGCCGTCCAGGCTCCACTGGAACGTGGTGGTCCGCACCGTCGGGCAGGGCTCGAAGACGAGCACCTTCGAGACCGGGGTCAGGCACATGCCGGACGAGGCGGTCGACGACTCCGAGTTGATCAGCTTGAGGTAGAGGTCGGCCGTATAGCCGAACTGCTGCCGGCTGCTGCCGTCGCAGGGCGCCATCACGATCGCGGCGCCGTTCGTCGGGGTCTTGCTCGACCCGGAGTCCATGCACTGGTTGCCGAGGCTGGAGCTGGAGATGCGGATCTGGCCGCCCGGGATGTTGGTGTTGCTGGTCGAGAAGACGTACGTGGCGGTGAGCGTCCGCTTGGCCGTCCCGTTGACGCCGACCGAGGTGACCAGGGCCGTCGTGGGCACGTCGGTGGCCGGGCAGGCCATCGTGGCGCCGTCCTGATCGCGGTACGTCAGGGTCACCGTGTACTGGAGACGCTCGCTCGCACCGCTGACCCCGGCGTTGCCGGTGAGCGTGCACGGCGGCAGGTTCTCCAGATAGCCGTTCTGATTGTCCGGGTCGGCGGCCGCCCGCACCCGCGCCATCATCACGTCGAGGCCGGACTGGGCCGCGCTGAGCGCGGTGTTGCGATAGGCGAGGTTCTGGGTGGTCTTGATCTGGCGGACCACGACCGGGACCAGGAACGCCGACAGCGACATCACGATGGTGACGACGAGCAGGGCCAAGGGCAGCGAGCCCTCGTCGTCCCGGCGGATCAGCGACAGCCTCATGCGGACGGCCTCGCCTTGCCGCAGTCGTTGTCGGTCAGCTTGCCGTTCTCCGAGAAGACGTTGGCGCCGTTCGTGTTCTGCGCCGTGAAGATCACGTCGAACGGCAGGCTGATCTTGCCGACCTTGCCGGTGAACTGGAGCCGTACCTGGCTGTGGGCGACCTGGTAGTCCACGCCGACGCCGGACGTGCCGGGGCTGGCCGAGGCGTACGGCTGCGAAGTGGCCAGATAGACGGTGAACGGCGGGGTGGTGCCGGTCAGCGCCAGGTCGGTGGCGATGGTCGTCGGTGAGCCTGGCGTGGTGCCCGGCAGCGTCCAGCTCGACCAGGTCACCACGCCGTTCTTGTAGATCAGCTGACGGCAGCCGGAGGGGGTGGCGTACTCCATGTACCAGGCGCCGTCCACCTGCCCGGGCGTGGAGATCCAGTTGGCGTACCGCAGCTCCTTGTCGAGGCGGCGGAAGCTGTTGCCGAGCTGGTCGCGGGCCACCGTGACGTTCTCGGTCCGGTTGACGTCGGAATAGACCTCGGTCAGGGCGCCGAACACGACGACCATCACCACGGACATCAGGCCCATGGCGACCAGCAGCTCGATGAGGGTGTAGCCGTCGTCGTCGCGTTCGCCGCTCATGTGACCTTCCAGACGAAGGTGAGGACGCTGGTGGCGGTCACGGTGGTGGCCGTGGCGGTCACCGTGTAGGTGCCGGCCGTGGTCGGGGTGCCGGAGGTGACACCGGTCAGGGCGTTGAAGGACAGGCCGGTGGGCAGGCCGCTGATGGTCATCACCGGGTTCAGGCCGAGCAGCGTCCCGTTGGTGGTCAGGGTCAGCGACGCCGCCGTGCCCCGCACGGTCGTCTGGTCGGGCGCGGTCAGCGGCGGCCCCGTGAAGATCAGGCCGGTGCTGGTGACGATCAGGACGAACTGCTGGCTCGCGGTGCCGCCGCTGCCGTCGGCCACGGTGATCGTCGGCAGGAACCGTCCCGAGGTGGTGACCTTGTCGTTGATGGCGCCCGTGTTCTTGTTGATGGCCACGCCGGTGGGCAGGCCGGTGGCGCTGTAGGTGTAGGAGCCGTCGCCGCCCGCGCCGGACGCGGTCAGCGTCAGCTTGCCGTTGAGGGCGACCGTCTGGTCGGCCACGGTGTTCAGGGTCAGCGGCGGATAGACCACGTGCGTGTAGGTGCCGGTCCCCTTGACGCCGTTCTGGTCGGTGGCGGTGACCGTGGCGGTGTACGTGCCGGTCGTGGTGACCGTGCCGGTGATCGCCCCGGTCGCGGCGTCGATGGTGAGGCCCGGCGCGAGACCGGAGGCGCTGTAGACGTACGGCCCGACGCCGTTGGCCGCGGTGGCCTGGAGGCCGACCACGTCGTTGACCCGGTTGGTGGCGGCGGCCGGCATGGTCAGGGTGGGCGGGAGCACGACGCGGAAGGTGATCGGCTCGGTGTCCGTCCGGTTGAGTTTGTCGGTGACGGTCGTCGTGGTCACCGTGACACCGGCCGTGGTCGGGGTGCCGCTGATCACGCCGGCCGGGGTCAGCGAGAGACCCGCCGGCAGCGCGCCGACCGTCCAGGTGTTGGGCAGCTGGCCGCCGCGGGCCTCCAGCTGGGCGGTCGTGGCCAGGCCGCGGTAGAAGACGAGCGTCTGGGTCATCACCGTCGGCGACGGCCGGTGCAGGTCGAAGTTGGGCTCCGGGGCCCGCGAGACCAGCGTCGAGGTGATGTAGAGGCAGGTGTTGGCCGGGTTGCCGGAGGTCGCCACGCACGAGCTGTCGGGCCAGCTGACCAGCACGACGGCCCGGAAGAACTTGAGGATCTTGGTCGAGTCGGACGGCGCCGCGGCGCCCAGCGGATAGACGCAGTCGCCCGAGGACTGGGTCAGATAGATCTCGCACGCCCCGATATAGACCATGCGGGTGAAGGTGGTGCCCTCCACCGTCGTGACCTGGGCCGCGGTGGAGATCGGGGCGTCGGCGCCGTCGGTGGTGGCCACGGCGCTGTCCTCGTCGTGACCGACCTGCATGGTGGCCAGATAGGGCTTGACGGCGGCCGGCGCGGCCGCGAACTGGTTCTCGCCGGCCAGCTGCCCGTGCCCGGTCAGCAGCGAGCTGCCCTTGAGCCCGCGCACCTGCTCCATGGAGGTGTCGGCCAGCTGGACGGCGACCTGCCGGGTCCGCTGCCGGTTGACGCTCTGCAGGCTGTTCACGAAGAACGGGGTGCTGGCCAGCAGCGTGACCGACAGAACGACGAGCGCGACGAGCATCTCGATGAGGGTGAAGCCCTCGTCGTCGTCGCCCTTCATATACAGACATTCGGCCGCAGACGGGCAGCGCTGAGCAGTTCGGGGCCCTGATATCGTCCCTTGCCTGATCTTGTCGGGACCGGTGGGAGGGCTGTGCCGTGCGTGAGCAGGCCTTCCACGCGTTCTTCGAGCGGCATCACGCCGAGCTGTCCGGCCTGGCCTACCTGCTGTGCGGCGATTCCACGGCGGCCGACGACCTGGCGGCGGACGCGCTGACCGAGGTGTGGCGCCATTGGGACCGCGTCGCGGCCGCGGACGACCCGGCCGCGTACGCCAAGGGCATCGTGGCCAACCTGACGAAGAACTGGATCCGCCGCCAGGGCCGCGCGCGCCGGGGTCTGGAACTGCTCGGCTTCCCCCGCTCACGCCCCGCGCCGGACGTGCCCGCGGTCCTCGACGTGCGCAGCGCGCTGCGCCGTCTCCCCTATCGCCGGCGCGCCTGCGTGGTGCTGCGGTACGCCTTCGACCTGCCCGAACAGGAGGTGGCCGACATCCTCGGCATCTCGGTCGGCACGGTCAAGAGCCAGACCTCACGCGGCGCCAAGCAGCTCGCCGAGCTGCTCGAGGACCTGAAGGTGGCCCGGTGAACGAGGACTTCCTCCGCTCCGAGCTCCGGCACACGCTGTCCGAGCACACCCCCGACCGGGCGGCGATGCTCAACCGCATCGCGGCGAACCGCGCCGCCAGCTCCTCGCGGGGCCGCCGCATGCGCCTGGCCGGCGCCGCGGCCGCCGTGACAACGGTCCTGGGCCTGGGCGGCGTGGCCCAGTGGGCCCTGGCCGGCGAACACGAGCCGGCACCACCGGCCGCGCCCCCACCCGTCACCGTCCCCACGACCACTTCCCCGACGCCGACGCCGACGCCGTCGCCGTCGGTCAAGCCCACCACGACACGCCCGTCCAGGTCGTCAGTGCCCCCGGCCGCCACCACCACCCCGCCGCCCGCGACGACGGAGGTCCGTGGCCACCCCGGCGACACCCAGGTCGAGAAGGGCACCCTCTGGTCCGACGGCTCGGTCGTGGCCGACGGCCGGAGCCAGGTCACGCTCAAGGCCGGCACCGCCCTCACGACGCTGGACCTGATCCTGCGCCTGGAGCCCGCCACCGGTCTCACCACGGGCCAGGTCGACTCCCCCGACCCCAGGGTCAACGCCACCTTGACCCGCTCCGGCGGCGCCCTGCTCTACCGCTTCACCCTGGCCAAGGGCCAAACCCTTCCCCCGGGCACGTACGTCTTCACCGCGCGCTACAACGGCGACATCAAGAACCGAGACGCCGCCCAGGACACGTACGAGGCTTTCGCCGACACCACCGTCGACGACGAGAACAAGCGCCTGCACATCTACGGCAACTACTTCCCCACCGACTGAGCATCGCGGTTGCCGGAAAGGACGATGGTGGCACGGTCGTCCTCGACGGCGAGCTCGACGCAGGCAGTGGAGCTGTCGAGGAGCCAGCCGGCCGGGCGGCAGCCGGAGCCCCAGCCGCGGGCCTCGAGGTGGCGGGTCAGTTCGGAGCGCAGGTCGCCGACGGACTGGCCGGGGCGGCCGGTGATCTCGATGGTGAGCTGGCATCCCGGAGCCGCAGTCGGCGTCGCCGTGCGGCTCGACCGTGGCGCGCATGCCGTCGAGGGCGGGCAGCACGGTGGCGGTCGAGGGGAAGAACGGGCCAGGGACCGACACCACGAGCAGCGTGCTCCAGGGCTGCCGGGCCATGACCAGCCACAGGAGCAGCACCGGAGCCATCACGATGAATACGAGAACCACGCGGAAGATCATGCCGTCCGGACCCGCCCGAGCGGCCGGCCCGCACGATCCCTTCACACAAGCTCTCCCTCAACGGCGGAAAAGCCGCCCCCACGCGATGACGGAGAACAGGGCGAACAGCACCACGGGGGTGATCGCCACCGCGCCGCCGTGCAGGATGAACACCTGGGTGATGAAGGCGCCGACCATCAGCAGCATGAGGCCCACGGCGGCCAGGCCGGCCAGGCGCGGCACCAGCAGGCCGAGGCCGCCGGCCAGTTCGACCACGCCGATGAAGTAGCGGAACCAGGTGGCGGCGCCCATGTCGTCGAAGGTCTGCACGGCGTTGGCCTCGCCCACGAGCTTGGGCACGGCCGAGGCGACCACCATGAAGAGACCGAGAACGATCTGCGTGGTCCACAGTGTGCGCCGGAGGGCGGGGGCGAGCGGGGCGGAAGCGGTACGGGTGACAGTCATGCTCCTCAGACCGCCCGTCCCGGCCGGACTCATCGCCCTGCCGACAGAAATATTTGTCAGCGGTGCGCGGGTGCGGGGCGGGCCGCTTCCCACCTGCTGGTGAGCAGGCCGGTGATCTGGGCGGCCGGGGCCGGGCGGGCGAACAGATAGCCCTGTCCCCGGTCGCAGCCCAGCTCGCGCAGCAGGTCGGCGTGGTGCTCGGTCTCGACGCCCTCGGCCACCGTGGTCAGGTCGAGGCTGCGGGCCAGGTCGACCACCGCGCGGACCAGGGCCGTCTGGCGCCGGTCGGCGGGGTCGGCCGGCATGAACGACTTGTCGATCTTCAGGGTGTCGATGGGCAGGTCGCGCAGATAGGCCAGCGACGAATATCCGGTGCCGAAGTCGTCGATCGCCACCCGGACGCCGTCGGCCCGCAGCGCGTGCAGGTGGGCCAGGGCCTGTGCGCCCGAGCCGATCAGCACCCCCTCGGTGATCTCCAGGGTGAGGGCGGACGGCGGCAGGCCGCTCTCGGCGATCGCCCGGTTCGCCTTCGCGGTGAAGGACGGGTCGGTCAGCTGGCGCGGTGAGACGTTGACGGTCACGGCGATGCCGTAGAGGCCGTGCCAGACGGCCGCGTCGGCGCAGGCTCGGCGCAGGACACGCTCGCCCAGCCCGATGATGAGGCCGCTGTCCTCGGCGGCCGGGATGAATCGGTCGGGACCGATCGGCGGCCGGCCCGGCGGGGTCCAGCGCACGAGCGCCTCGACGGCCACGATCAGGCCGCTGCACAGGGCCACGATCGGCTGGTAGTGGACCGTGAACTCGTCGTTCGCGAGTCCCGCGCGCAGGTGCTCCACCAGGCGTACACGGTCGATCTGCTCCTGGCGCAAGCGCGGGTCGTAGAGCTCGGCCCGGTCCTTGCCCGCCGCCTTGGCGGCGTAGAGCGCCAGATCGGCGTCGCTGAGCGCCTCGGCCACGTCGGTGCCCGGCGCCAGCAGCCGGACGCCGGCGCTGCCCGTCACGTGCAGGGTGTGCCCTCTGACCTCGATCGGAGGGCGCAGCGCGGCCAGCACGTCGGCGGCCCGGGAGTTCGCCTCGATGAGATCGCTCGACGGCAGGAGCAGGGCGAACTCGTCGCCGCCGGTGCGGGCCAGGTGCTCCTCCGGGCGCAGCAGCGGCCGCAGCCGGCCGGCCACGGCGACCAGCAGCTCGTCGCCGATGGTGTGCCCGAGCCGGTCGTTGACGTCCTTGAAACCGTCGAGGTCGAACAGGATCAGCGCGCCCGACGACGCCACCCCGGCCGTGAGCAGGTGCCGGTTGGGCAGGCCGGTGAGGGCGTCGTGCCGCACCATGTGGCGCATCGCCGACGCCTGCCGCCGGGCCAGCCGCAGGGTGAGCGTCATCCGGACGACCAGCAACATCGTGATCAGCGCGGTGAAGCCCACCGGCACGCCGATGTCCAGCAGGTCGAGCTCCTTCTCCTCGACGTCGCGGACCAGGGCGTACGCGGTGGCGGCGGGTCCGGCCAGCATCAGCGCCAGATGCACCGACATCAGCTTCCAGGAGCCCGCCTTGGCGACCGACACCCCATTGTCGTGCGCCATGGCAGGGTGCAGCGCGGCCGCCGCGATCAGCGCGAACGCCGCGCCCCAGCCGGTGACGCCCAGCTCCGGCCCGCTTCCGACACCGGCCACCGCCGACAGGAAGAAGCGGATGTCGGAGGCGACGAACAGCACCGCGGCGATCATCACCAGCAGGTGGGGACGCGACAGCCGGTCCTGCACGGCGAACAGCCGCAGCGCCATGCCGAGCAGCAGCACGTCGGCCAGCGGGTAGACGAGGATCTCCGCGCTGGGCCGGGTGTCCGTGTCGTAGACGTACGGGTCGTACAGCAGGACCCAGGCGATCAGCGTGCCCGTGCAGACGATGATGCCGGTCTCGATGATCCCGCCCGAGCGCCCGGCCTCCGGGTCGCGCCGGGGCATCAGGGCCAGCCCGCCGATGGCCAGCACGAACGTCGCCGGGTGCAGCACGCCGACGGCGTCGAACGACGACGCCCAGCTGAGCAGGGCCAGCCCCGAGCATCCGGCCGCGCCGGCCAGCAGTCGCCAGGCCAGCGGGCGGTCGGGTCTGTGCAGGTGTATTGACAAAGTGACGCCCGCACAGGCGCCCAGCGCTATCACCCCGCTGGTGACACTCCGGACCGTCGTCCCGAAAAACTGGGCGCCGCCCAGCATCACCGCGGCGGCGACCAGCAGCCACCACCACGCGTGCTGTCTCACGCCCTCATTTTCGCCACCGATCGACGGCCCGGTGCGGGGTTTCCGGCAACTTCTAGAGGCTGGCCAGCAGCTCCGAGCACGCCCTCTCGCAGGCGCGGCAGGCCTCGGCGCAGATCCGGCAGTGCTCGTGCATGCCGGCGTGCCGCTCGCACTCCTCGGCGCAGGCCCGGCAGGCGGCCAGGCAGGCCTCCAGGAGCTCCCGCGAGGCGGTCTGGCGGGTCAGCACGCGCTCGGTCGCCGCGCAGACGTCGGCGCAGTTCAGGTTGGCCCGGACGCAGCTGCGCAGCTCGGCCACCATGTCCTCGGCCAGACAGGCGTCCGCGCAGGCCGTGCAGGTCTGCGCACAGGCGGCCAGCGCCTCGATCGCCGCGACCAGCAGGTCACGGTCAAGAGCGATTTCCGCAGGGTACGTCTCGAGCATCGATTTTGTGTCCATGACCGCCCCGCTTACCCGTCCTGAGGTGCGGTTATAGCGATCTCGCCTGTCCCCGTAGTCACAGCCGCGAGGGCCGAACTCAGGCGTGATCTCAACGTTGTGCGGCCAGGGCCTCCGCAGCGAAATGCAGCAGGTCCTCGACCGACGGGGCGTCGCTCACCGGCAGCGGCTCCGGGTCCTCGCAGCGGTCGAGCAGCAGCTCGACCAGGGCCGCCCGGTTGACGATCTCGTCGGTCGAGATCATGCCGGGCAGGACGCGGATCTCGACGGTGTCGCGGATCGGCTGGTCGGCGAAGAGCTGGGTCAGGTTGACGTCGAAGTACTTCGTCAGCTCGCCCTCGCCGGCCGCCTTGGCCAGGTCGTCGAAGCCGGGCACGCCGTCGGCCGCCGCGACCAGCGGGGCCGGCAACGGGGCCAGCCGCCGGCAGGCCGGGTTGGTCCGCAACAGCTCCCGCAGCGGCTCACGCCAGTGCGCGAACAGCCGCACCACGTTGGCCAGGGCGTGCGCCCGCCGGAACGGGGCGCCGTCGACGTGCATGTGCACCGCGGCCTCGTGGGGCACCGTGAAGCCCAGCTCACGGGCCGGCCCGAGCAGCTCGTCGAGCGCCCGCTCGTGGTCGTGGGCCAGCGGCGGGGTGACGATCTCGCACGGGCGCTCGCGCTCGGCGCCCTGCGGGGCGGCCAGGGCGACTGTCGCGCCCGCCTCGTCGTCGAGGCGGACCACGTCGGCGATCGGCTCGGGAACGCGGCCCCACAGCTCGGCGGCCGCGTCGAGGACCCGCTCGAGCGGGGCGCCGGGGTCGGCGTGCCGGGCCAGCAGGCGCAGCAGCCGCGGCTCGTCGCTGAGCACCCGGTACCAGCCGGGCAGGGCCGGCGAGCGCGGGTTGAGCCCGTCGAGCAGGGTGATGTCGTCGACCAGGGTGCACAGGAGCGTGCCGTCGGCCCGCACCACCTCGAAACCCTGGGTCAGGTGCAGGAAACGCCCCAGACCGGGCACCAGTGACGGCTCGCTGTCCTGGTGCCAGACCGGCCGGACCCGGCCGCCGTGGCGGGCGGCCAGGTCGTCGGCGAGCGTGCGCCGGCTGGCGCCTCGGGGCGCCATCAGCTCGATCTCGAAGCCGATGCGCCGGCGCAGCTCCGCCGTCACGGCTGGATCGGCAGCGTCTGACCGGCGAGGATCCGCTTGCCGGCCTCGGCCTTGGCCTCGCCCGCGGAGATCTTCCACAGCTTGGCCAGCTTCACGGCGTCGTCGTAGTCGTAGCCCTTGCTGAAGAAGGCGTTGACGTTCTTCGCCTCCTTGGCCGCCTCGACGTTGGCCGGCGTCGGCTTCACCGGCAGCGTCTCGCCCGCGATCAGCCGCTTACCGGCCTCGATCTTGGCGTCGGACGGGTCGGCCATCTTCCAGATCTTGGCCAGTTTCTCGGCCTCGTCCCAGGTGTAGCCGGCGTTGAAGAAGGCGTCGAACTGCTTCTGGTTCTTCTCGATCTCCTCGCTCGACGGCTCGCTCACCTCGGGGTCGGGCGACGGCTTGATCGGCAGGGTCTCGCCGAGCAGCAGGCGGCGGCCGGCCTCGGCCTTGACGTCGCCCGGGTTGGAGTTCAGCTTCCACAGCTTGGCCAGCTTGAGGGCGTCGTTGTAGCCGTAGCCGGCCTCGAAGTAGGCCTTCCAGTAGTTCTGGAGCTCGGCCTCGCTCGGGGCGCGGCTGGCCGAGGGGGACACGGCCGGCGCGGCGGCCGGGAGGGTGGCCCCGCCGGTGTTGGCCGGGTCGGACGGGAGGAAGGTCGGCAGGTTGAGCACGCCGGCGATCAGGCCGGCCCCGAGCACGGCGCCACCGGCGGCGTAGGCGCCACGGCGGCGGCGCTTGTACTTGCCGGCGAGCTCCTCGACGCGGGCGTAGACGGCGGCCGGGTCAGGGGTCTGGTTCGAATATTTCTCGAAGACCACGCGGAGCTGGTCCTCGTGCTGCTCAGTCACGACTTCTCCTTGACGGGGATCCGGTTCGCGTGCTCCGAGAGGCGGAGCGATTTCAGTGCCCTCGACGCGTGGCTGCGCACGGTGGCGGGGGTGCAGTCGAGCAGATCGGCGATGGAGTCGTCGTCCAGCTGCTCGTAGTAGCGCAGCACCAGCACCGCCCGCTGCTTGCGGCCGAGCGTGGCCAGCCTGTTCCACAGCGCGTCGGCCTCGACGACGTCCTGGGCATGGTCGTTCGACATGCTGCGGGCGTCGTCGATCTCGACCAGGCGCTCGCCGACGGCGTGCACGTGCCGGACCGCCCAGCTGCGCCGCCACGACAGGTACTCGTTGAGCACCATGCGCCGCACGTACGCCTCGGGCGAGTCGGCCTCGCTGATGCGCCGCCATCGAACCTGTGCCCGGGCCAGGACCTCCTGGACCACATCCTGCGCGAGATCGTTGTCGCCGGTGAGGACGACCGCGTACCGCATCAGGCTGGGAAGCCGGGCCATCGCGAATTGCTCGAAGGTCACGAACATGAAGACGTCTCCCGTGCCCGGGTTGTGCAGTCGTTGGCCAAAGAATTTTTTTATCTGTCCGGAACGCCGACCGGAGCCATCACCCGAAGGGCGTTCGCGGCCAGGCCGATCCGCAGCGGGGTGGTGCCGCCGGGCTCGCCGTCGACCTCGACCCGGGCCGGCCGGTCGGTGGCGAGCCACAGCTCGTCCACCGCGAGGAACGGCTCCTCACGCAGGCTGCGGCGCGGGCCGGTGGCGGCGTTGCGCGCCGTCTCGCGCAACAGCTCGATCTTGGCCGGGCCGCCGACCGGGTACGCCACGAGGAGCCGGTCGTCGGCGTTGGCGTCCCCGGTGATCGGGCGCCCGGCGTGATGCCCGCCGTTGGCCACGTACACCTGATGACTCACGAAGACATGACTGCGTTCCTGCGTACGCACCGTGATGCGCAACGGGCGGTGCCGGGTGAGCAGGCCGAGCGCGGTCAGCGGATAGGCGACCTTGCCCAGCACCCGCTTGAGCAGCGGCGGCGCCTTGAGCATGACCTCGGCCGACAGCCCCACCCCGACGTGGTTGGTGAACGCCTGGTCGCCGGCCAGCCCCAGGTCGAGGTCGATCACCTTGCCCTCGGCGAGGACCGCGATCGACTCGTCGAGGCCGAGCGGGATCCCGGCCGTCCGGGCGAAGTTGTTCGTCGTGCCCAGCGGCAGCAGGCCCAGGGCGATGTCGCGATGGGCCAGCAGCCGGGCCGCCGTGCTGATCGTCCCGTCGCCGCCACCGGCCACCAGCAGGTCGGGCCCGAGCCCGATGGCCTCGGCCAAAATCTCCGGCAGCTCCTGCGGCCGGTCGACCGGATAGGCCTTGAGCAGCGTGAAGCCGGCCTCGGCGAGCCGGGCGCGGGCGCCCTCGTAGAGCTGCCGCCCGCGCCGGGAGTGAGCGTTGACGACCAGCACCGCCCGGCGCTCGCCGCGGATGGCCTCGGTCAACTGCTCTTTCGTACGCATCAGGGCCGACCCTATCGGGTCAGCACCGAGGTCCCCGCCTCCACCGCGTACGAGGCGCTGGTGCTCACCGGCGCGTCGGGCACGTCGATGGTCTCGACCGTACGCACGTCGGTGTGCCACACCGAGCGGTTGACCACGCAGCGCAGATAGCCGCGCTTCGAGCCGTCGAAGTACTTGACGTGCGGGTTGAGGGTCGGGTTGACCGCCTTGAGCGGAGCGTCGAAGGCGATCGGGAAGTCGGAGCTGATCGAGGTGGCGGTGAACTCGACCGCGACCGGGCGCTGCTCGGGCCGGTCGAAGTCGGTGCGCAGCTCGCTGAACCAGGTCGAGTGGATGTCGCCGGCCAGGATGACCGGGTTGGCGACCTTCGCGGCGGCCAGGTGCTTGAGGAACCGGGTGCGCTGCGGCGCGTAGCCGTCCCACTGGTCGAGGTTGGCGACGATCGGCGGGACCGGGGCACCGGTCGGGTTGGGGAACTTGATGCGGCTCATCATCACCTGCTGGGCGACGACGTTCCAGCGGGCCGGCGAGTGGTCGAGCCCGGCCCGCAGCCAGCGCTCCTGGGTCTCGCCGGTGAGCGAGCCGGTGGCATTGGCCAGGCCGGCCTCGGCCAGGCCGAAGTCGCCCGGGAAGCCGCCGGGCTGGTCGGTGCGGTACTGCCGGGTGTCGAGCACGTTGAGCCGCAGCAGCCGGCCGAAGTCGAAGCGGCGGAAGATGCGCAGGTCGGTACTGCCCGGGCGCAGGTCGGCCCGGATCGGCATGTGCTCGTAGTAGGCCTGGTAGGCGGCGGCCCGCTGCCGGGCGAACTGGGCGACGGTCTGATGCTTGGCGCCGGTGTCGTCGATCTCGTCGATCAGCCCGGCGTAGTTGTTCTCGGTCTCGTGGTCGTCCCAGGTGACGATCCACGGGAAGGCGGCGTGCGCGGCCTGGAGGGCCGGGTCGCCCTTGTACTGCGCGTGGCGGGCCCGGTAGTCGTCGAGGGTGACCAGCTGGTCGAGGCCGGCCGTCCGGGGCGCGGTGTGCCGCCGGTCGGCGAAGCGGCTGCTCGGGTCGTACTCGTAGATGTAGTCGCCCAGGTGGACCACGACGTCGAGGTCCTCGGCGGCCAGGCCGAGATAGGCCGGCCAGTAGCCGTTCTGGAAGTCCTGGCAGTTCACGATGCCGAAGCGCAGGTTGTTGCCGCGCCCGGCGGTCCTGGTGCGGCCCACGGGGCTGATCCGGCCGAGGGCGCGGAAGCGGTAGAAGTACTCCCGGCCGGCGTCGAGGCCGCGCGCGTCCACGTGCACGGAGTGGGCCAGCTCGGGCCGCGCGACCGTGCGCCCCTGCCGGGCGATGCGGCGGAAGCGCTCGTCGTGGGCGACCTGCCACTCGACCTCGACCCTGCCCTTGAGCCCCTGCTTGATCAGGCGGGTCCAGAGGATGACGGCGTTCGGCAACGGGTCGCCGCTGGCCACGCCGAGCGGGAACAGGTCGGCGGCCTGTGACGCGTGGGCCGACACGGGCGGCAGGGCGGCGAGCCCGGCGGCCGCGGCGGCTCCGGACAGGACGTGGCGGCGGGTCAGCATGGCGGCGACTCCTCGGCTCGAGCGAACGCGTCCGTTGAGGATTGTTCGCGACGGTGGAGACCGCGGCGATTCGCTCTCGGAGGCGCGGGGTTGCGGTAGGTCGCGAACAACCCTCAATCTCGACCGTCACCCTGTCACGGAAGCCACCGCCCGGCGAAAGGCACGTGACGGAAATATGACCGGCTCAGGCGTTGGCGGCCCGCCGCGCGGTGTATTCGCCGCCGGAGCGGTGCGACGGGTACTGGATGAGGTTGTTGGGGGCGTCCTCCAGGCCGCTCGACCAGCCCCGGCGGCCCTCGAGGGGCTCCTCCTGATAGGTGTCGCGGACCCGGAACTGGCGGCCGTAGTCCATCATCCCGTCGATGAGCCGGTCGACGTCGCGGGCCGGCCGCACCACCAGGCGCATGAACTGGCTCGTCATGCCGAGCTTGTTGCCGCACTCACGGGTGTAGACGCCGTGGTTGGCCACCAGGTAGTCGCGCAGCGCCACGCCGGACCACTCGGTCGGCAGCTTGACCAGGATGAAGTTGCCCTGCGACGGGAAGACCGTGATGCCCGGGATGCGGGCCAGCTCGCCGGCCATGGCGCGGCGGTCCCGGCTCAGCAGGCGCAGGCTGTCCTCGTACTCCTCCTCGTGCTCCTGGATCATGAAGACGACCTTCTCGGCCAGCGAGTTGAGGTTCCACTTGGGCAGCGCCTTGCCGATCTTGCCGGCGATCGACGGGTTGGCCATCAGATAGCCGAAGCGGATGCCGTGCAGGCCGAAGTTCTTGCCGAGGCTCTTGAGCACCACCGTGTTGGGGCGGATCACCGCGTCCGGGCCGACCGACGGATATTGCTCCATGTCGGAGAAGTCGATGAACGACTCGTCGATGACGACCAGGTCGAGGTCGCCCAGCATGTCCATGAAGCGGATGACGTCGCGGCGCGGCAGGTAGCAGCCGTCCGGGTTGTTCACGTTGCAGACCACCGCCACGCGGGAGCCGCGGTCGCGGATGAAGCGCACGTAGTCGTCGAGGTTGAGCCGGAAGCCGTCGCGCTCCTGGAGCGGGAACATGTCGACCCGCTTGCCCGTCTCGAGCGGCTGGTCGGTCCAGCGGCCGAAGGTCGGGATCGGGATGGCCACGCTCTCCTTGATCAGCAGATGGTCGATCCAGGTGATCAGCTCGGTCGAGCCGTTGGCCATGGCCACCGTCTGCGGATGAAGGCCGAGCACGCTGCACAGTTTCTTGGTGATGCTGGTGGAGTCGCTCGGGTAGTACTTCAGGATGTTCTTCAGGTCGCGGCTGAGCTCGTCGAACATCTCCGGGGTCGGGAAGTACGGGTTGCACGGGATGCAGAAGTCCACGATCTCGACGCCCTCGCCCGCGTTGCGCGCGAGGTCGAAATAGGACGCGCTGTGCGCGCCCTTGTGCAGGATCGAGGTGTCGATTCCGGTCCCCGCCATGACGACTCCTTGTTCGAGTAAGGTGGCCGCCCCTCAGTACGGGAGAAGGCATCGAAGGGTTCAGAATTTCTGTTTTCCCAGGTCAGCGTCTTAGGGCAGCCTTAATTGATCTTTGTGACCCAGATCACTTCGCGGTGATTGCCCAGGTGAGCGCGGGTTCATCCAAGGTCATGTGGGATCCGTCGCGGGAAAGTGTCGGACCCCGGCCTTAGCGTCGCCTCATGACCGAAAGCACGCGCGTGGTCACGGCAACCGTGCTGCGCACCCAGGACGAGGTGGAGGCGCGCATCCGCGCCATCTGCTTCAAGACCGGCCCGCCCACCCTGATCGGCGCCGAGCTGGAATGGACCCTGCACCACACGGTGGCGCCCTCGGCGCCGCTTCATCCCTCCGACATCCGTGACGCCCTGGGCCGCTTCACACCGGAGACCCTCGGCTCACCGGTGCCGCCCGGCCCGCTCCCCGCGGGCGGCGCGGTGACCGTCGAGCCCGGCGGCCAGGTCGAGATCTCCTCCGCCCCCGCCACCTCGCTCCCCGGGCTGCACGCGGCGGTGAGCGCCGACACGGCGTTCCTGACCGAGCTGCTCGCCGAGTCCGGCCTCTCCCTCGGTGAGCACGGCGCCGATCCGTACCGCGAGCCCCGGCGGCTCGTGCGGACGCCGCGCTACGACGCGATGGAGCGGGCCTTCGACCGCCGCGGCCCCGACGGGCGGGTCATGATGAGCAGCACGGCCGGGCTCCAGGTCTGCCTCGACCCGGGCCCCGACTCGCTGCGGTGGGCCGCCGTCTCCGCGATCGGGCCGGCCATGGTGGCCGCGTTCGCCAACTCGCGGCGGCACGCCGGGCGCGACACCGGGCTGGCCTCGGCCCGCATGGCCGCCTGGCTGGCGATGGATCCCCGGCTCACCCACCCCGTGCCCGCGGGCGGCGACGATCCGGCCGGTGACTGGGCCCGCTACGCCCTCGAGGCGCCGCTGACCTGTGTGCGCCGTGACGGCGACTGCTGGGACGCGCCCCCGGGCACGACCCTGCGCGACTGGGCCCGCGGCGCGCTGCCGTGGCAGCCGACGCACGACGACGTCGACTACCACCTCAGCCTGCTGTTCCCGCCCGTGCGGCCACGGGGATATCTCGAGGTGCGCTACCTCGACGCGCAGCCCGGCGGCGACTGGATCGTGCCGGTCGCCGTCATCGCCGCGCTCATGGAAGACCCGGGCGACACCCTCGACGTGGCCGCGCCGACCGCCGGCCGGTGGGCCGAGGCCGCGCGCCGGGGCGTCGCCGACCCCGCCCTGCGGCGCACCGCCGCCACCCTGCTCGACCGGGCCTGCCGCCGTCTCGGCGGCTCGGGCCTCGATCCGTCCGTCGTCGAGTCCGCTTCGCGCCTCCAGGAGGCATTGTCGTGACCATCGAGACCGAACGGCTGCGCGACCGCGTGGCCGCCGAGCTGATCCGCACCCGTGACCGCACGACCCTGCTGACCGGGGCCGTCGACGACGGCGACCTGATCCGCCAGCACTCCCCGCTGATGTCGCCGCTGGTCTGGGACCTGGCCCACGTCGGCAGCCAGGAGGAGCTGTGGCTCGTGCGCGACGTCGGCGGCCGCGAGCCGGTGCGCCCCGACATCGACGAGCTCTACGACGCGTTCAAGCACACCCGGGCCGACCGGCCCGCCCTGCCGCTGCTGAGCCCGGCCGAGGCCCGGCGCTACGTGGCCCAGGTGCGCGACAAGGCGCTCGACGTGCTCGACGCGGCCCGCATGGAGGGCCGCCGGCTGACCGTCGACGGCTTCGCCTTCGGCATGATCGTGCAGCACGAGCAGCAGCACGACGAGACCATGCTAGCCACCCACCAGCTGCGCGTGGGCGCCCCGGTGCTGACCGCTGCCCCGCCGCCGGTGGCCACGCCGGTCGTGACGGGCGAGGTCCTCGTGCCGGGCGGCCCGTTCGAGATGGGCACCGCAACCGAGGCCTGGGCCCTGGACAACGAGCGGCCGGCCCACCGGGTCGACGTGCCGGCCTACTACATCGACCGGGCCGCGGTGACGAACGGGCAGTACGCGGCGTTCATCGCGGCCGGCGGCTACGACGACCCGCGCTGGTGGAGCCCGGCCGGGTGGGACCACCGCCAGTCGGCCGGCCTGACCGCTCCCCTGCACTGGCGGCGCGACGGCGACGGCTGGCTGGCCACGTCGTTCGGGCGTACGGCGCCGATCGTCGACGACGAGCCGGTCGTGCACGTCTGCTACTACGAGGCCGAGGCGTTCGCCGCGTGGGCCGGCAAGCGGCTGCCGACCGAGGCCGAGTGGGAGAAAGCGGCCCGCCACGACCCGGCCACCGGCCGCTCACGGCGCTTCCCCTGGGGTGACGACACCCCGGAGGCCCGGCACGCCAACCTCGGGCAGCGTCATCTGCGACCGGCGGCCGCCGGAGCGTTCCCCGGCGGCGCGTCGCCGCTCGGCGTCCACCAGCTCATCGGCGACGTGTGGGAGTGGACCTCGACCGACTTCGCCGGCTACCCGGGGTTCGCCCCGTTCCCCTACCGCGAATATTCGGAGGTCTTCTTCGGCCCCGACTACAAGATGCTCCGCGGTGGCTCGTTCGGCACCGACCGCGCGGCCGTCCGGGGCACGTTCCGCAACTGGGACTACCCGATCCGCCGCCAGATCTTCAGCGGCTTCCGCCTGGCCCGCGACGCCGGGCGGGACGGCGCCTGATGTGCCGTCATCTGGCCTACGCCGGGCCGGCCATCGCGCCGGCCCGGCTGCTGTTCGACGCGCCGCACTCGCTGTCGCGCCAGTCGTGGGCCCCGCGCGACATGCGCGGCGGCGGCACGATAAACGCCGACGGCTTCGGCATCGGCTGGTTCCCCGGCCCGGTCCGGTACAGGAGGGCCACTCCCCTCTGGAGCGACACCACCCTGCCCGCCCTGGCCGCGTCGCTGAGGGTGACCGGCATGCTGGCCGCGGTGCGCAGCGCGACCGTGGGCATGCCCGTGGTGGAGACCGCGGCGGCGCCCTTCGGCGGAGGGGACGGGGCGTGGCTGTTCAGCCACAACGGCAGGGTGACCGGCTGGCCCGGCTCAGTCGCCAAGCTCGCCGCCACCCTGCCCACCACCGATCTGCTCACCCTCGAAGCGCCGACCGACTCAGCGCTGCTGTGGGCGCTGGTGCGTGACCGGCTGCGCACCTCGTCCCCGGCCGAGGCAGTCGCCTCCACGGTGGCCGACGTCGAGGCGGTCGCGCCCGGGTCGCGGCTCAACCTGTTGCTCACCGACGGCACGACCATCGTGGCCACCACGGTGGGGCATTCGCTGTCCGTCCGCCGGGGCGACGGGGTGACAGTCAGCTCCGAGCCCCTCGACGACTCATCCGAGTGGCAGCCCGTCCCCGACCGTCATCTGCTCGTCGCCACCGCGAGCGACCTCGCCCTCACGCCCCTGGGAGCGCCATGACCATCACCGATGTGTACCTGGACGACGCCTACATCGAGCGCTCGCTGCGCGCCGACGTGGTCGCCGGACTGACCGCCGACCCCAAATGGCTGCCGCCGAAATGGTTCTACGACGCGCGCGGCAGCGAGCTCTTCGAGCAGATCACCGAGCTGCCGGAGTACTACCCCTACCGGGCCGAGCGGTCGATCCTGGCCGCCCGGGCCGCGTCGCTGCCGCCCGTTCGCACGCTGATCGAGCTCGGCTCCGGCTATTCCACCAAGACCCGGCTGCTGCTCGACGCGCTCGGCTCGCTCGAGACGTACGTGGCCATGGACATCTCGGCCTCGGCCCTGGCCGCCGCGGCCGCACAGATCGAGGCCGGCCATCCGGCGCTGCGGGTGCACAACGTCGTCGGCGACTTCGGCCGCCACCTCGGCCATCTGCCGGACGGGCCCGACCGCATGGTCGTCTTCCTCGGCGGCACGATCGGCAACCTCGAGCCGGCCGAGCGGGCCAAGTTCCTCGCCACCATCCGCGAGGTCCTCCACCCGGGCGAGCATCTGCTGCTCGGCACCGACCTGGTCAAGAGCCCGCGCGTGCTGGTGCCGGCCTACGACGACGCGCGGGGCGTGACGGCCGACTTCAACCGCAACGTCCTGCGCGTGATCAACGGCTCGCTCGGCGCCGACTTCGACGTGGACGGCTTCTCCCATCAGGCGCTGTGGAACGACCGCGACGAGTGGATCGAGATGCGGCTGCGGGCCCGCTGGCCCATGCGGGTCACCATCCCCGCGGTCGACCTGGTGATCGAGCTCGGCTCCGGCGAGGAGATCCGCACCGAGATCTCGGCGAAGTTCCGCCGCGAGGGTGTCGAGAAGGAGCTGGCCGAGGCCGGCTTCGGCCTCGACCAGTGGTGGACCGACCCGGAGGGCCGCTTCGGGTTGTCGCTGGCCTCGGCGGTCTAGGGCCGCAGGTGGGCCTTCGCGTCGTCGTACCCGGCCTCGGCGGGCGCGTCCCCGGCGCCGTACACCAGATGGAGAACGCCCGTCCCGAAAGCCTGTGCGGAGCGGAGGGTGAGCGGCAGCCGCCGCTCGCCCTCCGGGAAGAGACGGCCCCCTCGGCGTACGGCGATCGGGTGCACCAGCAGATGCAGCTCGTCGAGCAGGCCCGCCTCGATGAGCTGGACCACGACCGACGGTGAGCCGCTGATGCCGATCGGGCCGCCGGGCTCGTTCTTCAGCGCGGTGACGCCGTCGACGAGGCCGCCGCGCAACTGCTCCGAGTTGCGCCAGGTGAAGTCGAGCTCCCGGCGGGAGACGACGACCTTGCGGCAGTCGCCGAAGTGCTTGGCGAAAGCCGCGTCGTCCCCGCCGGCCCGCTCGCGCTCGGGCCAGGCGCCGGCGAAGCTGTCGTAGGTCTTCCGCCCGACCAGCAGCGTGTCCGTCATGCCCTCACCGACGACGGCGCCGACGGCCGCGCCCATCTCGTCGTCGAAGTACGGGAAGTGCCACTGGTCGGGCGCCTCGACCACGCCGTCGAGGGAGATGAACAGTGTCGCTTTGATCGCTCGCATGCCCTACAGACCGGCGTACGGCCCGGTACTCATCGGTTGAAGCGGAAGATCGCGAAGTCGAAGTACGCCACGTGACCGCCGACGAGCAGCTTGCCGCCGGGCAGCACCGTGAGGGTGTTGCCGTACTCGGCAGCGCCGGCGACGTCGGTGGCGTGCGACCAGAGCAGCTTGCCGTCCGCGCGGAACTCGGCGAGCAGCACGTCGCCGTTCACCGAACCGGTGACCATGATGCGGCCGCCGGCGCCGACGACCGGCGAGTTGAGCGAGGGGAAGGCCGTGGTCACGAGGCCGTCGCGGTCGAAGGTACGGTCGGGGCGGCCGGTCGGCAGGAAGCGCAGCAGCGCCGTACGCCGGGTGTCGCCCTTCTGGGTCCAGGCGTTCACCAGGATGCGCCCGTCGGCGGTGACGAGCGGCCCTCCCCCGCCGTCGATGCCCTGCGGCCCGGTGATGTCGCGGCTCACCCGCCCGCCCGTGCCGAACGAGGTGTCGAGGGCGCCGTCCGGCGTGAACCGGGCCAGCGTGATGTCGCTTGTCGGCTCGGGCAGGGTGCTCCACCACATGGTCGAGCCGCTCACCACGATGTGACCGTCCGGTGTGACGGCCATGCCGCTCACCTGCTCGAAGTCGCGCTCGCCGATGTCGGCGCGGACCACGCCACCGACGCCGAAGGTGGGGTCGGGGGTGCCGTCCGGCAGCAGCCGGGTGAGCACGGGCGGGGCGCTGCCGTCCTCGGTCACCGCGGACACCGCAACCAGCAGTTTGCCGTCCGGCCGGGCCGACACGCCGGCCACGTAGGAGCCGGCCAGCCCTTCCCCGAGATCCGGGTAGAGCGTGCTCAGCACGGTGCCGTCGGCGGCGTAGGTCACCAGCACCGCGGTCTGGCGCCCGCCCGGCGTCACCCGGCCGCCCACGATGATCCGCCCGTCCGGAAGCAGTGTGAGGGTGGTCGGGTGTTCGCCCTCGGTGTCGGGATGGACGTCGGTGACGACCCGTCCCCAGCTCCCGAAATAGGGGTCGAGGTTGCCGTCCGGGAGGTGGCGGACGAGGTTGAACTTGAAATCGCCCGGACCGGCGGCGAGGATCTTCCCGTCCGGCTGGACCACCAGGCCGGCGACCTCGTCCCCAGGCCCGAAATCGTCGTAGACGGCCCCGGTCCCGGCGAACGAGGTGTCGAGGCTGGGCTTCCTGTGCGCGGCCTGCGCCCCGGCCGGCGCGATCAGCGCCCCGGCCACGACGGCGGCCAGCAGAGCACGTCTGTACATGGCGACCACCTTCCTCACTCACGGTCCACGCTGGACGGTGTCGGGCCAGTCTTCGGCCCCCGGTGTGAGGTGGGTGCTAACAGTTCACGATGCGCGAGAGGCGCCCTTCCCGCCGGAACGGGAAGGGCGCCCATAAATCAGGAATCGCTGAGATTTCTGGCCCACCGCGTCAGGTGCTTCGCCATGTCGGGCTCTCGGCCGGACACCTCTTCCGCGAGCCGGAGCAGCGTTGCCCGCAACTCCGGCTCGTCGGACTGCGGAATCTCCGCCAGATACTCCCCCATCACCTCTTGCACTCTCACGGCGAAGTCCGGGTCGACGTCGTCCGGTTCCGCCGTGTCGAGCATCAGCACGCAGCTCACCATGGCCAGGATGATGGGATCGACATTCATCAGGGAGCAATCCTCACATTGATATTCGAGACGCCGGCATCACTGAGCCATCGCTGGGCCTGAGCCATCACGGAGGCGTTGGGCACTTCCCAAACCGCCTGGAGTCCATGATAGGCGGACGTCCCGGCCTGGCGCCTGGCCTCGTCGATCATCGAATCCGATGTCCACGGCAGCACGCCGTTCTTCCGGTCGATGACTTCGTTGCCGTCGATGCCGTCGAACTTCGCGGTGACGTCGCCGTCCCGTCCGGGCATCGACAGACGCGGCACCTGGGCCCGGCCGGTGGCGATGTCGGAACGGGCGCCCGACACTCCCGACTCGTATTCGTAGGCCCTCTGCTGCGCCGGCCGTGCCCGCGGGCCCGCCCGCATGTCCGGGCCCTCGCTGACCCACTCGACGTGATCCTGGGCGTTGGGGCTCGCGTTTCCGCAGTTGGTGTTGTGGACGAGTACGGGGGTCTCGCCGGCTACCGCGTAGTACGAGTGCAGATCGTCGACCGTGAGGTCGTAGGTGATCTCCTCGTGCTCGTACGACTTGATCGCCGAGACCTGGACGTACGTGCCGGCCGACGTGCGCAGGAGCTCGCCCTCGCGCAGGTCGCCCGCGTCGACCCACTGCTTGCGGGTCTCCGACCAGAACGGGTGGTGCTCGGTGGTGGTCAGCGTGTCGGCCGAGCCGTCCGCCTCGGCCACCGTGACGTCGACGAATTCCTTGTCGTCGTCGGTGCGGATGGTGTGCGTGACCTGCCGGTCGGCCGTCTCACCGGTCTCCGGGTCGGTCGCCTGGACGGTGTCGCCCGGTTCGACCTCCTCGATCGGTTTGCTGCTGCCGTCGGCCAGCAGCACCGGGGTGCCGGCGACGAAGCTGTGCCGGACCGGGATCGGGCAGGAGGCGCCGTCGCCCGCGTCCTTCTTCGTCTTGGCCTTGGCCTTGGCGGCCAGGGCTTTCGCCTTGGCCTGGGCTTCGGCCGCCGCCTTCTTGGCCGCCCTTTCCGCGGCTGCCTTGGCCGCCGCCGCCTTGTCGGCCGCTGCCTTGGCCGCCGCGGCCGCCGCTTCCTTGGCCGCCTTGGCCGCGTCCTCGGCGCCCTTGATGATGGCCTTGGCCCACTTCAGTTCCTGGAAGAAGGTGACCACGGCCTTGCCGGCCTTGTAGATCGCCTCGGCGATCTTGGGGGCCTTGAAGATCTTGCCCCACGGGAGCGCGCCGACGACCAGCGAGACGCAGGCCACCAGGTCACCCTTGAGGCAGTTGAGCAGGTCGTTGATCCCGAGGAACTCCATCAGGATCTGCCCGCCGGCCTCCAGGATCACGTCGAGCATGCTCTTGGACTGCAGCTGGTTGGCCTTGGCCAGATCCTCCGGCGACGGGCCCTGCGTGGACGCGGCCGTCGTCGCCGTGGTGGTCGGCCCGGCGTCCGGCACGAGGCCGGTCGGGTCGCTGTACGCCACCGGGTTGTTCGCGGCGTACGTGTAGGCCGAGGTCGCGCCCGGCCCGGTCGGCATCGGGTCCCGGCTGTCGAACCGGCCGGTGCCCGGGTTGTAGTTGCGGGCCCGCAGGAAGTAGTTGCCGTCGCCCGAGGTGTTGTCCTGATAGGCGCCGGCGAACTGCAGCGGGTTCTCGATGCTCTCGCCCGGCAGTTGCTGACCGGCCAGGGTGGGGCCGACCCGCGGCTGGCCGAACGGGTCGTAGTCGTAACCCTTCTCCAGCGTGCCGTTCGGCGCCAGCATGTTCGCCGTGCCGCCCAGCCAGTCGTGCGTGTACGCGTGGACCCCGCTCGCCGGATCGAGCAGCGCCAGCGGCTCGTCGTCCGGCCCGTACGTGAAGCCGCGCTTCTCGGTGACCGCGCCGCCCTGCTCGACGGTGTCGATCGCGATCTGCGGCAGCGTCCCGGCCACGTCCCACGACCAGCGCTGCGTCGAGGTCTGCGACTGGAAGGCCGAGGTCGAGGAGATCCGCAGGCCGCCCGCGTCGTAGTTGAACGTGGTCGACTGCCCCGAGGCGAGCGTGGCCTTGGCCAGGCTGTTGTCGAGGTTGTACTGGAACTTGTCGCCGCCCGCCTTGATCTGGTTGCCGCGCTCGTCGTACTTGTACTCGGTCTCCCGCTCGTGCGACGGCCCCTCGACCTCTTCCTCGGTGAGCTGGTCGGCGTCGTCGTACTCGTACTCGGTGACGTCGTTGCCCGCCGTGCCGGTGCGCACCTGCTTGGTGCGGTTGCCGTTGAGGTCGTACCTGTAGTCGATCCGGCCCACCGGCTTGACCGACTTGTCGGTGCAGGACGCCACGCCGTAGCAGGCCGACAGCACCTGGTCGGCCTCGTCGTAGCTGTAGGCGACCGACTCGGCGACGCCACCACGGGTGGTGACGACCCGGCTCGGGTTGCCGGCCTTGTCCAGCGTCAGGTCGTACTTGGAGATCGGGTCCTGCACGCCCGGCACGGCCTCGCCGGTGCGCTCGGTGCCGATCGAGGTGAGCCGGCCCGCGTCGTCGTAGACCCGCTTCTCGGTCAGGCCGGTCGCGGCCGGCAGCGTGGTGGTGGTCCGCCGCCCGGACACGTCGTAGCCGAAGGACCAGGTGGCGCCGGCCGCGGTCTGCTTGGTGATCCGGCTGCCCGCGTCGTAGTCGTAGGCCACCGTGGTGCCGTCCGGGTGCTGACGGCTCTTGATGTTGCCGCGGTTGTCGTAGTCGTACGAGAAGGTCTCGTCGGCGCGGCCGGCCTCCTTGCGGGTGACCGACTTGATCTGGTCCTCGTCGTCGTAGACGACGGAGCGGACGCCGGTCGGGTCACCGTAGGAGGTGGTCCGGTCCTTGGCGTCGTAGCCCCACTGGTAGACCGGGCCGCCGGTGCCGAGCGTGCGCTTGGCCAGCCGGTTGACGATGTCGTACTCGTCGACGATGGTCCGCTTGGCGATCTCGGCCGGGCTGAGGTCGTCGAACTCGTCGTCGTCGCCGAGGGTCAGCGTCTGGATCCGGTTGTTGTCGGCGTCGTACTTGGCGTACGTGCTGCGCCCGATCGGATCGGTGGTGCGCAGCAGCCGCCCCGCCTCGTCGTAGTAGACCGAGGTCGTGTTGCCCTTGGGGTCGGTGATCGAGGACAGCGAGCCGTCCTCGCCGTACCGGTAGAGGGTCGAGTCCTCCTCGGGGTCGTCCGAGTCGAACTCGGCGTTCGGCGCGGTGACGGTCCGCGGCTGGTCGTCGTCGTTGTACGTGTAGCGGGTGACGTGACCGTTGGCGTCGGTGCTGGAGACCGTCCGGTTCAGCGCGTCGAACTTCGTCGTGGTGACGTTGTCCAGCGCGTCGACGCTCTTGACCGGGTTGCCGGCCAGGTCGTACTCGAAGTGCGCGGTGAACCGCTCCTTGTCGGCGCCCTCGACGTTGCCGCGCGGCTCGGTGACCGAGGCCATCAGACCGTCGTCGGTGTAGGTCATGGTGGTGATGCCGCCGGTCGGCGAGATCTCCTTGACCTTGCGGCCGTTCGCGTCGTACTCGGTCTTGGTCTGCGCCCCGCCCGAGTCAGTGATGCCGGTCTGGCGGCCCGACTTGTCGTACTCCATCGCCGTGGTCCGGCCCAGGGCGTCCTTGGTGCCGGTGACCAGGCCGCTGTTGGCCCGCTGCGACGTCGAGGACTTGCCGAACTCGTCGACCGTCTCGACGCTGCGGTCCAGATCGTCGACCTTGAAGTCCTTCACGACCACCTGGCCGTTCGGATACGGCCGGCGCATCTGGATCAGGTTGTCGTTGTGGTCGTACTTGTAGGTCGTGGTGAAGTCGGCCTTGGTCGCCCCGGGCACGTTGCCGCGCGGTGAGGTGACCGACTCGACCAGGCCCTTGACGTTGTACGTCCAGCTCGTGACCAGGTCGGCCTCGTGCTTCATGTCGATCGCGGCGGTCAGTCGGCGACCGGCCGCCGTGTAGGTGTAGAGCAGCGTGCGCCGCTCCTCGAACGTGGCCTTGGGCAGGCCGTTGTCGAAGTAGCTGTACGAGGTGGACACCCCGCCCGAGGTGGTCGACTTCTTCAGCCGGCCGGCCGCGTCGAACTCGCTGGTCTCCGGGTTCTTCTTGGTGGGCTGGTAGACGGCCACCATGCGGTCGAGCTCGTCGTAGACCGAGCGGGTGGTGAAGTTCTCCCGCTTGGCGCCGGCCACGGTGCCCCGCGGATCGGTCTCCGCGATCTTGCGGCCGACCTTGTCGTAGGCGTACTCCATCCGCCGTCCCTCGGGCGAGATGGTGGCCTTGGTCAGGCCGGCGTTGAGCTCACCGTCCAGGATGTTCTCGATCTTGGAGACCTTGCCCAGCCGGTCGGTGACGGTCAGCGGCCGGCCCCGGTCGTCGTAGGTGTAGGTGACCGAGTGGTTCTCGGGGTCGGTGCTCTTGACCAGCTCGTCGAACTGGTTGTACTCGTCCTTCCACGTCTGCCCGTCGGCGTCGACGTGGGTGGTCGGGTTGTTGCGGGCGTCGTACTGGGTCTTGGTGCTGAACTTCCGGCCCGGCGCGAACTGCTCGATCAGGTTGCCGGCGGCGTCGTACTGCGACTCGTGCTGGTTCTGGTTGCCGTTGACGACCAGGTTGCGGTTGAGCGTCGAGTCGTACCGGTGATTGTTGGTGTCGCCGTTGCCCCGTTGCGAGTGCAGCAGCACGTTGCCCTTGTAGCCGTCCCAGACCACCACGTTGTCGGCGTCGGTGGTCTTGGCCTCCTGCTTGGTGGCGTTCCACTCGAACGTCGTGGCGGCGCCCAGCGCGTCCAGCTGCCGGGTGACCCGGCCGGTGGCGCCGTACTCGTTGGTGAAGGTGACGACCTTGCGCGGGTCGATCGCCTGAGTGAGCAGCCGGGCCGCGTTGTACTTGTACTGCCAGATCTCACCGGAGGCGTCGATCACCTTGGTGAGCAGACCGCCGGTGTAGAAGAACTGCGCCCTGCGCCCGTCCGGCAGCGTGATCGACTGGATCAGGCCGCCGGCCACCTTGGCCACGGCCTTACGCCCGGAGGCGTCGGTCACCGTGATACTGGTGTCGGTGTGCGCGAACCGCAGGCCCACCTGACGCGGGTTGAGCAGCGAGACGAGCCGGCCCTGCGCGTCGAAGCTGAAGACGATGTTCTCGCGGGTCGTCAGCGACCAGCCGTCGCCGGTCGTGCGCAACGTCGACCGGACCCCCGGCGGGCGTACGAATCCAGCGCCGTCCGCCTTGAACAAGGTGTCGGACCCGTCCTCGGCGCGGACGAGCACACCGCCGTCGACCGGGGTGACCTTGAGGTCGTACATCCAGGCCCATCCCGGCCCGAAGGCCGAGGCGCCGGTGTTGAGCGACGAGTACGCCCGGCTCGAGCTGAACGGGATCCCGAAGGAGGCCATCGAGAGGTCGCCCTCGGTGAGCGTGAACGCACCGGTGCCGGTGTTCACGCCGATCGCGCGCACGGCCTGGCTGGCGTTGGTCATGCCCAGCGCGGCCGAGCATCCGCAGCCGGCCGCCTGCCGGTCCGGGATGGCCGGCGGGTCGACGGTCGTGCGCGGCTGCGCGTTCTCCGAGTTGGCCGACGGCACCTCGCCGTCCGGGTAGAGCCCGGTGATGGTGACGAAGTAGCTCTTGGTCGCGTCGAGCTGCCAGCCCTGCTCGGCGCCGAGCGACTTGCAGTAGCTGCGCAGCTCACCGCAGCCGTCGTTGCCGAGCTGGTCCTTGCCCAGCACGGCCGATTCCTGCCTGGTCTGCGACTCGGTGTCGAACAGGTCGACCCGCCACGAGTCGAACCCTTGGTCCTTGAGGTTGAAGTAGGTGACGAGCGAGGTGTCGCCGAGCACGAATCCGGGCCGCAGCAACACATCCACGAACGCCTCGCCCGGCGCCGCCGCGGCGGCCCGGGCGACGGCGGCCTTGCCCACTCTTTCGGCGTCGCCGCCGGCTTTCACCAGCGGCGGTACGACCGGAGGCCGCTCGCTCTCGGACAGAGCGACCTCGCCGGCCGCGCCGGCCGGGACGCCCCGCTGCTGCGGAGCCTGGCCGGCGGTGACCTTGGGAACGTCGCCCGGATCGGCGAAGGCCGGCACATCCGCCGGCGGTGCCAGCGTCCCGACCAGAAGGAATGCGCTGAAGCCCGCCAACCAGCGGGCCCGCGCGAAACGACGCGCATACGACATGAACGATTACCTCCCCCGTGAGATGACCTCCGGGAGCGAAACATGCAGATCCGTCGATGTGCATGATCTGTCCAAGATCTGTCAGCATCGCGGGTTTAGATCTGACTGATCCACAACAGTCGGAATTCGGTGTCGGTCTTGACCGCGGTTCCGGTAGGAAAGGGCGATGACCGAAGAGGTTCTGCCGGGCGGCAACACCGTCGGCGCGGCGCGGATCGGCGACGTCGTCCACAAGCGAGCCTCACCGTGGACGGCGACCGTGCACGCGCTGCTGCACCACCTGGAGAGCGCGGGTTTCGACGGGGCGCCGCGGGCTCTGGGCTTCGACGCCGAGGGCCGCGAGATGCTGAGCTATCTGCCCGGCGAGGTGATCGGCGGGCGGGTGCCGTGGCCCGGCTGGGCCTTCACCGGCTGGCCGGCTTCTTCGACTGGGACACCGCGGGCCCGTCGACACGCGAGTTCGACCTGGCCTTTACCGCGCTGTCATGGGTGCCGCTCTACCCGAGGGCGGCGGCCGCGCACCTGGGCTTCCCCGGCGGCGCCGACCGCTCCCGACGCCTGCGGCTGCTGCTCGGCGCGTACGGGTACGAGGGCGACCGCCGTGCCTTCGGCACCGTGATCGTCGAGCGCGCCCGGCGGCAGGCCGCGGTCATGCGCCAGATGGCCGACGCCGGCGACCCGGCCGCGACCGCCCTGCTGCCGGTCGCGGCCAACCTCGAACAGTCCGCCCGGGAGACCGAAGCCCTGCCGGACGGGTTCTGGACTTAGTCCTTGAAGGTCTGTGCCGCCTTCTCCAGGCGGTCGTGATAGCCGGGCCACCAGTCACGCTCGGCCGGTGGAAGGTTGGAGTTGCTCGCGCGGACGCCGGCCGCGCCGTCGATCAGTTCGCGGACGATGTCGGCGTGGCCGGCGTGGCGGTGCGTCTCGGCGGTGACGTGGACCAGGATCTGGTGCAGGGTCACCGGCTCGTCACCCCACCAGGCGACCTTGCCGGCGCCGTCGGCGGGCAGGGCGGCGATGGTCTCGTCGCCGTGCGCCCACACCCGGCGGTAGAGGGCGATGATCTCCTCTCGCGGCTCCGACGGGGTCGCCCACATATCGGCGTTCCACTCGGCGTCCTCGTCCATCCACGGCATCGGCTCGGGGAACGGGCGGCCGAACGTCTGGCCGAAGTAGCCGGCCTCGACGCCGGCCATGTGCTTGACCAGGCCGAGCAGATTGGTCCCGGTGGGCACCAGGGGGCGCCTGGCGTCGTACTCGGAAACGCCCTCGAGCTTCCACAGCAGCGCCTCGCGGGCCTGCTGAAGGTAGCGGTGCAGCGTCGCGACATGAGGATCCATGGTCGTCAGGATGCCAGGCGCCGCGAATTGGTGACGGCCATGGTCCGGATCTCGGCCGGGGTGAAGCCGGCCCCGAGCAGCCGGTCGGCGAACAGCGCCAGGCCGTCCTCGACCGGCGGGTTGAACGGCTGGCCGAGATCGCTCGACAGCACCGAGTGCTCGACGCCGACCGCGCGGATGTTCGCGAAAAGATCTTCCCACGAGACCTTTCCGGTGTACGGGGTCGTGAAGCACCGTTCGAGAAGGGCACCCATGCCGGCCAGCTCCCGCTGCACCCCGGCGGGCAACCGCTGGGAGGTGAACTCCGGGTGGGTGACGACCATCCGCCGTACGCCCTCCGACCGCGCCGCCGCGACCACAGCGACGATCTCGGCGGCCGCGAGGTGGCCGGTGGCCAGGACCATGTCGTGCCGGGCGATCACCCGCAGCACCTGGCGCACCGCGTCGAGCACGGTGCCGTCCGGCGACACCACCTCGACGATGTCGGGGACGATGCCCTGCGCGCGCAGGTCGGCCTGGAGCGCGCCCCACATCGCCGGCTTGGCCCCGGGCAGGTCGCCGGCCGTGCTGGTGCGCTGATTGCGGGAGTCCACCGTGGGCATCCACACGATCCGCGCGCCGAGGCGCCCGGCGATCTCGACGGCGGCCGGGTTCATGCCGCCCATCGAGCCGTTGAGGGTGATGGCGCCGAGGGCGTCGACGCCGGGGACGGCGGCGCGGACGACCGCGGCGCGCTCGGCGGTCGTCACGTAGTGCGATTTGAGGACGAAGCCCGCCAGGCCCACCGCCGCGCAGCGCCGGGCCAGGGTGAGGTCGTCGATGCGGCGCTCCATGACGTCCGGGGCGACGTGCACGTGCGTGTCGTACGCCCCGGCCACGAGGTCCCGGGCGTCGTCTGACGGATCGGACATAAAGCCTCCATAGATATCGTCGACAATCCGGTCTACGATCCCACTTCAATAGATCCAGATCTATAGCGGGGTGCGCGAGATGATCAGACGGATCGCGATCGCGGTGCTGGCCGCCGTGGTGGTCACCGCCGCCGGATGCGGCGGCGACTCCAGCGATGACCAGGCGAAAGACCAGGTCACCTATGTGACCGCGTTCGGGGCGGTCGGCCGCGACGCGTTCGTCTGGGTGGCGAAGGAGAAGGGCTGGTTCGCCGACGCGGGGATCGACGTCGACATCCAGAAGGGCGCCGGCAACGTCCAGAACCTCACTATGATCAAATCCGGTCAGGCCCAGTTCGGCGCGCTCGACTTCACGGGCGCCGAGATCCAGGCCGGGCTCGGCAAGTTCACCGACTGGCGGGCCGTGGCCGCGGTGCACCAGCAGACCCTTGTCTCGATCATGACGACGGCCGACACCGGGATCACCAAGCCCGCCGATCTGTCCGGCCGGACGATCGCCACGGCCACCGGCAGCGTCAGTGAGCTCCTCTTTCCGGCGTACGCCGAGCTCGCCGGTCTCGACCCCAAATCTGTCAAGATCCAGGGCGCGCAGACGACCGCGCTGAACAGCCTCATGGCCCAGCGCAAGGTCGACGCCCTCAGCACGTTCCTGCTCAGCCGGAAGGCCCTGGAGACGGCGTCGAAGAAGCCGGTGGTCGTGCTGCCGTACAGCGAATATCTGACCGATCTGTTCGGCAACGCGGTGATCGTCAAGGCCGACCTGATCGGCACCGACCGCGACCTGGTCCAGCGCTTCGTCGACGCGGCCATGAAGGGTCTGCGATACACGATCGACAATCCCGCGGAGGCGGCCGGCATCCTGCACAAGGCCGAGCCCACGGCCACGACGGCGGCCGCGATCGGCGAGATCGAGGCCATGAAGCCGTACGTCACCCCCGGCGGACGCGCGCTCGGATCGTTCGACGCCCAGCGCGTCGAAGCGGGCATCGCCGAACTGACCAGGAACGGTCTCATGCCGGCCGGGCTGACCGCCGACAAGGTCGTCGACGCGAGCTTCGTCAAGTGAAGGGTGTGCTCGGCGCCGCCATCGCGATCGCCCTGTGGTGGGGCGCGACGATCGTGTTCGGCATCGACCCGTTCTACGTCCCCTCGCCGGGCGACGTCGTCGAGACGTTCTGGAACGCGCCGGGATTCCTGCTCGGCGAGACCTGGGTGACCGCGGGCCGCGTGCTCATCGGTTTCGGGATCGCCGTGGCCGGCGGCCTCGCCGTGGCGGTGGCGCTGGCGGCCTCCCGCACGGTCGAGCAGATGACCATGCCCGTGCTGGCCGCCGTCAACGCCGTGCCCAAGGTGGCTCTGGCGCCCCTGCTGCTGGTCTGGATGGGCTTCGGGAACACACCGAAGATCGTGATGGTGGTGCTGGTGAGCTTCTTCCCGATCGTGGTGGCGACCATGGCGGGGCTCAGCTCGACCCCGGCCGAGCTGCGCAAACTGGCCCGCGTGCTGCGGTCGTCGTGGTGGCAGACGTTCGTGAAGGTGCGGCTGCCGTGGGCGCTGCCGCAGATCTTCGTGGGGCTCAAGGTGGCCACCCCGCTCGCGATCATCGGGGCGGTCATCGGCGAGGTGGTCAGCCCCGACCGCGGCCTGGGCTCGGTCATCACCGGCTCGGGCGCGTCGGCCGACACGCCGATGGCGTTCGCCGCGCTGGTGCTGCTGGCGCTGGCCGGGGTGGTGCTGTTCTACCTGGTGGCGGCGGTGGAACGGATCGTGATCCCGTGGAGCGCGGCCGTATGATCACCGTGGACGGCGTCGCCCGCTCCTTCGACAAGATCGAGGCGCTGGCCGACGTCACCCTCACCGTGTCCGACGGCGAGTTCGTCACGCTCATCGGGCGTTCGGGATGCGGTAAGTCGACGCTGCTGAACGTGATCGCCGGCCTGCTCCCACCGACGCGGGGAGCGATCACCATCGACGGCACGGCGGTGACAGCACCACGGCGCGACGTGGCAATGGTCTTTCAGCAGCCGGCGCTGCTGCCGTGGCGGTCCGTCGAGGCGAATGTCCTGTTGCCGGCCGAGATATTCGGGTGGAAGGCCGCGGCCGAGGCGGCGCGACTGCTCGACATGACCGGGCTGACGGAATTCCGTTCCCGTCTGCCGCACGAACTGTCGGGCGGCATGCAGCAGAGGGTGGCCCTGTGCCGCGCGCTCATTCAGAAGCCGAAGGTGCTGCTGATGGACGAGCCGTTCTCGGCGCTGGACGCGCTGACCCGGGAAGAACTGGCGGTCGAGCTGCAGCGCATCCACCTCGACCTCGGCACGACCATCGTTTTCGTGACGCACTCCATCCAGGAAGCAGTGCTGCTCGCCGACCGGGTGGCCGTGCTCAGCGACCGTCCGGGGCGGATCCGGGAAATCGTGAAAATCGACATTCCGCGGCCGCGGAGCTTCGGTTACAACGCCCACCTGGAAGCGGTCGCGTCGGCCTCGGCGAGGCTGCACGAACTGCTTCATTAGGTACGGCTCCACGTCCAGTTCCGCACATGCACCTCATGCGCCGGAGCGGTGGTGGCATGGGCGCCCGGATAAATGGAGATGGCTTCGGCTTGCAGGCGCGCGGCTGCGGTCGTACCCCAACCGGTCTTCGGAGTCGCCGAATAGGGAGCCGGCAATTTCTTGCCGTCGAGCACGAGCTGGACGGTCTTCCGCGCGGGCTGAACCAGATAATTGACGCTGTGCCAGGCGGTGTCGGGCTTCTTGACGCCGGCCTTGACCCAGGCGTCACCCGTCCAGACCGACAGCTGTCCGAAAGTGGCCAGCCACGGGTTGAGCTCCCACTGGAACGCGGTGCCGTGATCGAGGTGGCCGTCCCAGACGAAGAGGCCGCCCTCGACGGTCTGGGCCGTGCCGTTGACCGCCGGCACGGGCAGGCGGAAGGCGTAACCGCCGCGGTGGGTCACCCTGAGCAGTCCGCTTCCGGTCACCCTCTTGTACGCGATGACGTGCGCCATGACGCCCCGCCGGTTGACGTTGGCCCGCAGCCGGGAGTAGCCGCCGAGGTGCTCGACGGCGATGTCCTTGGCGGTGACAGGGGCCTGCCCCTCGGCGGCGTAGAGCCCGTCACCGAGTTCGGCCGTCCAGCCCCGGAGGTCCTTCGACGCCACCGCCGCGCGGGCCGGGGTGGCGAGCCCGGCGGTGGCAGCCGCGCCCGCGCCGAGCAGCCCGAGGAAGCCGCGGCGGGTGGTCTTGTGGTCTCGCACGCCCGCAACGATCGGCAGCCGTGCGCGATTCAGCACCGAACTGGTTCTTTCGACGAGGCCCCATCGTCCGAAATGCCGATTTAGCCGATCATCGAGGCGCGGAGACTTGCCCGATGCGCCGCACACCGCGCCACTCCGACCGCGAGTGGCCGGGCCAGCCCAGGCCCCGGCTGTGGGACCGCCTGACCTCATGGCAACGAGCCGGCGTCATAGTCACCCTGCTTCTGCTGCTGTCGGCGGGGTGTATGGCCGCTTTGGGCGATTAGCGCCGCCTTCACGGCCCGCGCTCCACAACACCACCGACGGTCCGGCCCTCCTCCGTACCTCGCCCATTCCGAGCCCTTCACCGAACCTGGTCCCCGCCGCGCGCTCCACGACTCCCGGCGCCACGCGCTCCACGACCCCCAGCGCCGCGCTCCACGACCCCCGGCGCCATGCTCCACGACCCCCGGCGCCACGCTCCACGACCCCCGGCGCCACGCTCCACGACCCCCGGCGCCATGCTCCACGACCCCCGGCGCCACGCTCCACGACCCCCAGCGCCGCGCGCTCCACGACCCCCAGCGCCGCGCGCGCTCGCCATTCAGCCGCTTTTGCGGCTTCTGCGCCGAGCGATCAGGACGCCGACAGCGGCGACGACCAGGGCTGCTCCGGTGATCACGATGCCGGCGGGGACGCGGTCGGACGACTCGGCTCCCACCGCGACCTGAGCACCCGACGAGGCGGGGCCGGATGCCGGCGAGGCCGGGGCGGATGCCGGCGAAGCTGGGGCGGACCCCGACGGGCCTATTGACGACGGTGCGGGCGCTGACGAATCCGCCGCCTCTGCCGGATTTATCGATTCATAGCGTAGAATCTCCGGTCTGGCGCCCTCCGAGATCGTCAGCAGGGCGCTTCCGTCGCGGCTGTAGGCGATCGACTCCCCCTGCGGCTCGTCGGGCAGGGCCGTCGCCCCGGGCTCGCCGCCGGTGATCGCGGCGACCACGTCCCCGTCGCGGACATCGAACTCGAAGGCGTCGGCGTACGTCCGCAGCACCGCCCTCGTTCCGTCCGGGCTCACCGCCCCTCCGGTGATCACCAGGCGTCCGGCCAGCGAGAACGGGTTGCTGGTGGAGGTCACCGGCAGCCGGACGTTCCCCGCCAGCTTCAGCGCCGTCGTCTTCTTCAGCGGACCCGCCGGCACATAGACCCCGGCCGCCAACGGCGTCTTCGTCACGATGATCGGCGTGCCGTCGGGGCTGAGCAGCAACGCCTCGGCGTCGTGCGCCCCGTCCGGATATCTCAGGCGGAGAAGCTCAGGCGTACGCCCGCCCGGCCTCAGCCGCCACAGAGCGACAGTCTCCCGGCCGGCCGAATTGTCCCCGATGTCGGCCACCCACACCGTGCCGTCCGCACCCAGCGCGAGATCCTCGGTGTCCCGGGGCCGCGACGGATAGGCGACCGCTCGCACCACCTTGCAGCGCCCGTCCAGGAAGAAGATCCGCCGGCCGGCCGGATCGTCCGCACCGTCGTTGACGACCACGTAGCCGCTCTCGGTGGCCGCCATCCCCGAGATCTCGTTGAGCCGGCTGTCCCCCACTCGGCACACGCGCTCGGGCGCGGCCGCCGCGTGGGCCGGCCCGGCCGACACCGCGACGAGCACCGCCGCCACCGCTACCGCTCCGGAAAGGCGCCGCACTCGGCCTCCCCTTCGCCGGCGGCCTTCACGCGCGTGCTTTCCCTGCCGACGTCCACCGCCCCGCACTCCCCCGCTGCCTGTACCTTCTCCGCGTGGGAATGATATTCGTTGGCCGCCGCCTGCCGAGCGACCAAGTCGACGCCGTCCTCGACGACCCCGAGGGCGTCGACGCTCTGCTGTACGGCGACGGGCCCGGCCAGATCGATCTCGACAAGTCCTGGCACGGCCTGCACTACCTGCTCACCGGCACCACCTGGGACATCACCGAGGGCGCCGGCTCGGCCCTCCTCGGCGGCGCCGTGATCGGCGACGACAACGGCTACGGGCCGCCCCGCCTGCTGCGCCCCGCCGAGGTCCGGACGGTCGCCGAGGCCCTGACCCCCATCACGGCCGGCACGCTGCGCGCCCGCTTCGACCCCGCGGCCCTGTCCGAGGCCGAGATCTACCCCGACGCCTGGGACCCGACCGACTTCGACACCTACCTGGAGCCCAACTTCACCACGCTGCGCGACTTCTACCTCGCCGCCGCCTCGGAGAACCAGGCCGTCCTTCTCGCCATCACCTGACCGGGGCCCAGGTATCTTCGACCCGGCCGGTGTGTGGGGAGGGCAGAGGATGAGGACGGCGACGCGGCGGTTCGCGCTGTGGCGGGCGGACATCGACGGTGCCGTCTGCGCGGCCCCCGAGGAGTGTGTCCGTGCGCTCGAGGACCGCGAGACCGTCACCGTGGTGATGGAGCATCGCCAGCTCGGTGTCACGGCCGTCCGGGCCGAGTTCACGTCGACGCTGCGCCAGGATGTCGAGTGGGAGTTCACCGGCATCTCCTGGCCGCCCGACGTCCGGCCGGGAGTCCTCGTCACCGTGACCTGGCACGCCGCCAAGGACGCGGTCGTCGTCCGGACCACGCCTCTCGACGAGCCCATGCGGGTCGACGGGGTCGATTACTTCCACGAGTACGACCCGAAGGTCGTGACCCGCGAGTTCGATCCGGGCAAGTCGAACCGCGGTCAGGTGCTCAACGCCGTGCGGCGTCAGGGCCGGGTCTTCGACGACGGCAGCGCCGTGCTGCCCGAGGAGCAGGTCCGGCTGGGCCGGGGCGCCAAGGCCGCCTTCCTGCTGCGCAACGCCGTCGATCAGTTGATCCGGGAGGGGTTCCTGACCCGGGTCGAGGGCAGCGTCGACTCGTCCGGCTATCCGTCCTATCCGCCGGCCGAGGGCCAGAAGACGGCCGACATGCTCTTCTACGCCCCGCTGGTCGAGCCCATCGAGTTCTCCGACGAGGAGGGCGAGGACGGCGAAGACGGCGACGGCGCCGATCGCCGGGACCATTGGGTACGCGGTTTCGTGCGCCGCCTTCCGCCCGGCGCCCACCCGTCGGAGAAGCAGCTGAGCGCTCACGAGCAGGCCGTGGAGGACGCCCAGATCGGCGCCGGCGAGCTGGCGCCGGGCTACACCTTCGTCAAGCGCCACCACCGCCATGGCTGACTACACCACCTCGTTGCCGCGCAAGCGCATGGGTGCCGGCGCGCTGCTGACCGACGCGGACGGGCGGGTGCTGCTGGTCGAGCCGACGTACAAGCCGTACTGGGAGATCCCGGGTGGCGCGGTCGAGGCCGACGAGTCGCCGCACGCCGCCGTGACGCGCGAGCTCGCCGAGGAGCTGGGTCTCGCCCTGAAGCCGGGCCGGCTGCTGGTCACCGACTGGGTGCCGCCGCGCGAGGGCCGCACCGAGGGGCTGATGCTGCTCTTCGACGGCGGAACGCTCAGCGACGAGCAGACCGCCCTGATCCGCGTGCCGGCCGACGAGCTGCGCGGCTGGGCGTGGTCGACCGAGCGGGAGGCCGAGCAGCGCCTGTCGGCCCTGCTGGCCCGCCGGATAGTCGCCGCGATCCGGGCCCGCGTGGCCGGGACCGCGGTCTACCTCGAGGACGGCTACGTCGTCTGAAGCCCGGCGGCGAGCCCGGCCAGGTGGGCCGAGAAGCCGTGCGGGGCGCGCGCCGCCGGGCGGGCGCTGGTGCTGACCGGGCAGCCGTCGTCGGTCACCACGCGGGCGCCGGCCGCGAGGAAGCGGCTGATCAGCTCACGGTCCTCGTCGAACGGCAGGGGCGGAAAACCACCGGCCGAGACGTACGCCGTCGCGGAGAACCCGAGATTGGCCCCATGCACATGGGGTTGCGCCGCCCGGCGGTAGCCGGCCTCGTAGACGGCCCGCAGCGCCACCGGCCAGCGCAGCCAGTCGTCCACCCGCACCGTGCCCATCACCAGGTCGGCCCCGGCGCGAGCGTGCGCCAGCTGCCACTCCAGCCAGCCCGGCGGCACCCGGCTGTCGGCGTCCGTCGTGGCCAGCCACAGACCTTCGGTTCCGGCTCTCATGGCGTACGCCGCCCCGGCCGCCCGCGCCCGGCCCACGTTCCGGGCATCGGTGCTCACCACGTGGGCGCCGGCCGCCCCGGCCCGGGCGACCGTGCCGTCGGTGCAGGAGTCGGCCACCACGACCACCTCGACCGGGACCGGCGACGGGCACGCGCGCAGGGCGTGCAGACATCCCGGCAGCAGGGCCTCCTCGTCGTGCGCGGGCACGACGACCGCGATCCGGTTCACGCGAGCCCCTCGCGCTGGGCGACCGACCGGGGCTCGCCCGCGCGGGAGAAGACCTCCAGCAGGAAGTCGGCCTCCTCCAGCCGCGACAGCCGGGTCAGGCCGGGCCGGGCGGCGATGGCCCCGTGCACGTCGTCGCCGGACCGGGCGTGTTCCTCGACCGGCCAGCGCCAGTGCACCGCGACGAGGTCGCCGCCCGGCTCGAGCGAGTCCACGGCCCGGGTGAGCAGCGTGTCCAGGTCGGCGTCGTCGAAGTAGTAGCCGAGCTCGGAGAGCACCACCAGGTCGAACGGCCCGTCCGGCCACTCGCCGGGGACACTCGCCCGGCCGACGGTCACTCCGGGCACCCCGGCCAGCCGTCGCGCCGCCGTCTCGACGGCGCCGGCGACCGCGTCGACGGCCAGCAGCCGGTCGCATCGCGGGGCCAGCAGCGCGGTGAGCCGGCCGGTCGAGCAGCCGGGCTCGAAGGCCGACCGGTAGCGCCGGGCCGGCGGCACCGCCGCCGTGAGCGCGTGCTTGCGCGCGTCGTACCAGCGCGACTCGAAGCTCCACGGGTCGGCGTTGCCGGCGTACATCTGCTCGAAGTAGTTGATCGGGGTCGTCATGTCAGCACCACTTCGAACGGGCGCGCGAACCGCGCGAGAACATACGGGGGCAGGATGGCGGCGTCGGCCGGTTCCGGGCCGAGCGGGTGGATCTGGCTCGGGAAGGCCTCGATGGCGGCGCGCTTGGCCGCCATGACCTCGGGCGTCAGCGGTACGCGGCGAGCGCGCTCCCACGGCACCCGGGCATCGCCCGGCGAGGCCCAGTGCCAGGTCCAGATCGGATATTCGAGCAGCCGGGCCCCGGTCCGCGCGCACGCTTCGGCGGCGGCCCGGCCGACGGCCTCGTGGTCGGGATGGCCGTCGCCCCGCCAGGTGGCCAGACACCACTGGTCCGGGCCGAGCAGCTGGGCGAGCGCGCCGGTGAGCGCCGCTTCGTCGACACCACCGTCGGGCTGCCCGAGCCGGACCACAGTGGACTCACCGAGCCCGAGACGGGCCATGGCCTCCGCGGTCTCCTCGCGCCGGATCGCGGCCAGGCGCTCCGGCGTGTGCACGGCCGAACCCGGATGGGACGCCTCGCCGTCGGTGACGGCCACGAGGCCGACGTCGCCCAGCGTCGCCATGAGCCCGGCCACGCCGAGGATCTCGTCGTCCGGATGAGGCGCCACCACCACGGGCGGCCGGGATCCGGGCTCCAGCGCCAGCACCGGCCACTCCGCCATCGCCGGCCACGCCCGCCAGGTCGCTTCGGCCGTTCCGGCGCCGGCGATCTCGGTCACCACGGCTGACCGTCCTCACTTGGCTGGGCGGCGATCGCGGCGCCCAGCTGCTCCAGATCCTTCTCGGCGTGGCTCTGGCGCAGATAGACCGTCAGGTCGGCGACGCGGCGGGCGTGCTGTTCGTCGCGGCACAGCGGGCCCGCGCCGAGCGCGCGGCCCACGTGGTCGAGCACCTGGGTGGCGGCGGCCTCGACGGCCGCGCGTACCCGCAGCGCCAGCCGCTGGACGTTCCGGGTGGGGTCGGCGTCGATCTCGGCGGCGGCCTCGGCCAGGACCGCGCGGGCCGCGCCCAGCGCCACGTCCACCGCTCCGAGGTGCGCGAGGCCATGCGGTCCCAGGTCGGCGGTGGCCAAGAGCCGGTCGGCGACGCCCAGCGCGCCGCCGTACCAGCAGGCGGCCACGCCGATGCCGCCGTGCCAGAAGCCGGGCCGGTCCACATATCGGCCCGGTTCCCCCACCGGGCGGGCCGGGGCGGCGTCGAAGCGGATCGTGCGGCTGTCGCTGCCGGCCATGCCGATCGCGGGCCAGGTGCCGTCGACCGGCCGCGCGTGCGGGGGCTCGTTCCGCACGGCGAACAGGCGGATGCCGTCGTCGGCGGCCGCCGTCACCAGCGCGTCGGTGCACCAGGCGGCGCCGGAACACCACGGTCGATCCCCGGTCAGGCGCCAGCCCTCGGGGGTGTGCTCAGCCCGTACGGAAGAAGGCGCCGCAGCCCAGACGCCCCACCTCTCCCCCGGCGGGGTTTCCGGTCGGCCGAGGTCGCCGAGCTCGGCGCGGATGGCGACGGCGTCGGCGTGGCCCTCGCCGAGGCGGGCGTGGACCAGATCCTCGCGGCCGAGCGCGGCCAGGAGACGAAAACGTTCAGCGGTGGCACCGTGCCCGGGAAGCGGCAGGTCAGGGGGGTTGATCACGAGCGCGAAGTACCCGCCGCGCGCCGGCTCAACCTATCCGCGTGCGAGACTTCCGCCGTGCTCGTCCCTCCTCATCTGACGCGCGGTCCCGCCGGCGCGCCCGTCACCGTTCTGCTGCACGGGCTGGCCGGCAGCGCTGGGGAGATGCTGCCGACGGCCGAGGCGCTGGCCGCTGCGGGGCATCGGGTGGTGGCGCCCGACCAGCGCGGTCACGGCCGCTCCACCCGCCGCCCCGGCGATCTGTCCCGCGAGGCCTACGTCGCCGACGTGGTGGCGCTGATCCGGGAGGTGGCCGGCGGCGGTCCGGTCACGCTGGTGGGCCAGTCGATGGGCGGGCACACCGCGATGCTGACGGCGGCCTGGCATCCCGCGTTGGTGAACCGGCTGGTCATGCTGGAGGCCGGTGTCGGCGGCGGCGAGCCGGCCCAGCTGGGCCAGTGGTTCGCCTCGTGGCCGGTGCCGTTCCCCTCCCTCGAGGCGGCCGCGGCGTTTCTCGGGCCGAGGCCCATCACCGAGGCCTGGCTCGCCGACCTCGAGGAGCGGGACGGCGGCTGGTGGCCCCGGTTCGACGCGGACAGTCATCGCCGGCGCCGGGCACGACGCCCACCTCGAACAGCCCGGCGCGTGGATCGCGACGCTGCTCAGAGCGCTGTGATGTTCGCGGCCTCGTCCGGGTCGGGCTCCGGCTCGGCCAGGAACGCCCGCAGCACCTCGACCGCCACGTCCGGCGCGAGGCGCTTCAGGCTCATGGCCAGCACGTTGGCGTCGTTCCAGAGGCGGGCGCCCTGGGCGATCCACGGGTCCCAGGCCAGGGCGGCCCGCACGCCGGGCACCTTGTTGGCCGCGATGGCCGTGCCCGTGCCGGTCCAGCACATCACCACGCCGTAGTCGGCCCGGCCCTCGACGACGGCGAGACCGACCGCGCGGCCCAGCTCGGGCCACGACCCGAACGACGGCCGGACCACCTCGTGGCCGTCGTCGGTCAGCGCCTGGACCACAGCCCGGGTCGTGTCGTTCTCGTCGTCGCTGCCGAACGCCACCCGCATGACGGCCAGCCTATGTCAGCCAGGGGTCGACCAGAATCTTCGCGTGCCGGCCGGCCCGGCCCAGCTCGTCGAAGGCGCCGGGCACCCCGCCGAGGCCGACCAGCCCGGTCAGCAGGGGACGCGGGTCGAGCTTGCGCCGGGCGACCAGATGCAGGGTGGCGCGGAACTCGGCCGGGTCGTAGCAGAACGAGAACCGCAGGTCGATCTCCTTGTTGCTGGCCATGGTGGGGCGGAACGTGTCCGGCTGCATGCACACGCCGACCACCACGACGCGGGACCGGAACGGCGCCCGGGTCACGATGTCGTCGATGACGCCGGGCACGCCCACGCATTCGAAGACGACCGCGCCGCGCGGCCCGGCGCCGAGGCGCTGGGCGGCGGTCACGGCCGACCACCACGGCAGGCCGGGAACGGCCCGCAGGGCGTGCAGCGCGTCCAGGCCGCTGCCGTAGAGCTCCGGGGCCGAGGTGACCGGCCCGTCGCCGAGCTGATCCCACGGCGGCTCCACGGCCGGGTCGACCACGACGTCGGCGCCGCACGCCCACGCGAGCTCCCGCCGGCCGGCCGAGTAGTCGCTCGCCACGACGTGGCGTACCCCCGAAGCCTTGAGCATCAGGATGACCGCCAGGCCGATGGGACCGCAGCCGACGACCACCGCCGGGTCGCGGCGGGCCACCTCGCCCCGCCGGACCGCGTGATAGGCCACGGCCAGCGGCTCGGTCAGCGCGGCCAGATCGGGCGGCAGGCCGGCCGGCACCGGCATGGCCGCGTCCTCGGCGACCAGCATGTATTCGGCGTACGCGCCCGGGGCGTGGGCCGAGAGGCCGATCATGTGGATGTCGTCGCCGTGCCGGATCAGTGGCAGGGCCACGACGGCCTGGCCCGGCCGCCAGCGCCGCCGGCAGCCTGGGCCGTAGGCGTCGACGGCGCCGGTGAACTCGTGACCCATGACGACCCGGTGCCCGGCCCGCATGAAGTCCGGATAGCCGACCTCGGCCGCGACGTCGGCGCTCACGTCCGGGTCGGCGCGCACGTGCAGGTCGGAGCCGCAGATGCCGGCCCGGGTCACCCGCAGCCGCACCTGGCCCGGCCCGGGCGCCGGTTGCGGGACATCGTCGACGCCGAGCTCACCTTTGTGCAGGACCACAGCTCTCATGCGGTCCATCGTCGAGCATCACTTCACCACGGCACCACCCCGGCGTCCTCGAAGAACGCTCCGGTCGGCCCGCCGTCGGGCAGGGTGGCCAGCCGCAGCGCGGTCGCCGCGCCCTGCTCGGGCGTGCGGTGGCCGCGGAATCCGTTGAGGTCGGTCGCCACGAACCCCGGACAGGCCATGTTGATCAGGACGGGCGTGTCCCGCAGTGCCTTGGCGTACTGGATGGTGACGGCGTTGAGGAAGGTCTTCGAGGGCGCGTACGCCATCGAGAGCGGCCCGGTCTCCCCGCCGGGCTCCGCCTGGCGGGTCAGCGATCCCACCCCGCTCGACATCATGACGACGCGCGGCGACGCCGAGCGGCGCAGCAGCGGCAGCATGGCGTCGGTGACCCGGATGACGCCGATGACGTTGGTCTCGATCACCTCACGCACGATGGCGACGTCGGTCTCGGTCGGGCCCTGCTCCCAGCCCCCCGTGATGGCGGCGTTGTTGACGAGCACGTCGAGACGTCCGGCGCGGTCGTCGATCAGGGCCGCGGCAGCGGTCACACTGGCGTCGTCGGTGACGTCGAGGGGTACGCCGAAAGCATCCGCCCCCTCGGCGCGAAGCTTCTCGACCGCGGCGTCGCGGCGCTGCTGATCACGCGCGCCCACGCCAACGGTGAAGCCGCGCGCGGCGAGCCCGGCCGCAATCTCGTACCCGATACCCTTGTTGGCCCCCGTGACCAGGGCAATCTTGCTCTCACTCATGTCATCGATCCTGTCGCCGCGAGCGCTGGCGACCAACACCGTTCGGGTACCCACCGATACCGTGCGGGTATCGTTCCCGGCATGGAGACCCGCGAGCTGCGCTACTTCGTGGCGGTCGCCGAGGAGCTGCACTTCGGCCGGGCCGCCGACCGCCTGGGCATCGCCCAGCCGCCCCTGTCCCGCGCCATCGGCAGCTTGGAGCGCCGTCTGGGCGTCTCCCTGTTCACGCGGACGTCGCGGGCGGTCGCCCTGACCCCGGCCGGGGCGGTGCTGCTGCGCGAGGGCCGGGCCGCGCTGAACGCCATGGAGGCGGCCGAGCGCCGCACGCAGCGAGCCGTCGACGGCACCGAGAAGCTGGTGCTGGTGACGAAGGCCGGCGCCTCCAGCGAGCTGCTCCCCAAACTGCTGGACGCGTATGCGGCCGAGCCCGGCTCGGTGCCGGTCGACGTCATCCTGTGCGGCGTGGCCGAGCAGGAGTCACATCTGAGGGACGGCCGGGCCGACGTGGCCCTGCTGCACCTGCCGTTCGACTCCACAGCCGGCTTCGACACCGAGGAGCTGGTCACCGAGGGCCAGGTCCTGATCCTGCCCGCCGGCCACCCGCTGAGCACCCGAACATCGGTGTCCATGGCCGAGCTGGCCGAGGTCCCGCTCCCGCGCTGGCCCGGCCACAACGGCGCCTACGCCGACGGCACCGGCCCCGAGGTCCGCGACCACGCGCAGCTCCTCCAGCTCATCTCCCTGGGCCGCGCCGTGGCCGTGCTGCCCGAGTCGTGCCGCTCCCTGCTCCCGTACGACCTGGTCGTGGTCCCGGTCCCCGACGCACCCCAGGTGACGACGGTCATCGCCTGGCCACCACACAGCCGCTCCCGCCCACTGGCCACCCTGATCAGGACCGCGACCCGCCTTTGAGCGCGCTCGAACACGCGCGACACCTGCTCCTGGGTCAGCCCGGCGGCTTCACGGCAGCGCTTCAGCTCCGCGCCCAGACGGCGGCGGCGAATCGTCGGTCCTTCTTCGACAGACACCGAAGCTCCTCGATGCGACAGGACGCCCTCGCGCCCATCCTGCCAGTGCCACCGCTATCCGGGAATGGCCCATACTGTGACTCCGCCACAAAGATAGCGAACTGACCGCAAGATTCCGCGATCACATCACTCATTCGCCAAGATGATTGCGGCTGAGCAGTCCGGAGCGGTGGCGCGCGGTCAAGGCGTTTCAAGCAAGGCACTGGGGCCACGTTCCGCAAGCGGTTCGACGCTATTCGCCGCCGTGTGTTTATTGCCGTATCCTGGGAAGAACAAATGCGCGATATTCCGCAGAGTGTTGCAGTTCTTGTGATCGAGGTCCGCTGAGGAGATCGGGATGTTGCCGCTTTGGTGGGTACGCCGCCGGCGGCGTCGGTGACTGGCTTCGCCGTTTCGGCGCGAGTGCTCTTGACGGCTGCCACCCGGCCTTGAGCAGCACGACGGATCCCACCCGGACGCACTGAGCCGACCGCCTGAGAGCCGACCGACTCAGTGCCGACCGACTCAGTGCCGATCGGAACAGTGCCGACCGACTCGGCGCCGACCGGAACAGTGCTGACCAACTCTGGACCAACCGGGCCTGGGCAAACCGGTTCGGGGCTGGCCGGTTCGGGGCAAACCGGTTCGGGGCTGGCCGGTTCGGGGCTGGCGGGGCCCGAGCCAACCGGGTTGGGGCTGGCCGGACTCGAGGCGACCGAGTCGATCGGGGCTGAGCTGACCGGGCTTGGACCGACACAGTCGATCGGGCCGACGGCGGCCGGATTCGGTGCGGCCGAACCGGAAGCGGCCGGACCCGTAGCGGCCGGCTTCGGATCAGTTGGGCCTGGAGACGTCGGGCTGTCCGGGCGTGGCGACGGGGCAGCGGGACGGCGGTTCCGTGCGCTGTAGGGCCGGGGCGGGGCCAAGGGCGGCATCGGGGTGTCGCCGTGCAGGCTGCGCCATTTCCGGGTGTGGCGCTGTATCAATCCGTATTGCCGGCGCTCGTGATGGTCGCGCCGGAATTGTTCCGCGTCGGCGGAGTAGTTGCGGCGCCTCGTGGGATCGCGCCATTGAGCCATCTGCGCCTGGCTGAACAATTGCGTCTGACCCCGTATCTGACCCATGAACCATTCTCCCGCGGACGCCGAAGGAGCGGTAAGAGGGAAAACGTGCCACATTCCGTGACGCGCATTTACGCCTACCTCCGGTTCGGCTGATCCTTAAGTTGGCCGAGCCGCTCAGCCTGGTCAGTGGTCGTCCGCAACTGCGCTGCCTCGGGCGTCGGGTGGGCTCGGCGAAGTGCGGGACCGGCCGAGGCCCGACGGCTCTATGATCGCTTGATGTTCCGGCCGAGCTATCCGATGCGGACACCGCGACTCGCCCTGCGCCCCGTGACATTGGACGACCTCGATGCCGTGTATGCCTGGCAGCGCCGGAGCGACGTCGCGCGTTGGATGCATGCGGCCGGGCCTCGTACTCGTGAGCAGTCGCGGGTGTCGGTCCTGGCGATGGCTGGTGAAGATGCCTTGCGCGCCGAGGGCGACTGCCTGACCCTGGCCGTGGTGACTGACGCCGGCGTGATCGGAACGGTTGAGCTGGTCTGGCGGAGTGAGACGGACCGCACGGCCGAACTGGGTTATGTCTTCCACCCCGATCACGGGGGTCGCGGGCTTGCCACCGAAGCTGCGGCGGTTGTTCTGGACTGGGGCTTCGAGGAGCTGCGTCTCCAGCGGGTTTTCGCCCGGTGCCATGGCCGCAACACGGCGTCCGTCCGCCTCATGACCCGGCTCGGCATGCGTCGAGAGGCCCATCATGTCGAGAGCTATCTGTTCCGGGGCGAGTGGGCCGACCAGTTCGTGTTCGCCGTCTTGGCCCGGGAATGGCGCGGGTTACCGACGTAGCGTGGCATGGGCTTCTCGAGGGCGCTAACTTTTGATCCCCTGGACCCGGCGGCCGTCCTCCAGATAGCGCACCCGCTTCGCCTTCCAGGCGGCGCGTACCCGGCGCCGGACGGGTCCGCTGAGCAAAGGCAGCGCCGCGTCGATCGGCAGGATGCGGCTTTCGGCGATCTCGATCGGCTCGATGATCACGGTGGCCAAGAAGTCGTCGTCGAAGACGCCGCAGTCGAAAAGGAAGCGCATACCACCCGGACGATCGGGTCGTGGCCGGAGGAAGTCGACGCATGCCAACCGTCCCGTGGTGACGTCGAGGCCGCATTCCTCCCTGGTTTCGCGGCGACACGCGTCCCAGGGTGACTCGCCGATCTCGACAACCCCACCCGGGATGGTCCAGCCGCCCTTGTACGTCGGCTTCAGGATGAGCAATCGCCCCTCGCGGCCGCGTATCAGCGCGCCCGCCGAGGCCGGGATGCCTGGGAGTGCGAACGGCAGCCCGGGTAGCTCACCGGCGTCGACGTCGCTCATGGAGACCATGTTAGATCGAACAGTGCCCGCTCGATCGCGCACGAATCGACGTCACGGGAACGGACCCCGGACCGTCACTCCGCCGTCGACCGCGAGGGTCTGGCCGGTGACGTACGACGACGCCGGCGAGGCCAGGTAGACGGCGGCCGCGGCCGCGTCGTCCGGGACGCCCAGGCGTCTCATCGGGATCTCGGGGACGTCCTCCGCCGCCTGGGCCGAGTTCGCCACCGCCGTGGCGATCGCGCCGCAGGCGACGATGTTCATGCGGATGCCGTCGGCGGCGTACTCGGCGGCCACCGTGCGGGCCAGGCTGGCCAGGCCTGCTTTGGCGGCTCCGTAGGCGGCCTGTTCGGGTGCGGCCATGATGCCGGCCGCCGAGCCCACACTGACGATCGATCCGCCGCCGCCCTGGGACAGGAACGCGCGGATCGCGGCCCACGCCGCGCGGGCCACGTAGCGGAGATTCATCTCGTACGCCAGGTCCCAGTCCTCGTCGGTCATCTCGTGCAGCTTGACCGCGGGCACGAACGCGACCTGTCCCCCGACGACCGTCACCAGCGTGTCCAGACGGCCGAACGCGGAGACCGTACGCTCCACGAACCCGTCGACGTCCGAACGGGAACGGCCGCTTCGCCGGCGCGGGCGGCGGAGATGTCGGCGACCGCGACCGAGGCGCCGGCCGCTCCGAAAGCCGGGGTGATGGCGCGGCCGATGACCAGGGCTTTCATGCCGTCCAAGGGCGCCATTGACTTCAACCTCACTTCAAGTTTTAGCCTCAACCAGGCGTGTGCACGGACGACTCAAGGGAACACTGTGATCGCGGAGCAGTTCAAGGCGGCCTTTCGGCGTTATCCCACCGGGGTCGCGGTCATCTCCGCGATCGGGGCCGGCGGGCCGATCGGGCTGACCGCCTCCAGCGTGGCGTCCGTGTCGGTCGATCCGCCGGCGCTGTCGTTCTCGGCCATGGGTACGAGGTCGGCCCGTGCCCTTCTCGAGGCCGAGAGCTTCGTCGTCAACCTGCTGGGGGCCGCCGGCGCCGAGGTGGCACGGCAGTTCGCCAGCAGTGGCGGGCCGCGGTTCACCGAGGAGCAGGGCTGGACCTTCCTGCCCACCGGGGAACCGGTTCTGCGTCACGCGCTGGCCTCCTTGCGGGCCACGCCGTTGCACCGCCTTCCGGTCGGGGACTCGACCGTCGTCGTCGCGTCGGTGCACGAGGTCTTCCTCGGTCCGGCCGGCGGGCGGCTCGTCTATCACGACCGGCAATTCATCCAAGCCGAGGAGTTCAGCAACTGATGCGTTTCTTCCAGCCGCGCACCATCGTGAGCGCACACTGCGACCTGCCCTGCGGGGTGTACGACCCGGCACAGGCCCGCATCGAGGCCGAGTCGGTCAAGGCGATCGCCGAGAAGTACCAGGCCAACCAGGACCCCGAGTTCCGCACCCGTGCCCTGATCATCAAGGAGCAGCGCTCGGAGCTGGTCAAGCACCACCTGTGGGTGCTGTGGACCGACTACTTCAAGGCCCCGCACTTCGAGAAGTACCCCCAGCTGCACGGCCTGTTCAACGAGGCCACCAAGCTGGCCGGCGCCTCCGGCGCCAAGGGCTCGGCCGACCCGGCCGTGGCCGTCCAGCTGCTCGCGAAGATCGAGGAGATCTCCAAGATCTTCTGGGAGACCAAGCAGGCCTAGGAGCGAAACAGCCGGCGGCCGGCGAAGGCGACCGCGACGGAACCGGCGGCCATGCCTACGGCGACCAGGATCGCGCCGACCACCCACAGGCCGGACTCGTCGGAGCCGGCCGCCTTCGCCGACCAGGCGGCGGTGAAGACCATGGTCATCGCCGCCGCCACCACGACCGGGTGGGCCCACCGGGCCGCCACGGCCGCGATCACGATGAGGGTCAGCACGCATCCGGCGACCTGCCACCAGGCGTACGGACCGCTCACCGCCCCCGTCGACGGGTCGGTCACATATCCGGACTCCCAGCCGAGCCAGCCTGCCCAGGCGGCGAGGGTGAGCACGGCGACGGCGATCGGGGTCTTCCACATGCCAGTCATCCTTCCGTCGCGGGACCGGGCGCGGCATGAGTACGAGGGCTCAACCATTCCGGACGCGTATCCCACGATTACTGACCTTCGGCGGCCGCGCTCTCGACCGTACGGGAAACGCCGTTGACCCTGAATGGGTGACAGCGTTTCTCCGCCGCTGGCCGGCCGCGCTGGGCCTCGCCGCCGCCGTCCTCGTCCTCGTCTTCGCCGCCGACCGGGAGACCGCCTCGACCGCCGCGATCGTCGCCGTCCTCTGTTATCTCGGCGCGGCCGCCTTCGACCGGCGCTGGGTGGCCTGGGCCGGTGTCTTCGGCCTCAGCGTCGTCGTCACGCTCGCGCAGTTCGCCGAGATCACCCCGTGGGTGGCTCTGGCCGTCGTCGGCGTGGTGCTTCTCGGCCTCGGCTTCGCCTTCGGCGTTCCCCGGCGCCCGCTTGCCGCGCAGGCTTCAGCCGCTTTGGGGTACGGGCTCTTCGCCGTGACCGCCCTCTATCTGCCCGAGACCGCGGGTGGCGTGCTGGCCGGCCTCGCCCTGGCCGCCCACGCCGGATGGGACACCGTGAACTTCGTCCGTGACACCGTCGTCCCGCGCTCGCTCTCCGAGGCCTGCATGGCGCTGGACGTGCCGCTGGGCGTCGGCATCGCCGTGATCGCGGTGACGGGCTGACCGCCGCCGCGGATTGATGGCAGTCTGTCCGGGTGGATTTCGACTCCGGCGCCGGCCTGCTGCACCGCCTCACCTCCTATCAGCCCGACCGGGAGTGGGACGCTCCCGTCGACGACCCACGGGTGCGTCACGACCTCACCCCGAACGACGTGGCCACGCTCCCGCCGCCCTACAAGACGTACGGGCCGGGGCTGCCCACTGTCGCGCTCCCCCGCGACCTGCCCGACCCGGGCGTGCCCGCCACCGCCGTCCTGTCCGGCGCCGCCGCTCCGGTTCAGCCGCTCGACGCGGCCCAGCTCGGCCGCGTCCTGTTCCTGGGCGCCGGGGTCGTGCGCACCTCCGAGCGCAACGGCCGCCGCTCCGTCTTCCGCGCCGCCGGCTCGGCCGGCGCCCGTTTCCCGCTGGAGCTCTACGTCTCGGCCCGCGGGGTCGACGGCGTTCCCGACGGCGTCCACTGGTACGACCCGATGGCGCACGCCCTGCTCCAGATCGCCCCGCCCGCCGGCGGCGAGGCCACCACCCTGATCGTCACCGGCGTCCCGTGGCGCACCGGCTGGCGTTACGCCGAGCGGGGCTTCCGGCACATCTACTGGGACGCCGGCACGATGCTGGCCCAGGCGGACGCCGCGGCCGCCTCGGCCGGCCTGGCCCCGCGCCTGCGCACCGCGTTCCCCGACGCCCCGATCGGCGAGTTGGTCGCCGCCGACGGCACCCACGAGTTCCCGGTGGCCCTGCTGACCTTCGGCGACGGCACCCCCGCGATCACCCCCACCGGCAAGGCCACTCCCGGCGACCTCCCGCCGGTCGAGTTCCCCCTGGTCACCGCCGCCCAGCGGGCCGGCGACCGCGACACCCTCGGCGCCCCCTGGCCGGCGGCCGCTCCGGTGCCCTCCGACCCGGGCGGCCAGTCGCTGGACGAGGTCATCCGCAAGCGGGGCTCGCAGCGCCGCATGGACCGCACGAAGACGATCCCCCGCGCCGACGTGGAGTGGGCCATGAACGCGGCCACGCGCGGCGTCGGCGTTCCGCACTGGGTCGTCGCCCACGGCGTGGACGGCCTGGCGCCCGGCCTCTACCGCTGGCCCGATCTGGGCACGCCGATCACGGCGGGCGACCTGCGCGGCGAGCTCGAACGGGTCTGCCTCGGCCAGTCGCTGGCGGCCGAGGCGGCGTACGTGGTCATCGCGGCCTTGCCCGGCGACGGCCTGGACGACCGCTCCTACCGCGAGGCCCAGCTGGCCTCGGGCATTGTCGAGGGCCGTCTGCACCTGGCCGCCTACGCGACGGGCGCGACCGCCACCGGCATGACCTTCCTCGACTCCGAGGTCCCGGCCCTGCTGCACGAGCCGGGCGACCTGGTCACGCTGCTGTTCACCTGCGTCGGCATCGGCGAGTACAAGTCCCGCCCGGGCGGCGCGCCCGGCGCTCCGGTCGAGGTGCGCAGCGTCATGCCCCGCTTCGTGGAGTAGGGCTCAGCAGGCGCACTGCCAGCGGGCGGTGGTGAGGTCCCACCAGCAGGACGGGCACGGGGTGTGGCCGGAGTTCGGCGGGACCCACGCGACGAAGGACTCCTCGCGGACCCACTCGGTGTAGCGCTCGACGCCCATGGCGCCGATCAGGGTGGCCGTCTGGGTCCGCTGGGCGGCCAGCGCCCGCACCTTGCGGTGGACGACCGGGTCGTCGAGCACCAGATCGACGGTGAGGGCGCTGTCGGGGACCACGACGGGATAGCCGGGCTCGAAGACGCCCAGTCCCTCGTTCAACGGGGACCAGCGCTCGTGCCAGCGCCGCCCGACGGCGCTGCGCAGCAGGCGGGCGCCGGGGGCGGCGGCGCGGGCGAACGCGGCCGCCGCCCACCGGCCGACCGCGCGGTGGTCGGCGTGGCCGGTGTTGCCGTCGAGACCGAAGGTGACCACGGTGTCGGGGCGGATCTCGCCGATCAGGGCGGCCAGCTTCGCGATCGCCTCGCCGGCCGGGACGGCCGGGCAGCCGCCGTCGGCATAGCCGAGCCAGTGGTGCTCGGTGACGCCGAGGATCCGCAGGCAGCGCGCCAGCTCGGTGGCGCGCTCGGCGGCCAGGCGGGACGGCGGCCATCGCTGCGGGTCGCTGGTGCCCAGTTCGCCCCGGGTGGCGGTCACGCAGACCACCCGGTCGCCGCGGTCGGCGGCCAGCGCCATCAGGCCGCCGGACAGATAGGCCTCGTCGTCGGGGTGGGCCCAGATGCCCAGGAGTGTGCTCATGCCGGCCAGCCTCGCCGCGGCCGCTTGCGGCGCGCTTGCCGTCCGCTTGCCGGTGACCGGACATTAGGCCTTAATGGGTTGGTCAGGTAGATGTCGGGTCCGGCGCCCAGGATATCGATCATGATTCATCACCTGGTCGCGGGTGTGATGCTGGCGTCGCTGACGCCCGCCCACCCCGCCCCCGCCGCTGGTCCGCTCCCGCTCGGCGACGCCGGGCTGACCGAGACGCGCACCGTGCAGACGCTGGAGCGCGGCGTCACGCTGACGCGGATCGTGCGCGGTACCGAGCCGGCACCCTCCGGCGAGATCAACACGACCACGAAAGGCCCGTGGCGGGTCAACGTGCTGACCATCGACCCCGATCGGGCGCGCGGGCACCTCAAGGCGACGTACGGCGCCGATCTGTCCCGCACCGAGACGGTCAGCGAGCTGGCCAAGGACGCTGTCGCGGGCGTCAACGCGTCGTTCTTCACCTTCACGGCCAGCCAGCTCTACCCGGGAACGCCGGTCGGGCTGGGCGTCTACCAGGGCCGGCTGCTCAGCGAGCCGACCACCGACGTGGCCGAGGCCGACCTGGTCATCGACTCGCGGCGCAACACGATGGCGGTGGGCAAACTGTCGTACGAGGGAACGGTCTTGAACCCCCGAACCAAGGCGTCGCTGCCGATCGCGCAGATCAACGACCCGTCGGCGGCCGTCGCCGAGTTCACGCCGGAGTTCGGGGCCCAGACGCCCGCCGGCGCCGGAACTGAGGTCGTCCTCGACAAGCGCGGCTGCGTCGTGCGCGTCGCCACCACGCGGGGAACCGCCCTGGCCAAGGGCCAGACGTCGCTCCAGGCCTCCGGCGAGCAGGCGACCGCACTGACCGCCCTGGCCAGCGGCTGCCTGAGTGTGAAGCACCGGGTGACCGACGCCGCCGGGCGCCGGGTGGCGATCGAGCCGGGCACGTACGCGGTGAACGGCCGTTACCGCCTCGTCGAGAAGGGCGCCATCGTGGTGCCGGACGGCACGGGCAGCTTCTTCGACCGCAACCCGCGCACCATCGCCGGCACCGACCGGCACGGCGACCTCGTGCTGGCGACCATCGACGGCCGCATGACCACCAGCGTGGGCACGACCATGGACGAGACGGCCGAGGTGGCCAAGGCGCTCGGACTGCGCGACGCCGTCAACCTCGACGGCGGCGGCTCGACCACCATGGTCGCCGGCGGCGCCGTGGTGAACACCCCGAGCGGCGGCGCGCAGCGCCCGGTCGGTGACGCGCTGGTCTGGGACAACTGACGATCCTCAAGTCGGCTCCGCCACTACCGATGCTGGGCAGGTCGGTGGTGGCGGATCCGTGAGGGGACCATGAGGAACTGGAAGGCCGCGTACCTGTGCCTGGGTCTCCTTTATGCGGTCGTGCTCGCGTTGTCGGTGAGCGCGCTGTTCAACGGATATCGGCACTACGACCAGGTGGCCGAGGTCGCCCGGAGCGTCTTCGGCCTGATCGGGCTGGCCGCGGCCGTCCAGGCCTCCCGCAAGGCGGGGCCCGCGTGGCGGGCGGTGGCGCTGAGCTTCCTGGTGCTGGTGGTCTCGCCCGTGTTCGCCCTCGCCGGCACGACGATGGTGGACGACGTGACGCATGTGGCGTTCGTCGTCGCGCTGCTGCTGGCCCTGCAACTGTTCCCGCTGCCGGCCACCTCGCGCCGTGAGCGGTGGAAGACCGCGCTCGACGCGTCGGTCGTGCTGGTCGGCGGCTGCATGCTGCTGTGGTACTTCTCGTTCGGCTTGTACATCTCGCAGCACGGGTTCTCGGGCAGCGTGATCCTGCCGGCCGCCGTCTATCCGATCGCCGACCTGGCCCTGCTGTTCAGCGTGGCGCGGGTGCTGCTGCGCGGCACCCTCGGCTCCACGCCGCGGGCGCTGCGCATGCTGACCGCGGGCGCGCTCGTGCTCTTCGCGGGCGACGCCGTGCACGGCTATCTGCGCAGCCACGAGCTGGTCGACACGAATTCGCCGTGGCAGTTCATCTGCTGGCTGACCGCGGACGCCCTGCTGGCCGCGGCCGCGGTGGAGCAGTGCCGGGGCCACCACGAGCGGCGGGAGTCCCGGCGCCGGTTCCCGGCGGCGCGCTTCATGCCGTTCGCCGCGATCGCCGTGGCCAACGGCCTGATGCTCACGGCCGCGATCCGCTCGGGTTCGCTGTGGCCGTGGGGCGGCCTGGCCCTGGGCGGCACGGTCATCAGCGTGATCGTGCTGGCCCGCCAGACGCTGGTGCAGCAGGAGAGCGACGAGCGGGCGGTCACCGACGGCCTGACCGGCCTGGCCAACCGTGTCCCGTTCCGCGCCACCTCGAACCGGACGCTGGAACGCGACGCCCGAAACGGCAAGCACAGCGCGGTCATGGTCATCGACCTCAACGGCTTCAAGGGCATCAACGACACGCTGGGCCACAAGTCCGGCGACCTCGTGCTGGTCGAGTTCGCCCGGGTCCTGCGCGAGAGCGTGCCCGGCTGGGGCCTGCCGTGCCGGCTCGGCGGCGACGAGTTCTCCGTGGTGCTGCCCGGCCTGGACTTCCCGGAGCAGGCGTACGACGTGGCCGGCCGCATCGCCTCGTCGCTGGCCCCGGTCGTGGTCGACGGCAAGCTGATCCCGTTGCGGGCCAGCATCGGCATCGCGGTGTCGGCGCCGGGCGAGCTCACCCACGACATCATCGTGCACCGGGCCGACCTGGCCATGTACCGGGCCAAGGCGCTGGGCCCGCAGACCCGGTGGGCGGTCTGGCAGGAGTCGTTCGAGCAGGCGGCGGCCTGAGGATCGCCGTCAGGCGACGTAGCCGAGCTGGCCGGAGACGCGCGCCGCGGAAGCTCCCAGGTCAGCGATCAGCGCTTTGCTCGCCTCGGGCTTGAAGCGCATCGCCGGACCGGCCACGCTGATCACGGCGACCAGGCGTCCGTCGTGGTCGAAGATCGGGTACGCGATCGAGGCGGCGCCGGCCTGGCGCTCACCGAGCGAGGTCGTGTAGCCCTTCTTGGCCGCGGCGTTCAGGTCCTTGCGGAGTTTCGCCACGTCGACGATGGTCTTCTCGGTGACCCGCTCCAGGGTGTGCCGGCTCAGGTAGGTCTCCCGGTCGGCGCTCGGCACGAAGGCCAGGAACGCCTTGGAGGACGCGCCGGCGTGCAGCGGGAACGGGATGCCCAGGGTGACCTCGAGGCGCAGTTCCTGGTCGGGCACGACCTGGTCGACGTACAGCCGGGTGTCACCGCGGCGCAGCGACAGGGTGGCCGTCTCCTTGTATTTCTCCGAGAGATATTTCAGCTCGGGCGCGGCCATGGCCCGGACGTCCGTGCGGGCCAGATAGGCCCGGCCCAGCGCCACCGCGGCGTGCCCGAGCGCGTAGCGCCGGGTGGACGGGTCGAGGGTGATCAGCTCGCGGCTGCGCAGGGCGGTCAGGATGCGGTGCACCGCGGCCTTGGTCAGGCCCAGCGCGCCCGCGATCTCGGTGACGCCCAGGTCGGGCGCGTCGACCCGGCCGAAGTAGAGCAGAACGTCCATCGCCCGTTCGACCGCCGCGACCGAGCGCGACTGGCTCTCTTCCTCCACCATCGGCGCTGACGGCACTGCTCCCACGGCTGTAACTCCTCAGTGACGGAACAGGAACAAGCCTCTGCGAGCCTATCCCATCCGTTTCCCGATGCGAAATGGCGTTGACAGCGCTCCGAGTCGCGGCCGCCGACCGGGGCTGAATGTCGTACCCCTCGCCTACGGTGTGCCCATGGACTGGAAAATCGAGCTCGTCCCCGTACCGGTGACCGACGTCGACCGGGCCAAGGAATTCTACGTGCGGATCGGCTTCAACGCCGATCATGACCAGCGGGTCACCGAGGGCCTGCGCTTCGTCCAGCTGACCCCGCCCGGCTCGGCCTGCTCGATCTGCCTGGGCGAGGGCATCACCGACAAGACCCCCGGCTCCCAGGAGATCCAGATCGTGGTCCCCGACGCCGATGCGGCCCACAAACACCTGGTCCAAGTGGGCGTCGAGTGCACCGAGGTCGATCCCCAGCCGTGGGGCCGCTTCGTGCACTTCAAAGATCCCGACGGCAACAGCTGGGCGCTGCAGGAGCTACCACCGCGCTGATCAGCGCAGATAACCACCCGCGGCCAGCATGCCGGCGTGCCGCTCGTAGTGCGCCGGCTCCGCCGGCGTCAGCGTGCCCAGCCCATCTACATAACGGTTGAACATGCAGAACGCCGCCGCGATCAAGACCGTGTCGTGCACCATCCGATCATCGGCCCCCGCCGCCTTGGCCCGCTCGACGTCGCCGCGGCCAACCTCCCGGCCGCCGATCCGCACCTTGTCCGCCAGCGCCAGCAGAGCCTCCATCAGCCCCTCACCGCCGGCGCCGCGCGTTTCGGCGCCCGCGACGACGCCATTGGGACTGTCGGCACGGGCGCTGTCGACACCGGCGCTGTCGGTACGGGCCTTGTCGGCTGCGGTCAGATGGCGGGCGACGGCACCGTGGGTCTCGGCGCAGAAGTCGCAGTCGTTGCGGCGGGAGACGTGGGCGGCGATCGTCTCCCGCTGGGCCGGGGTCAGCGGGGACGGGCCCCGCAGCAGGGCCTCGGCCAGGCCGTTGAGCGCTTCGGCGGTGCCCGGGAAGGCGGCCAGCAGGCCGACGATGCCCGGAAGCGGTGGCAGTTCGATGTGCGGCACGCGATCACCCTCATCCATTGATGCGATATCCCAAGCCGGCCGCGAACATGCGCGTCACGTCGGCGGCGGCGATGCCACGGCCGGTGAAGCGTTCGACCGCGGCCAGGCCCTTCTCCTTGCGGTAGCCCCGCTCGGCGAAGTCGATGCCGTTCAGGGCCTCGGCCGCCGCGGTCGGGATCTCCTCCCCGCCCCACGGCTCGAACGAGGCCAGCAGGTCGCCGTGCTCGGCGAACGACAGGCGGGTCAGGGAGTTGACGTTCCAGAACATGCTCGCGGCCCGGCCGCCGGCCGACGCGGCGGCCAGCACGCCCGGGTTCGCCCCTCGATAGCCGTTGTCCTCGACCAGGATGACGGCGTCGCCGGCGTCGAGCGCGATCACCCACGGGTCGATCGCCCCGCGCAGCGAGAGGTCACGCACTATGGCGTCGATCGGCACCGGCTGTTCCGGGTCGGCTCCGAACGCCCGCAACGCCTCCTCCACCGTCGCCCCGGTCACGACGGTGATCGTGGCCGCCACGCTCAGCCGGCTGCGGCGCACCCAGCGATAGGCGTGTTCCGGCCGGGCCGCCCGCTCCGGAACCGTCTCCCCGCGCAGCCGATATCCGAGCTGATCGACGCGCTTGTGCGCGACCTCCGGCCCCGGCGGCCCGGCCCAGACCACCAGCTTGTACCGTTCGAACTCGCTGTCCCCACTGTCCCGGTCGACAGCGTGGACCCGCACCCGGTAGTCACCCGGCCAGGGTGGCGTCAGCCCCCGCAACCGTCCACCGACCGCCCCGTCGGGAGAGACGACCGACGCCCGCCCTTCGACCGCCCGCCAGCTGAGCTCGACGACTTCCTCCCATCCGTCCTCCACCTCGCCCGGCTCCTCGCCCAGCACAGCCATCTCGACGCGAACATGCCCGTCGCCCACCCCCGCGCGCACGACCACACCCCCGTCCACCACCACAGCCAGCCCGTTCGCGGAGAAGTCCGCGGCCGGGGCGAACACTGCGCCGACCGGCTCGTCACCACCGGCGGCAGGGGTGAGCCAGCCGTCCGGCGGCCCACCTCTCACCGGCCCGTCACCGCGACCCGAGGCCGTGCCGTCAACGGAACCCCGTGCACCGGGGAACGCTCCTTCGAGCAGGCCGAAGCGGTGGTCGGCCACCGTCACCGAGCCGGACGCATGGCGAGGTAGCAGGTATTCGGATCGGATCTTCGCGAGCAGCGCCGCGGCGTACGAGGGCGGCATCGGAATCTCTCGCAGCAGCCGGACCGCCGCCGCCAGGCCGAGCCCGACGATGGCCGCGGTCCTTGGCACGATCACCGGCGGGTCGGCCTGCTCGACCACGACGCCGGCCACCGCGACCGCGAGCCCGATGTGCCCAGCCCCGTGCCTGGCCGCGATGGCAACCTCGGACTGCGCCGCCTCCTCGGCCCAGCCCTTCGATCCGGGCGCGGGCCGGTCGAGCGCGACCGGGTCGGCCTCGAGAACGGGCGCGATCGCCGGATGGGTCCTGAGGCTCCGGGCCAGCGACGCCACGCGTGCGGCCAGGCCGGGGCGCAGACGCTCCAGCAGGACGGCCGCGCTCACCGCCTCGCCGTCGGCGCCGAAGGACGCGACGAAGGCGAACCGGGTCTCCGATGGTGTCGGAAGGCCCGCGAGCACGGTGACGCCGACAGTCCAGTCAAGGCGGCCGATCGCGCGTTCGAGGGCGCCGAGGAGGCGTTCCGGCGGGAGCGGGCCGAGGACCCGCACATCGCTCAGGAACTCGGGCTCGCTGTGATGCCGTGGACGCGGCGGCTGGGAAGTCTCCTCGGACGGCACGGCCAGGCGGCCCAGCAGTTCGGCGGGCGGCACCGGGACGCGCTCGATCAGCACGGGCATGAGACGGGCCACGAAGGCCGCCAGGTCGGTCATCGCTGGGTCATCCATCGAGGACCGACGCTATCGGAGATCGGCCGGGCCCGTTGCCCCACGGTCTACGGGGCCGGCACGCTGCTCCGCTCGTGCTGAGCCTTGCACAGCCACGCCGATGCGGCGAGGATCGCCAGCCCGTTGAGCCCGTGCAGGGCGGTCCACAGCCCACCCACCTCGGCGATCACCACCTGCAGCGAGTCGAGAACGACGACCAGCACCGACGTCCAGACCAGCCGCGCCGGCAGGTGCCCCGCCGCGGCCACGATCGCCATGACCAGCGGCACGAAGAAGATGACGTACCCCATCGCATGATGCAGCCGGTAGGAACTCGCGTGGAAACCGCCGGTCGTGGCGAACACGAACTGGGCGACGACGATCAGCAGGAGCGCCGCTGCCAGGAAAGTGAAAGTCTTCCGCATGCCCACCTCGACGACACAGCCCACGAGAATGTGCCGCGGCCGTCAGGTAGACATGACGACCATGAGCGCGATCACCGACGAGCGCCGCCAGCTGCTCGGCCTGACCTACCGCATGACCGGCTCCCTGGCGGACGCCGAGGACGCGGTCCAGGAGACGTACGCCCGGTGGTACGCGCTCGCCCGCCCCCAGCAGGACGCCATCGAGAATCCCGCGGCGTGGCTGACCACTGTGGCCACCCGCATCTGCCTGGACCTGCTCGGCTCGGCCCGCTCCCGCCGGGAGCGTTACGTGGGCTCGTGGATCCCCGAGCCGATTCCCGCCGACGTCGCCGACCTGTCCGACCGGGTCACCCTGCACGAGTCACTCAGCATGGCCTTCCTGATCGTCATGGACGCCATGACACCGGCCGAGCGCGTGGCCTTCATCCTGCACGACGTCTTCGGCTACCCCTTCGCCGAGGTCGCGACGATGATCGGCCGCACACCGGTGGCCTGCCGGAAACTGGCGTCCTCGGCCCGCCGCCGCGTCCACGAGTCCCGTCCGTCCCGCACGCCGCCGGCCGGCCAGGCCCCAGTGGTCCGCGAATTCAAGCGGGCGTGGGAGGCGAAGGACATCGCCGCCCTGGTGGCGCTCCTGGACCCGGCCGTCACCGTGACGGCCGACGGCGGAGGCCAGGTCAGCGCCGTCCAGCACCCGCTCCAGGGCCGGGAGCAGATCTCCCAGTACGCCGCCACGTTGTTCCGCATCATGCCGAACATGGACATCGTCGAACGCACGGTGAACGGCCGCCCCGGCCTCGTGATCCGGCAGGCCGGCGCCACGGCAACGGTCATGGCGTTCGAGGTGGCGCACGACCGGATCACTCACATCTGGGCCGTGCGCAACCCCGACAAGCTCCGGGCCTGGACCGACTAGCTGCCGTACGCTGCCCGGATGGTTCCCACACAGGACGAGGTGCTCGGCTATTTCACCAGCCTGTCGAACTGGGGCCGGTGGGGCGACGACGACCAGCGCGGCACGCTGAATCTCATAACCGACGACGTACGCCTGGCCGCCGCCCGCTCGGTGAAACATGGCAGCAGCGTGTCGTGCGCCTGGGAGCTGACCGCCCCCGGCGACATGGAACGCTCGACGACAACAGTCCCCCGCGCCGTGGACATGCCAGGTGCCGAATACATGCCACCGTTGTTCCACAACGACAACCGCTGGGGCTTCACCAACGAGCGGCTGGCCTTCGCCTATCACGGCAACACCCTGACCCACCTGGACGCGCCATGCCATCTGTCCTGGGACGGCAAGCTCTACAACAACCGTCCCGCCACCAAGACGAACACCGAGACAGGCGCGTCATGGGCAGCGGTGACGGAGGCAGCGCCGGGCATCACCACACGGGGCGTCCTGCTGGACATCGCCAAGGCCCGCAACGTCCCGTGGCTGGAACCAGGAGAGGCTGTCCATCCCGCTGACCTGGAACAGGCCGAGCAAGACCAGGACATAGAGGTACGCCCGGGCGACGCGGTGCTTCTACGAACAGGAAACGGCCGCGCTCGCCGCGAAGCCTCAATCGACAGCCGCGGCATCATCCAGTCGGGTTGGCACGCGTCCTGCCTGCCATGGCTACACGAACGAGGCGTGGCCCTGATCGGCGCCGACACACCCCAGGACGTGCAGCCGTCAGGTTACGAGAACATCCTGATGCCGGTCCACGCCGTAGCCCTGGTAGCAATGGGCCTGTGGCTCCTCGACAATTGCGACCTGGAAGCATGCGCCACAACGGCCGCCGAGCTGGCCCAATGGGATTTCCAGCTCACCATCGCCCCACTCCGCTTGGCCGGCACCTCCGGCAGCCCGGTAAATCCGGTCGCCACTTTCTGACAGGCCCGTATACGACAGTAGGCCCACCCGATCCCGGGTGGGCCTACTGTTTCACGTTGAGTCCGGCGGCGTCCTACTCTCCCACACCCTCCCGAGTGCAGTACCATCGGCGCTGGAGGGCTTAGCTTCCGGGTTCGGAATGAGACCGGGCGTTTCCCCTCCGCTATGACCACCGAAACAACCATCAGCGGAACAAACCAGCAACCCTCACCTGGTGAGGGGTGGTTGTTCGTTTGCTGTGAATCACACAGTGGACGCGCTCATAAGTTTAGGGTGGTTAAGCCCTCGGCCTATTAGTACCGGTCGACTGAACCAGTTACCTGGCTTACATCTCCGGCCTATCAACCCCATCGTCTATAGGGAGCCTTACCCACTCAAGGTGGTGGGATACCTCATCTCGAAGCGAGCTTCCCGCTTAGATGCTTTCAGCGGTTATCCCTTCCGAACGTAGCCAACCAGCCGTGCCCCTGGCGGGACAACTGGCACACCAGAGGTTCGTCCGTCCCGGTCCTCTCGTACTAGGGACAGCCCTTCTCAAGTATCCAACGCGCACGGCGGATAGGGACCGAACTGTCTCACGACGTTCTAAACCCAGCTCGCGTACCGCTTTAATGGGCGAACAGCCCAACCCTTGGGACCTGCTACAGCCCCAGGATGCGACGAGCCGACATCGAGGTGCCAAACCATCCCGTCGATATGGACTCTTGGGGAAGATCAGCCTGTTATCCCCGGGGTACCTTTTATCCGTTGAGCGACACCGCTTCCACACGCAAGTGCCGGATCACTAGTCCCGACTTTCGTCCCTGCTCGACCCGTCAGTCTCACAGTCAAGCTCCCTTGTGCACTTACACTCAACACCTGATTGCCAACCAGGCTGAGGGAACCTTTGGGCGCCTCCGTTACCCTTTAGGAGGCAACCGCCCCAGTTAAACTACCCACCAGACACTGTCCCTCGACCCGATCAGGGCCGCAAGTTAGATACCCAAACCCAACAGAGTGGTATTTCAAGATTGCCTCCACCCGAACTGGCGTCCAAGCTTCACCGGCTCCCACCTATCCTACACAATTAAATTCGGATACCAATGTCAAGCTATAGTAAAGGTCCCGGGGTCTTTCCGTCCTGCCGCGCGTAACGAGCATCTTTACTCGTACTGCAATTTCGCCGGGCCTGTGGTTGAGACAGTGGGGAAGTCGTTACGCCATTCGTGCAGGTCGGAACTTACCCGACAAGGAATTTCGCTACCTTAGGATGGTTATAGTTACCACCGCCGTTTACTGGCGCTTAAGTTCTCCGCTTCGCCCTTACGGGCTAACAGGTCCCCTTAACGTTCCAGCACCGGGCAGGCGTCAGTCCATATACATCGTCTTACGACTTGGCATGGACCTGTGTTTTTAGTAAACAGTCGCTTCCCCCTGCTCTCTGCGGCCATACCACGCTCCACCAGCAAAGGGGCTTCACGCGTCCGGCCCCCCTTCTCCCTAAGTTACGGGGGCAATTTGCCGAGTTCCTTAACCACAGTTCACCCGTCGCCTTAGTATTCTCTACCTGACCACCTGTGTCGGTTTAGGGTACGGGCCGCTCGGAACATCGCTAGAGGCTTTTCTCGGCAGCATAGGATCAATGACTTCACCTGAAACGGCTCGGCATCACGTCTCACCCATCATGTGTCACGGATTTACCTATGACACGGGCTACACGCTTACCCCAGGACAACCACCGCCTGGGATCATCTACCTTCCTGCGTCACCCCATCACTAAACTACTACCCACCAAGATCCCAGCTCGCCTACCATTGATCCGAAGACCGCCGGCACTTGAGGTGGTTAGTACAGTGAGGTTCGTCTTGGGCGTTCCTTCGCGGGTACGGGAATATCAACCCGTTATCCATCGACTACGCCTCTCGGCCTCGCCTTAGGCCCCGACTCACCCAGGGCGGATTAGCCTGGCCCTGGAACCCTTGGTCATCCGGCGGAAGGGGTTCTCACCCTTCATTCGCTACTCATGCCTGCATTCTCACTCGTGCAACCTCCACGGCTGGATCACTCCGCCGCTTCCCTGGTAGCACGACGCTCCCCTACCCATCCACACCACTGCACCCCAAGACGAATCTCAGGGCGGATGTATTGTGTGAATGCCACAGCTTCGGCGGTGTGCTTGAGCCCCGCTACATTGTCGGCGCGGAACCACTTGACCAGTGAGCTATTACGCACTCTTTAAAGGATGGCTGCTTCTAAGCCAACCTCCTGGTTGTCTAAGCGACCCCACATCCTTTTCCACTTAGCACACGCTTAGGGGCCTTAGCTGGTGATCTGGGCTGTTTCCCTCTCGACTACGAAGCTTATCCCCCGCAGTCTCACTGCCGCGCTCTCACTTACCGGCATTCGGAGTTTAGCTGATTTCGGTAAGCTTGTAGGCCCCCTAGACCATCCAGTGCTCTACCTCCGGCAAGAAACACACGACGCTGCACCTAAATGCATTTCGGGGAGAACCAGCTATCACGGAGTTTGATTGGCCTTTCACCCCTAACCACAGGTCATCCCCCAACTTTTCAACGTTGGTGGGTTCGGTCCTCCACGCAGTCTTACCCACGCTTCAACCTGCCCATGGCTAGATCACCCCGCTTCGGGTCTAGAACATGCGACTAAAAACGCCCTCTTCAGACTCGCTTTCGCTACGGCTACCCCACACAGGTTAACCTCGCCACATGCCACTAACTCGCAGGCTCATTCTTCAAAAGGCACGCCATCACCCTTTAACAGGCTCTGACGGATTGTAGGCGAACGGTTTCAGGTACTATTTCACTCCCCTCCCGGGGTACTTTTCACCATTCCCTCACGGTACTCGTCCGCTATCGGTCACCAGGAAGTATTCAGCCTTACCAGGTGGTCCTGGCAGATTCACAGCAGATTCTAGGAGTCCGCTGCTACTCGGGAAATCCACAAAGAGGCCAGAAGCTTTCACGTACGGGACTCTCACCCTCTACGGTTGGCTTTCCCACACCATTCAGTTAGCTACTGGCTTTGTAACTCTTCGAGAAGTGTCAGCATTCTCAAGTGGCTCCCACAACCCCGACAGCGCAACGCCTGACAGCTATCACACGCAATCGGTTTAGGCTCGATCCGCTTTCGCTCGCCACTACTCACGGAATCACATGTTGTTTTCTCTTCCTACGGGTACTGAGATGTTTCACTTCCCCGCGTTCCCCTCACACACCCTATGAATTCAGGTGCGGATGACACGACATGACTCGTGCCAGGTTTCCCCATTCGGACACCCTGGGATCACAGCTAGGTTGACAGCTCCCCCAGGCCTATCGCGGCCTCCCACGTCCTTCATCGGCTCCTGGTGCCAAGGCATCCACCGTTCGCCCTTGACAACTTAACCACAGAAAACAAGATGCTCGCGTCCACTGTGCAATTCTCAACCAACGACCAACCCACAACCCCAACCGCTAGGCACCAGCACCACCACCGTGGCCGGTCTACCTGGCAAGGTC